>JAFGFB010000311.1 GCA_016931315.1 Anaerolineae bacterium
CTTTTCGGCATTTCGATTATGCTTCGGCGTGAGCTGCCATGGAAAACAAAATCGACGTAACGTATCAGGTTCATACGGCGCAATTCGAAGGGCCGCTGGACCTCCTTCTGCACCTGATCGAGAAAGAAGAGCTGGATATCACCCAGGTTGCGCTGGCCCAGGTCACCGATGAATTCCTGGCCTACGTCGATGCGATGGGTGGGCATCTCGAAATCGAGATCGTGGCAGAATTTCTGGTCGTGGCCGCCCGTCTGCTGTGGATCAAATCGCGCGTGCTGCTCCCGCGTCCCTCTCAGCCCGTCTTAGCAGAAGGCACGGAAGAAGAGGATGTAGGCGACGCCCTGATCCAACAACTGCGCGCCTACCGCCGGTACAAAGAGGCCTCACAGTGGCTGCGCGAGCGCGATGAAGCAGGGTTGCGGACCTACGTCGGGGTGACGCCCCCGCCGCGCCCGCAGCACGTCACCTTAGATCTCACCGGCGTGACGCTGGAGGCGCTCCGCGCCGCTGCACAGGCCGTTTTCTACCCTGCCGACGGTCCCCGGCCGCAGGAAGCCATTCAGCGCCCCCGCATCTCCATCACCCAGCAGATCCGCCTGATCCGCCAGCGGCTCATGCACTGGCAGCAGGTCGCCTTTCACTCGCTGCTCAGCCGCAAACCCACCCGCGTCGAAGCCGTGGTCACGCTGCAAGCCATTCTGGAACTCATCAAACAGCACATGGTACAGGCTACTCAGGCCACGCTCTTTGGGGAGATCGTCATCGATCCTCTGGTGCCGCCGGATGAGATTCCCGAACCCACCGCATCCACAGAAGCACCCCTAATCCAGCCCCCAGCGCATCAATCAGCCCATCCGTAACCGTGGGGTGACGTCCGGGCACAAAGCCCTGATGGAACTCATCCGTTATCGCGTAGAGCATCGCAGCGCCCCAGGCCAGACGACCTGAAAGCACCGACGTCGACTCTGTTCGGTAGAAAGCCCGTGCGTACAGCCAGGCTAACAGCGCGTAAGCCACCGCGTGGCCCGTCTTCTTGAGCAGCGTATTCCACAAAGGGTCAGGCGGGCTGGGCAGCGTGGATTGCGAGGAGAGAAAAAAGATGAAGCCCATCCAGATCAAAGGGGGAGCCCAGGCTTTTACCCATGCAGACACATGAACTCTCTTATCATTATTCATTCATATCTATCTTTCGCATTGAAGTCTCACCAAGTTCATGAAGAGCTACTACATAAAGAGGCAACGGAACCGGTGGCCTCCCCAGAAGGTCACCGGCGTGCTTATGACTATTCAAGATCATTTTAAAATTGCAACTTGGCAAGTTCCTTACCTACATAAACGCCATGTGAAACATCAGAGATGTTAAGTCTCATTAAATCGTGACTAGAAAGTCTCACAAAGTCGTGACACCCGCCACTCGTCCCAGGTGAGAGGTAACATCAATTGAAAGTGATGCAGCGTTACCAAAGGTTCCAACTCACCCATCAAGGCCTCTTTGGAGAGTTCCTGGATAGGGTGACAAGCATGCAGTTCTCCCTGCGGGGCGTAGAAAACGAACTGCTGAGTGCTGGGATTGAAGGTGATTTCCACCTCTCTCTTGCGCCACGCCGGCCCCAAGCTGTAGCACTCATCTCCCAACGACACTGCCCCCACATTACTGGCCTTGCGAAACCAGCGTCCTTGGGCCAAGTAGGTCATCACGCGCTGCGGGTCCAGCAATTGCGCTTCGCACTCCGGGCGATACTGTCGGCGCGGCTGGCGCGCTTCGGGATGCGCGACCAAGGGAGGCTGGTTGTCGGTACTGGCACACGGCAACTGCTCATTGAGGAAATCTCGGCGGTGATCCAGTGCCAGATACAGGGCCTCCCAATTCGCATACTCCTGCCCGGTCAGTACTTGTGCCGTCCAGGTCTGATGTGTACGCTCAATCATCGCGCGTTGGGTGGGCACATGTGCCGGACCAATGACCAACTCTACATCCAGGGCCAGCAGCCAGGTATGCAAATGGGTGGGGAAGGGCGATGGCGAGCCGTTATCGTAGAAGATGCTGTCACGATCGACATACAAGCGGTCACACAGCCCCCAGCGATGGGCTGTCAGGCGCAGCACCAGTTGGTAATCGGCGGTGGTGGAATGGCGACTGGCACGCCCTGCCCCGACCCAACAAGGATAGCTCATCAACTTGACCTTGCTGAACCGATCAACCAAGTTAATCAGCGCAATGACGCCGACCTGGGGGACGTGGACATACCCTTGCGCATCCAGCTCCCACTGCTCGTGCGCTGCCTGGGCCGAAGGCGGCGTCGGTGTGGGCAACGCCTGATGGCGTTCGTACTCCCGCGTCAAGCCTTCCTGGGCCAGGTAACGGGCAATGGTGCTACGACTGGGCAAGGCATCCGCCGGCAACTCTTGTGCCAACTCGGTCCGCAAGGTCAAAGCGCCCCAGCCCGGATGAGCTTCCCGCAGCGTGCAGATTGTCGTGATGAGCGGAGGCGCAAAGGTACTCAGCATTCCTGTAGCGGGGCGCTCTCTAACCGAAGTCAAGTGGGACAAGTCCTTTTGCCCCCGGGGCGCCATTTGCGGATGACGCTCATCTTCCAGCCCAAGCGGGGGGCGATTTCCCTATCGCTGTGACCAGCATCGGCCAAGGCATAGATCTGTGCCCGCTCTTCCAGATTCGTGGTACGCATTGCCCTACCTCCTGCCGTAGCTTACACAGGAATAGTAGCAAGAAAGTGCACCATTGTCAAACTAACAAGTGATACGATTTTATGAGACTTTTAAGGTACGATTTAATGAAACTTAACACTTTTGACAGCAACTTAGCCGAGCGCGATCTGCACATGGTCAAGGTGAAACAGAAAGTGTTGGGATGCTTTCGAACGGAGAATGGTGCGCACACTCTCTGCCGGATTCGCAGTTACATTTCCACGGCTCGCAAGAACGGGCAGCATGTGCTTGCCGTCTTGGAAGCTGCTCTACTGGGCACCTCCTTCTGTCCCCCTTGCCTCTCCCCCTCCACTCCCTCAGGCTGTGAGTAGTTACAAAAAATCAAGCCAACGTTGATAAATAAAGCGCACTGAACTCCAGTCAGATCCCTCAACCCGCTGCCAGCTGTCAAGAAACTGTGCTTTCATTGCCGGCAACGAAGTGAAAACCTCAGAAAAAACGTCCAAATATTCGGAGGCAAGGATAGCCATAAAACAAGATACCCAATCGTCCTGTGTATAGATGATGAGTCTATTGTCTTTATCACTGCGCGCGTCGAGAAATGCATCTTGCCGGATGGCCCCAAAGCCATATTCCCCACTTGTAAGAAGAGCATCAAAAACATCTTGGTCGCCGTAACGGCCTAAAGCCCCAAACCCTTTCGAACCTTCCTGAGTTTCAAGCTCGCAAAGGATAGAGGCGGCCAATCCTGGTGAGGCGGGTGATACCTTGTATCCTTTTAGGTAAAAAAACAAAGGTAGCGAATCACGAACGAAGCTTTTACCCTTTTCTTTAACTTGTTGTATTAGCATCTGTTTCAGAGAACTCAGATCATCAAAAATCCTCGACGGGACCAAAAAAGGGCTTGCTACTTGCGCCAAGCAAGCATCGAGGATCTGTTGTATCTGCGTCCTTTCATGTGTCCAATTGACCGACATTTTCTATCCCCCTTCTTCATCCGACGCACAACGGAAACCTACACTTCCCACGCGTTCGCTGGGTTCGCTCATGAGTCGTACAACACAACGCAGTTGTTCGCGATCCGAGTTCCAGGCACCGCCGCGTAACACTTTAGAGTGTGTATCCTGTTGTTCGGGAGACTCGTAGGGCATAAACCAATCAGCCGTCCACTCCCAGGCATTGCCGGCCATATCCATCACACCATACGGGCTAACACCTTTGGGATAGATGCCAATCGGCGTCAGTTGTCCTAGTTTGGCTTCAGCATTGGCGACATCATCCAGCCACTCATTCCCCCAGGGCCAGGTTCGTAGATCAGTCCCCCGCGCGGCTTTTTCGTACTCGGCCTCTGTGGGCAGTCGTTTGCCCGCCCAGTGGGCATACGCATCAGCCTCGTACCATGAAACGCCAATCACGGGGTAATTTGGGCGGTTCCAGCGGTATTCCTCCCAATAAGCAGGCATCTTGCGAGAAACTTGCAAAAACCATTCCCAACCTTCTGGTGTCCACAACTCAGGTCGCTCATATCCGTGATCCTCCATGAACCGCGCATACTGAGCATGCGTGACAGGATGACGGTCGAGATAGAAAGCTGGAACGTACACTTCATGTGCAGGAGCACAACGTTCCAGTAAACGACGTAACGGCCCTGGTTCCGCATAACGAGCCAGTTCCTCTGCCGACAAGCCCATAGTAAATGGGCCGGCGGGTATTTCTATCATCTGCGTGACACGGGGATCACCCAAGTTGCCCAACACCTCTCCCGCATCCAAACGGCGTGAGAAAGGCATGATGGCCGTTTCCACTAACGTCACGAGGGCTTCCATAACCCGTTGTCCTAAAACCGTGCCGGTCAGATGTACTCCAGCAGAGTACAAACACCGTCCAGCCAGAATAATGTTCTGCCCAACTGCCGAATCCTCTAAATTTGCCGACAACAGGGCGTACACGTAATCGTCGAACCATTCACCTTGCAGCACATCACCGACCAACGCCAAGACCTCTTCCCAATTGGCGTCTGGCAGCAAACGCACGGCTTGTTCATTGACATTGCGCCGCATGGATAGATAGCGCGCGGCCAGATATTCCTGAAAGGTACGATGCACAAAAGCAAATTCCCCTGGTTGACGTTCCACCAACAGCCCAACTTTCTCCTGCACCAGAGCGGCAAATTCTTCGGCAACGCGCCAAGCCCTCTCTTCCTGCATCCCCTCGCGCTGCTCCATATAGTCGGCCAGATGCCGAACCATCTCATGGTGCGTGACGACGCCGTTCGGGCGAGTCTGGTGCATCCAGAAAGCCAACGGGCTAAGCAGTTCCACAACCCGGCGCTCATCCAAAATTTGCTCATCCAGACGCACGCGAACTGGCCGCCCGGAAATACTCCGCTCCAGCGACCATGTCTCGGTCAAGACGGCCGTCGCAATCCGATAGAGTTCGCCCCTACGCGTGGGCAGCGATTTGCCTTGCAAATAGATATTGGTTAAGATCGTGAGAAGCAAGGGACTGGAAGAGAGTGCATCAAGGTAGTCCTCGCGTTCGATGATGGCCAACAACCCCTCCGCCAGACGTTTCGCCTCAAGTTCGGCGGCAGTCTTTGCGTCACCCGTTTCCGTCGTTGGGTGCAATACGGCCGCGCACCATTTGTGGACCAACTTTTGCCGCTGTGACCATTCCAAATCCACGATGGTCAACAGGCCAAACTCTTCACTGATCGCCGCACGATCATACCCGGCAATCCGGCTGGTGATGAGATAGATATTCTCCGGGAAACGCCGGATGAAATCGCGGATACGCACCACCACTTCATGCCGTTGCTCGATGCTCGCAATTTCATCCAACCCATCCAACATAACAACGCCGCGTCCGTTTTGCAGTTCGTCATGCACCAATGGCGTTAAAAACTCCAGGTCGCCCCATTCGCGGCTGGATAGATAGGCCGGTAAATAATCAGAAAGTGTGAGGTCGAAGCTATCAGCCAAAGCAGCAGCATAAGCAGATAGAGGCAACAAGATAGGAAACCAATCTATCTCAACATTAGCACCGACGTACCGCCCCACGACTGTCGGCCCTTGTGCCAAAAGGGTAGCAATATAGCGCAACAAGACACTTTTACCTGCGCCCGGCGCACCCAGAATGACCATGCGCTGCCGGGGTTTGAGCAGCTTGCGAAAGAGCAGGGTTTCTGGCTCAATGGAAGGCGACCTAGAATCTAGGCTGGATTCGCGCCCCACCTTGACCGAGGGTTCTACAAACACGGCCGCCAAATCCACCTGGGGACTCCCTACAGCCGGCGAAATGCCACGCAGCTCCACCACAGCACACTGCTCCTGCATCCGTCGCAAGTAGACCCGCCGGGTCTCCAGAATTTGCGCTTTCACCCGCTGCCGTTCAGGGTCACGGAATTCCAGATAAGCGCTGCTACAATCCCAGAAATCCGCCGCCCAGCGGGGAAATTCATGCACGATTTCCGGCGTGAAAAAAACGACGAGCGAACATCCGAATTGCCCCACCACGTCCCGCTCGCAGTTAAGTATCTGCAGCGCCTGCTGGCGTGCCAGATCCGGCAGCCGGTCCAAACCGCGTGCCAGGACAATTTGCGTACCGTAGGGCATATAGTGCAGCAAATAATCGCGTAAACCGGAACCATAGCGCTCGAAGCCGAAATCGGCTATATGCACGGTGGAGAACTGCTGACGCAATAAATAGATCAGTTCATCCTCAACCGGCTGGTCTTCAGCACTCACTGCTACGAAAACCGGCGTACCGGCAATAGCCTTCTGCAAGAGAACCTGCAATTTATAAAAATCCGTTTTCCATTGATGCGGCATGCCCGACGATTCAGCCATAACCCCTGTACCTTTCGAGGAAGTAAAAACAGCACCAGAAAATTATTCGGATGGCAGCGTGGAGCCGCTATAATCCCGTAAAATATCTACCACCAACGGGTGTAAATCGCGCCAAAAGCCGCCGTTTTCGTAATTGACGATCAGGTTGCCACGCAACAATTCCATTTGGATCTCATTGGCCTTGTCAATCTGCCCCCTATTCTTTTGTACATCCAGCAGGGCTTCGTACTCCCCTTTGAAAAAACCGGCCTGAATTTTACGTCGCATGAGTGCCACAGCCTCTTGCGCAGCAACCATCTCAATACGCTTGGCCTGACGGGATTCAGCTGATAAAACAGCAGAACGAATCAGCTCTACCAAATCACGCATCACCCCACCGCTCTTTTGAATCAGCAGTGCCAGCGCGTCAGAGTCAAAGACATGAGAGGGGATATCTAAGCCAGCTGCCTGTAGCCGTTTCTCCACCAGCCTATGCAGCGTGGCCAGCCCCTCAGGATCCCACTTACCACGCTGTCCATAAGGGTAAAGCCGCACATTGGGAAGTTCCTCATGGGAAAAGTAGTCGCCAATTTCCTGAAACCGCACAGAATAATACAACACGGGGGGAACCGTATAAACAGCCTGACATGCCAGAGAGTCAAAAGCCCAGGTATGGTTAAATAGAGATAGTGCTGTCTCCATCCGCTTGATTTTATCCAGGCCATCTGCGACCAACAATACGGGCCTATTGGCTTTGCACCTTACATCCGCCAGGATTGCGTTGACTCGCGTGACCACTTCACGCAACACTGGCTCAACCTCGATTTTCTCTATATCCCTTTGGCTCAAGCCCAGGCTTGCCTTTACACTTAATGCTTTAGAGACCGATTCCAGGGGCGGGTAAATCGCAGATGCGGTAGCAACAATGGCATTAAGCGGCGCTAATGGATCAAAATCCAGCCCTTTTTCCCTGGTTTGTTCGCGCGTCAGGGTCGATAAACTGGATACCAGTTCTTTCCAGACACCTTCAGATGGCTTTAAGCCAGCATCTCGCGCAGCTTTATAGACGGCGGCACCCATAGCAAAAAATAATTCAATCGATGAAACTGGATCCTCCGTGGCAGAGGCACCCAAATCTGTGTAGACTGTAAAGTAATCTGACTGCATGTGGGACATTAAACAGAAGAGCTCGGAGGTTTTACCACAGCCTCGCTGACCGGCCAGCAATACCTTTTGTTCAGCCCGATTAGGGCGCATAGCAAGTTCCATACGTGGCAAGGGGCTGAGTTTCCGCTCCACAAACCATGCACTCAAATAATCGCCAGAAACTGGAACCAGGGGGTTGAAGAGATTAAACATCGCCGTCCACAATGCAGGCATCTCTGTCATAAGACCTCCGCATAAAAAACTAATTCTCACTCAACTTAAACACAGGAACTCCATCAAGCAGATCCATAGCATCCGTCGCCATTTGCCGATACGAAATCGAACTAACCAGCAACACCAATGGCACCGTCGTCCTGCCCAGTTGTGGGGTCTGGCTGAACCATTCCCTCCCGGCACAAAAATCGCGCAACAGGCGATGCAACGCAGGCTCCGGCAAATGCTCCAACGACCAGAGCGCCAGCACCACCCGTTCCTGCCGGTCGCGCGCTTCCGTCAGACGTTGTCTTATCTGCCCTAATGGCGCAGCGCCGTTGAAGTGCAAACACTCCACCCCAATGGCGGCCGGTGCCAGTTTCCGACCCAGCAAGTCAGCAATTTCCTGATGGTGCAGCTCATCAAGTAGCCCAATGTAAAAAACTCCGCTGCGGTCAAACGAGCGTTTCAGCATGAATACCAGGTTATCCAATGTCTGGCTCTCGAAATCAGACAGCCGCTCATTCATGAGCATCTTCCGAACCTTCAGGCAACAGCAGCAACGGATGCACCGCATACCAAATCTGCCCCCCCTCAGCATAGGTAAGAATATTGCCGAGGTGTAAATGGAGTAGAAATTCATCCTCAGATTCACGGTGACCAGAGCGTTGAAACTTCCGCAAATAATCCCAATCGGCAGCAGTTAAAGCTATCCTCCGGATTCGGCACTCGCCCTCGATGGCCTTTTGTACATCCTCAAAGATAACTGTGTCGTGCTGGTGCAATTCAGCCCACAAGACAGCGCTGCGGAAAAGCTTGACCAGACCACGTAAAACCCCTCCGCTGACGTCAATCAGCAGATCCAGTGCGCCAGGGGAAACCAACGTTTCTAGGGTATACCCCGCGGCCTGCACACGGCGACGCACGACCTCGTGCAGCATGGCGTACCCTGGCTCATACCGGGCTGCCCGATTTTTATCAGCGTGCAGGCGCACATTGGGTAATTCATAGATCTCAAAATCATCCTGCAAATTGCCGGCCATCTTGTAGAATCCATAAGGAAGCGTATAAACAGCCCGCCCCTGAAGTTCGGTCAAAACCATCGCGTGTTCAAAGATCTCGTGGGCCAGAGCTGGCTCAATTTTATCCAGCCCATCGGCAATCACCAACACCTCACACCCTGAGCGTTCCGCCACATCGGCAAAGATCAAATTGATCCGCTGTACCATCTCGCGCAGGATCGCCCCAGCACACAAAGCTTCTCTTTCTTTGCCGGTTAACTCCAGGCTGGGCCGGCGAGTTTTTAATTCCTTATCCAACGGCAGCGGCGCGGCGGGATCCACGCGGGCACAGACCAGAGTAGCAAGCAGCATATCTGGGTCGAGGCGGTACGTGGCATCGTTGCGCACCTGTCCTATCAAGGTACTGAGCGCAGTAACCATCTCCTGCCAGTAGCGTGGGTCTGGCGCCAGTTGCATTTCGGAAGCAACTTTGTAAGCGCCGCCGCCCAACGCCAGCAGCAAGTCCAGGATAGAGAAGTGGTATACGTCCAAGGAAGCGTTCAAGTCTATCCAGATAACCGTGTAGGCCTCTCGGCCTAGCTCACGCCCCAGGCGGACCAACGCCGAAGTCTTCCCGCTGCCGCGTGCACCTGCCAGCAACAGCGGCGACGCCAACCGCCCCGGTTTCAGCACCAGAGCCATCAGTGGAATAGGGCTATCCTCACGTTCCACGTAAAACGACTCCCATTGCTCCCCCGCTAAGGGTAGCAAGGGATTGAACCGGTTGACCAGGGCCGTCCAATCGACAGGCGTAGTGTTCATATCAACCCCTCCTCCTGCAAATAAGCCCGCGCCAGGGGATGCAGCGCGTAAGCCAATCGGCCTTTCATGTCCTGATAGGCCAAAATACACTTGGTCTCTAACAGAAAATCCCCCACCTCGCCATCCGGCGGCAAAGGACGCTCGGCGCGCGCAAACGTCTGCACAGCGGTCAACAACTGAGGTCGCTGCATAGCGCGTTCCACCAATGCCGTCATAGCTGAGCCAATGGCCCCATCAGCTGCCGTCGCGTCGATCTGTGCTTGCCCTCGGCACTCTGTATTCAAAAGGGCCCCATGTGCCAACAGTATCAATTGCCGGATATTGCCGCCCGAGGCCAGCAAAAGCCGCGACGCTACTTCCGGCACAAAGACCTCATCCTCTTCCAAATTACATAATTCCAGGCGGCGAGTCAGAATGCGGTGCAAGAAATCATATCCGGGGGACTCCGGGCCCTCGCAACGTGCATTGGGCACAGTGACGACCTCAGGGAAAAACTCCTCCAATTCGCGAAATTCCGGTGCTTGATACAGAGTCAACGGCGCCGTCAAAATCAACCGCAAGTCAGGGCACGCCAGATCTTTGCTCCGCTGGCAGAGTGCTTGAATATCCTTTCGCGCCACTCGATCCAACCCATCAATGATCACGACCACCGGCCGGCCCGTGCGCTGCTCCACATCCTGCGCGAACAAGTGCAGGCGTGCCGCCGCCGCACTGACCCGCGGCGGTTCAGTGCGAGTGCGCTGGTATGTTTCTTGCTCGCCGATGTCAGCCTCTACACCCTCCGTCACTGCCTGCATAAGTAATGTCAGTGTACCCACAGCAACCATGAATACTGGCCTAGCAGTTAATGCAGCAGTAGCGCTCAAAGGCAGGATAAGTGAAGAAATGGCTCTGCCGAGATTGCTAAAAATTTTATCCAGGTTAACCCCTTCCTTTTTTTCGGAGGTAGATTCCAGAAAGAACGTATCCCAGCATGCGCATAAAAGATTTTGTAGATACTGGCGATCGGGTTGCTCTCCAAACGTAATTGCTCCTTGCGCCAGCCCCAATCCCATCACTGCAAAGAGGTTAAGGGGATCCTGCAAAACAGTGGAATCCAACCCTACTGCATCCAACCAAACAACCAGGTGCGTGCGGCTTAACTGGGCTGCAATCCAGGCCAGATCCATACTTTTGCCGGTGCCCCGTTGCCCCACAATGACCACTTTCGCACGATCGGTCCGGCCAGCATCCATGAGTCGGATGACCCGCTCCAGTTTTTGCATCTCTGCCGCCGGCCGAGATTCATATACCTGCGTGACATTAACCCCCTCTGGGCCAGCTTCGGTAGGAATCGTGGAAATTGACCAAAAGGGAGATAGTGCATTAGACAAATCTGTGCATTGTTTTTTTGAAAGAGTCATAGTGTATCACACTTATATTTTTATGATTATTTCCCCACCAATCGGCGTTCCAGAATCGCCAGCCGATCCTCCAACATTGCCACCTGTGCTTGAAGTTGGGCCACATCCATCGCAGGCAAAGCAGGCAAAGGCGGCAGCCGCTCCTCGGGTATATCCAACAAAGGCATACCCTCGTTGTACACCCGCTGCGAGGGCTGATCCAGCCGGATAAACTCCGTGGTGACCAACCCTTCCCCATAGCCAATGTGCACCGGCGCCGTGCCCAAATTGGTAATATTGAAAAAAAGCAGCCCGGTATAGCCGGGGTCTATAATCCCCCCGTTGAAGTGCAGATTTTTGATGGCCCAATAAGAGCGCAGGCTCAGGCGGCCCTTCATGTCAGCGGGGATACCGACGCGCTCCAAACTGTAGATAGCGACAGTTTGGCTGGGCAAGAGTTCCATATAGCCTTGATCCTTGAGTGAAATTCTTTGGTATCCTTCGGCCTGGGAACCAACCAGGACAGCGTAATCACCCACTCGCATATCATACGAAGCGCCTTTCAACTGCCGTTCCTCGAACGGCGTCAGCAAGCCGTGTCGGCGCGCTTCAAAAATAATGTCAAAATCCAGCAAGGTTTGATCGCTCATCTCCAGTTCCTCCATCAAATAGCTTTAGTTCTTGCTCGGGCCGACGGCGCGGCAACGTCGTCGGACAGATTTTTTTTAGTTGCTCCAACATATCGTCAGCTTTGCCCAATGGACGCAAGCGCAACTTATTATAATAGTCTGTGTAGTGAGCCACTACATGGTAAATTTCCGTCGGGCCACCAAACTCTAACTGGACTCCACCCTTACTACCGCCAGGGCCTCTAGGGTTAACAGATTCCGGAATCTTCTTCACCGTAATAAGAGCAAGATCCAGCGACGATTCTATTATCTGCCTCAATTCGTTAAGGGCTGGCCACTGCCCCCACAACGCCTGTTGCTCCTGGCTTGAAAGGGAGGTGTCATCAAGGAACATCATCTCGACACGCTTTCTAATGCCTTTCTCTACTCCTTCAATCGGCTGTGTGCCGTCCAACACTTGAATATTCTGTTCCACACTCCTGAAACGTCGGATAGCGTCCAGATATTTCTCCAAGACCTTCTCCAGAGCCTTGATATTTTCATAAATCTCAAAGTGGAAAGCACGAGTGGCCGAAACCCGATCCACACAAGTCCACGCTGGCACATCCAGGAAAAACGTGACATCGGGGACAAGGCAAGGTTCGTGCAGATACCAGAGCCAGCGCATTTCTTCCGGGGACAGCGCCAAAGCCTGATAAGCAAATGAGGAAAGATAATAGCGATCCATGATGACCCATTCGCCGGCCTGCAATCGCTCTACAACCCCACCCTCTGCATAGAGATGATCTATCCGGTCAGCAGCAAACAGGGCCGTCAACGTCTTCCCATCCAGGGTAAAACGCCGGGTCAGAAAAGGGCGTATCAACATGCCGGCCGCGCCGGGGGTCGGCTCGCGGGTAATATAGACCCGCTTGCCGCGATCACGTAGCCACTGCGCCAGACGAGGCGACTGCGTGGTGGTGCCAGCACCGTCCAACCCTTCCATCGCAATCAATTTGCCAGGGCCAGGATTGAGCAACATAGCTATTTCTCCAGTCCCAAGGCTTCTACCGCCTGACGACAGAGACGTTGAATGGTGGCTGTGGGCTGATTGCCGTCAATGATTTTGACCTCCAGCCCCCACTGCTGGCAGCGTTCAATGGCTACTCTATAACCTCGTCGGGCATCTTTGTAACGAGCCGGGAACTCCTTGACAGCCTCGGTCCCTTCCCGTTCAACAGCACGCCTCAGAGCGCCCTCTACTGGAGAGTCAAGAAATAAAACCAGATCAGGCCAACGGCACTGTTGGTTAATATGGCGTAGCCATTCTAAAGCATCCCCGGAGGTAGGCGTTTGCTTGAACCGCGAGTCGGGAGTGCACAACTCTTGCCCCTGATACGCATACGTGGAAAGCAAATAACGAATACCAACCACGTAGTAGCCCTTATCCAAATCGCTTAGCACGCCCCCGTTGCGATACAGGTGGTCCATCCGGTCGGTCATAAACAGTGCCGCGCGGGTCAAATCGTCTACCTTGAGGCGTCCCCCCAACACCAGACGTAACTGCGCACCAAACGGTCCGTCGGTTGGTTCACGGGTCAGGTTCACCGTCAGTCCCTCCCCGCGCATCCAACTACTCAAATCAGCAGCCTGTTCAGTCAAAACTTCGCTATCAATCCCTTCAAAGACAATAAATCGACCTGCCATCAAGGTTGCTCCTGTTCAAAAAGTGGGACCACATGCTCCAGTAACCGTTGTTGTACCGCCATGGCACTTCCCGCGCCCGAGATCGTAACAATTTGTTCTCCTTCACTGACCAGCACCGGGATCATCCGTTGAAACTCTTCCCAGGTCCTGCGCAAAATGGGCTCTTGCTCATAGCGTTCGCGCGATGGCCGTTTGTCCAAACTCGCCAGACATTGCTCCAACGGTGTATCCAACACCAGGGTTAAGTCAGGACGAATCCAGGTAGTCCCCAGCGCACGCAGCCACTCCAGGGTCAACCCTTGCGCGGTCTGGTACGCGTAAAACGAGAGATAGTACCGGTCGCTGACAACGTAAAAACCCTTTTCCAAAGCGGGGCGGATGAAACGGTTAACATGGTCATAACGGTCGGCGGCAAATAACAGCGCCAAGGTCTCTTCGTCCATGTCCAACCGTCCCAAGAGGGTCATCCGCAACAGTAATCCCACTGGACTTTCACTGGGTTCGTGAGTAAAGACAATCCGGCTTAAATCACAATCCCGATGGCGCAACCATTCCTTGAGCAGCTCTACCTGCTCGGTAATGCCGGAACCATCCAAACCCTCAATCACGATGAATTTTCCGCGCTGGTTCATAGATTAATTATACTGCCAATATAAAACGGAGCAATTTGGAAAGCGCGGCAACTCCAAACACTTCTCCCTCAAAAAAGCGATAGCTGCTGTATAGTTTGAGGCGCGTACGGCGGGATGTGCTCGGCCATGTCGTAGTGCTGACACAGCGTGTGCAGCCGCTGGTAGAGCTGCGCCGCATGGGGCACGTCGCAGGAGTAGC
>JAFGFB010000312.1 GCA_016931315.1 Anaerolineae bacterium
AACCCCGGACGAATGCCTCGATCGCGCTTCAGAAGCGTTGTGTGAGACATAGTACGGTTTTGGTCAGCGACCTGCTACGAAATCCCCCTATAGGGGTATGGTGCAAATTATTGGTGACCGGACACCTTGGTTGCGGCAACGACGTAACTATCATCATTGTTTTACTTGAAATGTGTTTTTTGGGAGGCGCTTTGCGCCTCCCAAAAAACACAAAAAAAACATCCTCTTCGTCTGTTTGCAGAACCTCTTTAGGTTTCCCAAATAATCTGTCGTATGTCCTTCTTATAGGGGTATACGACAGAATATTGGAAACAATAAGATCGCCATCTTGTAAACGGCCTTCATCAGCGATCAACTCTCTGCACCTTCTTTCTGCAGGTGTGATTTTCGTGAACCGGGCGCAGCCCCGTTCACGAAAATCACAAAAAGAACCATCCTCTGCGGCTCTTTGGCACGCCCAAGTGTCTAAACGTATTGCCTCACTCAGCTGCCCTTTGAACCTTCCAAAAATCTGTCCTATACCCGCCCTCATGCCGGTTCTGTGAATCTCTTTGGTATTCTTCGTTCGTCCGCAGTTGCGCTCAGAACACTCTGGCTTATCTGTGAGTTTCCTATTTCAACCGCTCGATAAGCGGCGGCAGCACTGCCTGCCAATCATAAGCGCGGACGAAAGCCTGCGCCCGTACACCTGTTTCTTCTTGCAATGCCGCATCCTTAGCCAGGGTGATACAGGCATCTGCAAAGGCGACGGCATTATCTGCCAGCATAACAGCCCGCTCGACATTGGGGAAGCCCTCGGCGCCCAGGCTGGTGGAGACGATGGCTTTGCTCATGGCTCCGGCTTCGAGGATTTTGAAGCGTGTGCCCCCACCCACCCACAGCGGCACGATATACACCGCCGCTGCGCGAATGTAAGGGCGGGTATCCGGTACTGCTCCTGTGATGACAATGCCGGGTGTCTCGCGCAGCACCTCTAGCCGGGGATGGGGCCGTTTTCCCACAATGTAGGCATACGCCCCGGGTAGGGCGGCGCGAATTCGAGGCCAGACCTCGCTGGTAAACCACAGCACCCCATCTATATTGGGTCGGAAATCCATCGTGCCGGTGAAGACAAAGGCGGGCTGTTGCAGCGGCGTGGCTTCCGCCCAGGTGGCGTAGTCGTCCACATCCAATCCGTTCGGGATGACGAGTGGCGTTATTTCTGGAGCCAGGCGTTGCAGGGCAGTTGCATCGGCAGCAGAGACCGCAGTGACCAGGTCGGCACGGCGGCAAATGGCGGCTTCATGACGGCGCAGGCGTCGCCATTGTAACCAGGAATACGCGGCGCCGGGCCAACGGCGCGGATTCCGCACATCCGTTTGAAATGCCCGCTGTTGGAGCAGATATTCGCAATTGTGCGCGTCGAAGGCTATCCGTGGCGGCATCCCTCGTTGCCACACCGGGTCCAGCGCCAGCGTGAGTTCCAACCCCTCGACCAGCAGCCAATCAAAGGTTTGTGCGTTGAGCCAGGTCTGCAATTGCGCCTCAAAGGCGGTGCTGCGCAGGCGGAAAATGAGATCGGGGCGCCTTGAGATAAGCAGGTCGCGCAGCCGTTGTGATAGGGTGCGTGTGGGCTGTGGAATGACGGCGATGTCCTTGAGCGGGCTGCGGAGCGCTTCGGGAATCTCCCCCGTTTGGTCTGGCGCGGCAAAGGAGAGGAGCCACAGCTCGTGTTGCGCTGCCAGTCCGCGCAGGATACCCCAGTTGCGCAGCGCTGTTCCCTGGCGCGGTGGATATGGCAGCTGCGGGGTGAGCATCAAAATGCGCGCCATTATGATTCACCCTAACTTTAGCCGGGCTGAGGATGCGCCCACGGCCAACCCAATGTGTACCAGGGGCCAGAGCATGCCTATCCAACTGAAGATTTGTCCTTCGACGGGCGTTAAGAACAGTCCAAATACGCGGATGGCGATATGGGGCAGCGTTCCAATGACGATTCCCGACGCGACAATCCACCAGACGTGGGAACTATAATGCCGGTTGATCAGGCGCCAGGTGACTTCCGCAATGATCGTTCCCGCAACAGGTGAGAGAAACACTGTGAACCACCCCGCAAGGGGCAAGAATGTTCCCGCGAGTGCGCCCAGGCCGAGCGCGACGACAGCCGCAATGCCATAATCGAGCGGTCGTGCTTGTTCAAAACGCTTCTTGAGTCCCCGCCGGCAATCGGGGCACTGATAGCCTACAGGGGTGCGTTGCGCACAGCGATGGCAGATTGGAGCGCCGCATTGATAACAGCGCAATGTGGTCGCAACCTTGGGATGGCGTTTACAGTAAAGTACTTCATCCTCAGTCATGGCTTCTTGGGTCATTGAACCTCCTGTCTCAACAGGTTTGCTGCCATGCACGCTGTAGCCAACGCGCTGGCTACAGCGCGGTATCTTCAGCCCCCTGTTTCGCTGTGATTCCGCGGGCTAAGACGGGTGACGAGTGTGCGGTAGAAATCGGCGCGATTGCGCAGCCGTAGAAAGCGTGCTTTGAGGGGGCTGCGTTCGACCCGCACGCAATCTCCTTCGAGCAGCTCGCCCATGAGTCGTCCATCCACTGTGACCATGCCGGGAATGGTCGCTCCCACAGTGATCTCGATAACGGCTTGTGCATTGAGCACCAGTGGCCGGTCGAGGCTCAGGTGCGCGGCTACAGGAGCCACCACGATGTTGTCGAGCCAGGGCGGCAGGATGGGTCCCCCCACCGCGTAGGAGTAGGCCGTTGAGCCGGTTGCGGTGGCCAAAATCAGAGCATCGGCGACGTATTCTGTCAGCACTGCGCCATCAATCGTCGTAAGCAGGTGAACGGTGCGCGCCAGAGCGGCTCGGCTGATGACCGCATCGTTGAGCGCGAATTCACGCGCCTGCATCGCGCCTTCACGCAAGTGAGTGACCTGTAGCATCATGCGTTCTTCGACGCTGCCCTCGTGCGCCAGAATGCGTTCCAATACCTCAACCCAGTATTCAGGTTCACATTCCGTCAGGAAGCCGACCCTTCCCAGATTCAGCCCCAACAGGGGAATGCCTAGCGGCGCCGCCATGCGCGCTGCCCGCAAGATGGTGCCATCGCCTCCAAGCGTGATGAGCAGGTCACTCTTGAAAAGGCATGTGCCATCCGTAGGGCGTTCATGGGTAGAACACTGCCACGAACTGACGCCGCGTGACTCCAGCCAATCCGCAATTTTCTGCGCCAACGGTATCGAGGCTCCCACGCGGGGGTTATAAATCAGGCCGATTGTCTGCATCACCTGTCCTTGGATTCATTGCAGAGTGTTGAACACACGATGATTTCACGCACTGCATTGGAACTTCAACGGGCAGATAGCGCCCGCGCCACCTGTGCTGTGGCTGCTTCCAATGCGATGGTGAGTTGCTCCCCGGTTGCCATATCCTTCAAGTTTACTTCGCCGCGCGCCAGCTCGTCCTCGCCGATGATGAAGACAAAGCGTGCCTGTGCCTTATCCGCCTGCCGCAGTTGGGCTTTGAGGCTGCCTCCCATGGCAATCTGCGCTCCGATGGCTGCGGCGCGCAGGTCCACCAGCAGCCGAACCGCCGTTGCACGCGCGGCATCACTGGGGAAGGCGATGAAGACTGGCGGAAGCGGCAGCGTGGGCGGTGTGAGTCCCTGGGCTTTCATCACCAGGATGATGCGCTCCAGTCCGGCTGCAAAGCCCACTGCCGGCGTCGGACGTCCACCGAGCAACTCGATCAAGCCGTCGTAGCGCCCGCCCCCACAGACCGCCGCCTGTGCGCCAATGCCCTCGGCCCAGACTTCGAAGACAGTCTTGGTGTAATAGTCCAATCCGCGCACCAGACGTGGATTGATGGTATAAGGGCGTCCCAGGGCATCGAGGTAGCTCCGCAGGCTGGCGAAGTGTGTGCTGCAGTCCTCGCACAGGTGCTCAGTACTCTGCGGGGCGCCGGCAATCACGGGTTGGCAGCGCTCTTGCTTGCAATCCAGCACCCGCAGCGGGTTGGTCTCCAGACGGCGCTTGCAATCGTCGCAGATTTCGTGCAGATGGCCCTGGTAATAGTCGCGCAGGGCGGCGCTAAAAGTCGGGCGACACGTTGGGCATCCCGTGGAATTTAGCTGAAAAGCCAGCCCTTTGAAATCCCACCCGGCGTAGAGGTCCCAGGCGAGTAACATGCTCTCCAGGTCGGCGAGGGGGTCTTGAATGCCAAAGATTTCCGCATTGAACTGGTGGAACTGCCGGAAGCGTCCGGCTTGTGGGCGCTCGTACCGGAAAATCGGACCCAAAGAGAAGAGTTTCACCGGCTTTGGCAGGGTATGCAACCCGTTTTCAATATAGGCGCGGACAACGCCAGCGGTGAACTCCGGGCGCAGCGTGAGCGCGTGATCCCCCTTATCTCGGAAGGAATACATCTCCTTTTCGACGATGTCGGTTGAGCCTCCAACGCCTCGCGCAAACAGCCCGGTGGATTCGAAGATGGGTGTTTCGATGCGCTCGTAGCCAAAACGCCGCGCTGTTGCTGCTGCACTGCTGCTGACATATTCCCAATAGGGTTGTTCCGCCGGTAGTAGATCCTGGGTTCCCGTGGGCCGTGTGAACTTATCCATGTTTTGCCTCATTCTATAAGCAGAATCTTGCCTGGTGCTACAGTCGCAGGCAAGCACGTGCGCGAACGCGCGCGCGAATAAATACATTTGTTTGGGCTTCCTCGTAAGGAGCTTCGATCCCGAATCCTGACTTTCCGCTGCCTGTATCAAGATTATAAGCAGAACTACATGAATGGCAAGATGGGGTATAAGATAAATTATTGGCTGTAGGGCGCTTTATGTGCACGATAATACACTTTTGTGGCACGGCTTTATAAAGCGTATTTGGGGGACGCGCGAAGC
>JAFGFB010000313.1 GCA_016931315.1 Anaerolineae bacterium
CCCCCCTCTGTGCTTCTCTCCGCGAGCGTGATTTTTGCGGGCGCAGCCCGCAAAAATCACAAAAAAGCTACCTCTTTGTGTTCTTGCATTGCCCACATGCTCGTTAGTCTAGCCACTATTGCCGCTCTAGAAAAAAACCACCCTCTGCGCCCTTGGCGTGCCAAAGCGTCTATCCGCAGGTGTCTCCCCAAGTTGATCTTTGAACTCCCCAATAATTTGTCCTATACCCACGCGTCACATTCCCCTGTTGGAGGCGCCATTTTCGTGTTATAATGGTCGTTTGCAACCAGGAGAGGCGGCAAACTATGAAGAATGAACTGCTAATCGTGCGCGGCGCACGTGAACACAACCTGAAAAACATCTCAGTCGAGATTCCCAAAAACAGTCTGGTAGTCATCACCGGATTGTCTGGTTCTGGGAAATCCTCGCTGGCTTTTGATACGATCTTTGCCGAGGGGCAACGTCGCTATATTGAGTCGTTGAGCGCCTATGCCCGCCAATTTCTTGGGCAGATGAGCAAGCCCGATGTTGAGTCTATCGAGGGTCTCAGCCCGGCTATCGCGATTGATCAGAAAGGCGTCTCGCACAATCCCCGTTCAACCGTGGGCACTGTTACGGAAATCTACGACTACCTGCGATTGCTTTACGCACGCATCGGTATACCTCACTGCCCGCAATGCGGACGGGCTGTCACGCGGCAGAGCGCCCAGGAAATTGTGGATACCATCCTGGCGATGCCTGCAAATACACGCCTGCAAATACTCGCACCGCTGGTGCGTGGGCGTAAAGGGCATCACCGCCCGACCTTCGACGAAGTACGCAAACTGGGGTTTGTACGTGTACGTGTAGACGGTAATATCTATGATCTCGATGATGTCCCAGAGCTCGACCGCTACAAGGTCCATGATATAGAAGCGGTCGTGGACCGCCTGGTCGTTCCAGACCCTGAAGAAGACCCCGAACAGGCGTATCGCGATTTTGTCAGCCGCGTCACCGACTCCGTTGAGACCTCGCTCCGACTCGGCGACGGGGTAATGATCGTGGATGTGGCACGTTCGCCCAACCCCGAAACACATCCAACCGGTGATGTGCTCTACTCAGAGAATCTAGCCTGTCCTGTGTGTGGTATCAGCCTGCCGGAAATCGAGCCGCGCACGTTCTCCTTTAATAGCCCACACGGCGCCTGTGCCGCCTGTCAGGGTTTGGGCTACAAGCTCGAACTCGACCCGGCGCTCATCGTCCCCAACCCTGATCGCTCCTTGCAGGATGGGGCGATTGCCTTCGGTGTAGCAGAGGATCAGGAAAGCTATACCTACAAGCAGATTCAGGGTGTAAGCCGGCACTATCATATTGACCTGAACAAGCCCTGGCGAGAGCTGCCGGAATCGCAGCGCAATATTATCCTCTACGGCTCAGGATCGGAAACTATCGCCGTGCGCTATGAAAGCGCAAACGGTGTTTGGGAAGGGCGGCGGGCTTATGAGGGCATCGTGCCCAATTTACAGCGCCGCTATGATGAAACCACTTCCGATTACATTCGCGCCAAAATCGAGGAAGTGATGAGCCGTATCCCCTGCAAAGAATGCGGCGGGACACGTCTTCACGAAGTCGCACGTGCGGTGACTATTGCGGGAAAGCCCATTCACGAAATCTCTTCATGGCCTGTACAACGGCTGCAGGGGTGGGTCGGACAGCTCCTTGAAGAAGGGACGCTCAGCCGCAAAGAGGCAGCGATTGCCGAGCGAGCACTGCACGAAATTCACAGCCGCATTACCTTTCTCGTAAATGTGGGGTTGGATTATCTCAGCCTCAACCGCTCCGCTAGCACACTCTCTGGGGGAGAAGCACAACGCATTCGGCTGGCAACCCAGGTTGGGTCACGGCTCACCGGCGTGCTCTATGTGCTGGATGAGCCGAGCATCGGCTTGCACCAGCGTGATACAGCGCGCCTGATCCACACGCTCAAAGAAATGCGCGATTTAGGCAATACCGTGCTGGTGGTCGAGCATGATGATGAGACGATCCGGGCTGCCGATTGGATTGTGGATCTAGGGCCAGGAGCAGGCGAACACGGTGGTGAAGTCATTGCCACAGGTCCCCTGGAGACCATTCTGGCGCATCCCACCTCTCAGACTGGCGCGTATCTCTCGGGGCGTAAATGCGTTCCCGTGCCGGCGCAGCGGCGCCAGGGCAATGGCAAGGCGCTGGAAATTCGCGGTGCGCGGGCGAACAACCTGAAAAACATCAGCGTGCGTATCCCTCTGGGGCTTCTCACCTGCGTAACAGGCGTCTCCGGCTCGGGGAAGAGCACGCTGGTTGTTGAAACCCTGTACCAACGCCTGGCACAAATCCTCAACGGCACGCGAGAACCCGCCGGCGAGGTAGATGAGATTGCGGGCGTGGAGTACATAGATAGAATCATCAACATTGACCAGAGCCCTATCGGACGGACGCCGCGCTCCAACCCCGCCACCTACGTAGACCTTTTCGGTCCGATTCGAGAGCTCTTCGCATCCCTGCCGGAATCCAAAATCCGCGGTTACAAAGCCGGGCGCTTCTCCTTCAACGTCAAGGGGGGACGCTGTGAAGCCTGCCAGGGACAGGGAAATCTGCGCATCGAAATGCAATTCCTGCCGGAAGTCTACGTGCCGTGCGATGTCTGTCATGGCACGCGGTATAACCGTGAGACGCTCCAGGTACAGTACAAGGGGCACAACATCGCCGAGGTGCTGGAATTGACGGTAAGTGAAGCTCTGGAGTTCTTTGGCGCAATCCCTGCCATCGTTAAGCGCTTGCAGACGCTTCAAGATGTGGGGCTTGGCTACATACGTCTGGGACAAGCCGCAACAACGCTCTCGGGGGGCGAGGCGCAGCGGGTCAAGCTCTCCAAGGAACTCTCCAAACGTGCGACAGGCAAAACGCTCTACATTCTGGATGAGCCAACTGTGGGGCTACATGCAGCCGATGTGGACCGCCTGATTCAGGTTCTACAACGGCTAGCGGATGCCGGCAACACTGTGCTGGTCATCGAGCACAATCCCGACGTCATCAAAGTGGCGGATTGGCTCATTGACCTGGGACCAGAAGGCGGCGACGCGGGCGGCGAGGTCATTGCCGAGGGAACACCTGAGGAAATCGCCAGGGTGGAAGCTTCACATACAGGGCACTATGTACGGCGTTGGCTACGTGGTGATTGCGCAGGATAATTCGCACACCAGATTTAAGGTGAGTCTTTAAGAGCGTTTTGGGGCGTAGCTTATGCGCCCCAAAACGCTCTTTGGGTAAATGCAGCAGGACGCCGCAAGCTTGACATCAAGGCAGCTACTTGAGCGGCGTCGGCTCATCGGTCGGCGTCGGCGTCTCAGTTGGTGTTGGAGTCAACGTCGGTTCTGGTGGAGTCAGTGTTGGCGTTGCTGTCGGTGTCGGTTCCGGCGCTGTGGTCGGTGTAACGGTCGGCGATGGCGTCGCTGTTGGCGTCGCTGTCGGCGTAGGAATCGGGGTTGTCGTCGGTGTCGGCTCCGACGGGGTTGCCGTTGGAGTCGGTGATGGGGTCACAGAAGGTATTGTGGGCGGCGTTTGAGTCGGCGTCTCAGTTGGCGTTGGTCCCACCGATGTTGGAGTTGGAGTTGGAGTTGGAGTTGGAGTTTGAGTTGGGGTTGGAGTCGGCAACGGCAGAGTTGCCGTTGGGGTGGGCTCATCTGGCGGCAGCGTTGGCGTGAATGTTGGGGGCAGCACAGTTAGCGTCCATGTGGGCGTTGGCGGGAATGGCGTGGGCGTTATCACCATAACCGACGGCAGGTAAAGCCACTGTCCCGCATAAATTGTGAAACCGCGCAGGCAATTGGCAGAACGAATCGCTTCGATGGTGGTTCCATAGAAACGCGCCAGGCTGAAAAGTGTATTACCGGGTTCCACAGAGACCAAGACCCAGCCTGGCGGCGGTCCGCACAAATAGGGCAAAGGTGTTGGGGTGCGCACCATCCCCAGCGGCAGGTACAACAAATCCCCGGGTTGCACTTCCGTTCCCCCAAGGCAATTCCCCTGAATCAACAGATAGGCACTGGTACCACTACGCGCCGCTAACGAAGCCAGGGTCTCACCAGATTGAACAAAATAGGGCACCCAGCCCGCCGGAGTAAGACATTGGGACACCAACGGAGAACGTGGTGTGGGAGTAAATAGTGGGGTCTGCTCCAGCACCCCCGCCGGTGTAGGTGAGGGAGATGCGGTGGGATAAAGCGTAAGCGTTGGCGCATAGGCAATGCGCGTAGGCGCCGCCACCCGCAACAACGGGTCAACTCGGGTCAGGCGAATACTGCCCAGAATCAGGGCAGCTAAAAGCACTCCGACACCCAGCACCCTCGCCAGGCGCACCAGTGACTCGCGGATTCTCATCGTCACTTCCCTTGTTGAAAAACAGGCAAGGTCAAGTTGAAAGTGCTACCGGCGCCGGGCCGCGTATCAACCCAAATTCGCCCACCATTGGCTTCGACCAGTGTCTTTGCTACTGCCATGCCCACGCCAGTCTCGCCCATCCCTACCACCAATGGCTGTCCGGCGCGATAGAAACGGCGGAACACTTTCGGGAAATCTTCCTCAGCAATGCCGCCTCCGGTATCTGCTACCGAGATGCGAATGATAGGCGGTTGCCCCGCGCTTGCCGACTGCGCTTCGCCATTGATGACTACCTCCGTCCCCTCCTCCGAACACAGAGCCGCATTCGAAAGCAGGCGCAGCATAATCTGATAGAGACTATCCCGGTCTACGCTAATCGGAGGAAGTTGCGGTGGCAAATCCATGCGCACCGAAAGGCGCCGTTCGCGGAAACGCGCCGACAAACCCATCACCGCCTCCTCGATAATGCCAACCAGGTCCACCGGTTCGGGGGTCAGTTCAAGGGTACGGGCATCCGATGAGGCAATCTGAATCAAATCATTGAGCAACTGCCCCATCTGCTCTACATTGGCGCGAACCCGCTCCAGGAATTGTTGTTGCATCTCCGTAAGAATGCCCGCTTGCTCGCCTAACAACAATGCCGTATAACCGGTAATAGACGTCATAGGCGTGCGGAATTCGTTAGCGATGCCGGTAATCGCCTCTTGTCGTTCGGAAAAACTTTCCTCCGTGCGCAAAGTGACCACCAGCGCATCAGTGTCTGAATCCCGACCTGCCAGCGCAACCAGGTCGGCCTCAATGGTATGGGGCTCACCCGGCAGAGTCAGGTGGATACGCCGCCGCACATCAGGTCCTTGCGAAAGCAATTCACTGACCGCAGCGGCCCATTGAGGATTGGAATAAGCGCTATCCAAAGGCATCCCCGCTACTTCACCCTGGGGCAGATGCAGCAGCTGGCGAGCCAAAGCATCTGCCATCACGATGGCGCCATCCTCATCGGCAACCACCAGACCCAATAACATGCCCGGTGGGGTTGCTTGTGCAGCTTGCAGTTGCGTGTGCAAGGCCTCGAGTTGCCTGAGCAAGCCCCGCCGCTCATCCACCAATTGCTCGAAACGAGAACGGGTCTTCGCCAATTCCTGTCCCAGACGGTTGCGCTCATGGATCAACACATCGCGGTCACGCGCCAGCTCGCGCACCTCATTCTGCCAGAAATCCACCTCGGTCGAAGAAGGCTGCTGTGGCTGCTCTTCCAACCGCACGTGCAAGCGCGCGACCTCACGACCACGGTCTTCCAACTCCTGTTGAAGCATCAGCACCTGTTCACTCAACCGGGAGAGCTCGGAATTGGCGGCAGTCAGAGCCACCGTATAATCCTCATTAGATTCACGCAGACTGAAGATTGAACCACCCTGTTGCTGGGCACGATCAATCGCCCCGCCCAACAAGGTCGCAGTCAGCTGCGGCACAACAAGAGTTTCCGGCGTCCAGGGTTTTTCAGTATCAGGATTCCCCAGCAACAACATCCCCACACGCTTCTCGTCGTTGTAGAGGGGCAGTACCGCCAGAGGTCCCGGCTTACGGAAGCCAAACTCGCTGAACAACGTTCCCAACCACGAAGGGGAACGCCCAGATTGAACAACACGATGCTCGCGTGTTTCCCACGCCTCCTCTAGCGCATCGAATTCCGCAAGGTCAAGCACCGGGTACTCCAAAACCCCCAAGGGGGGGTGTTGTGCCACCACACGCAGCTGCGGTGGATCAAGCGTTGCCGGCAAAGCCACAACGCATAGGTCCGCACCGAGCAACCGCGCCAACCGGGAAGAGGCAACCATCAACGCAGGCTCCAGCTCGCGGGCAGATTCAATGCCAGAAAAAAGCGTCTGGAAGCCCTTGAAATCAAGCGATTGAGAAAGAACAGCTGCCTGGGTGCGCCTGGATTTGGTCCCAGGGGAAGCTTCTGCGGGAAAGGTGCCAGAAGCGCTACCGTATAACAACCTTTGGACAAAGGCAGAGAGCAACGGCAAGGCAATCAATCCAAAGAGCCGTCCCCACCCCGAAACATGCAGGCTGAGGTCAGACCAACCCAGCTGCATGGCATGTCCACCCAACCACACAGCCAGCGCCACCAATGCCCATTCCCATTCAAGGGAGCGCAACAGAAACAGTGATACTATCGCCAGCGACAATAATCCCAACGCCGCGTATTCCCATATCCATGCCCCAAATGTGACGTTATAGGCACGCCCTTGCGCTACTTGCAACAACCAAAAGCGGAAATCATAAGCAAAAAAGCCAACCGCGGCTAACAGCAATACGACGAGGACCCAGGACTGCCAGCGCGCAGCTCGCTCTCCCCACATGGCCCAGAGCACCAGAATGATGGCAACGGTTTCTACCAGTCGCTCGACGGGAGGCAACCAGGCAGCCGGCGCCAGCAAGTCAGCCAAAGCCAACAGCCCCAAGACAATGAGTAGCACCCGTCCCACCAGCATACCACCGAGCGCCCATAACCAACGGCGCGGGACAGCGGACCCAGGTGCAGCCCGGTGAGCAATCGCAGCGGGAAGAAGCGCCTGCTGCAAAGCAAACAGCGTCACCAGGAAGTAGACAAGGTCGCCAGGTGGATGAACTAGCAGATCAATTGCTTCGGTAAAGATGCTCATTATTGCCTCGCAGCAGGTTCCCGTCGAAAGCCCAAAAATATCGAAACCGTTACAATATGATTATAGAGCAAAGGAACAAAGTGACAAGACCAAACGTCAATAGATTTGTCCTGCACATTTAACCAAATTAGTGTATAATATATTTTCGCTGTGCGGGTAGAGTTAGAGCGCCAGGAGCAAGCAGATGAAGCGTTTGAAGAGTTTATGGCTACTTGTGATACTCATAGGTTTGGCATGGCCACAAACTGTGGAAGCAACACCCTTGAGCCAGCTTTGGGTACATACCACACTGGTCAATAAAGGAATTGACCTGTGCGACAAGGATAATACTTTGCGCCGCCCCGATTGGTGTCCTGATTTTATACCTGCCAGCCGCAAAGCACGGGCGGAATTCTTGCGCGCACAATTGCCTGATCCTCTACCCCAACTCAACGTAGAGGAGCTTGAGATCGCTGACAATCGCGTCACTGATTACACATTTGCCTACGTAGCCGACCTTCCCGCCGCCACATACACGCATCCACTAGAAGCCGAAGTCGGACTAGAGCCACAGCGTCAGTTCGTGGCCGGCGATAATTGGGTGAGTGTAATTGGCAAGACAGATTACAATGGAACAACCTGGTATGAGATTAACCCCGGTGAATACATCCAGGGCAGCCACCTACGTTTTGCCAGCCCTTCACATTTCAGCGGTGTGAAGTTGCAGGAACAGCCCGCTTATCCCTTCGGATGGATCAATCGTCAGACTCAAACGGCAGCCTTGCCCGGCGGCAAACCGGATGGAGCGGTAGTTAAGCGGTATCAGATGATCTCGCTATACGCACAGGATACAGTCGGATCCAGCGTGTGGTACATGGTTGGACAGGATCAATGGGTGGAACAATCCTTTGTTTCCCGCGTGGATGTGGATCCGCGCCCCGAGGGCGTAGGTCCGCAGGAGAGATGGATTGAGATCAATACGTTCGAGCAAACGCTAGCCGCATACGAAGGGGATCGTATGGTTTTTGCCACACTGGTCTCGACAGGACGGCATGGCACCTGGACCCCCAACGGACTGAGCCGTATCTGGGCCAAATTGCCCGCCACCCCGATGAGCAATCAGGACGTCGGTCCCGACAGCCCTGCCTGGTATTATCTCGAAGATGTCGAATGGACGCAATATTTCTCGGGGGCTTACGCGCTGCACACTGCCTATTGGCATGATGCTTTCAGCTTCACACGGAGCCACGGTTGCGTCAACCTGGCGCCGCTGGATGCCCGGTGGCTCTTTGATTTTACGTCGCCACACACGCCCCAGGATGCCCGTATGGTCATGAGCAACGATGCCAGTCCGGGAACCTGGGTGTGGGTACACATGACCCCGCCCATTGCAGCCCTGGCCCTGGGGCAATAAGCTTCGGTAACACCGCGGGTCAGATCACAAGTCTGACCCGCATTTATTAGCTGAGCATTGACTTCCCCCCCGCCTGTGCTAAGCTCCGCGCCATGGAACTATCTGAAGCAGAAAGCCATTTTCTGGAGACACAGCGCGATTTTGCGCAGAATGCGCTACTATCCTGGTTTGCGAGCCATGCCCGCCGGTTGCCATGGAGAGAAAACCGCTCCCCTTATCAGGTATGGGTTTCTGAAATCATGCTACAGCAAACTCAGGTTGAAACGGTACAGAGTTATTTCCAACGCTTCATAGAGCGTTTCCCAACCCCGAAAGCGCTGGCAACCGCCCCCCTGGAAGCCGTGCTCAAGCTCTGGGAGGGCTTGGGCTACTATAGCCGGGCGCGAGCGCTCCACCGGGCAGCCCAACAAGTACTCGAACGTCATCAGGGGCGACTGCCGGCTGATCCAGAGACACTGCGCACCCTGCCAGGAATTGGGCCTTATACGGCTGGTGCGATTGCCAGTCTGGCTTTCAACATCCCTGTTCCTGCCGTAGATGGCAACGTCCGCCGCGTCCTGGCACGGGCCCTTGCCCTCAACGATCCCGCTCCAGGGCAGCTGGAGTCCATCGTGCGCAGCTGGCTCCCGGACCAGAATCCGGGAGCGTTCAATGAGGCGCTCATGGAACTCGGCGCGCTGGTATGCCGCCCGCGACGCCCCCAATGCACCGCTTGCCCCTGGCGTGAGCTGTGTCGCGCGTATGCGCTGGGCCAACCGGAGAGATTTCCGGCAGCCAAAGCACGCAAACCACTGCCGCATTACGATGTGGTCGCCGCGGTCACCATCCGTGAGAACCGGCAGATACTGGTTGCTCAACGCCGCCCCGAAGACATGCTTGGGGGCCTGTGGGAATTCCCTGGGGGCAAGCGACAGGAAGGGGAGAGCCTGGAAGCCGCCCTGCGCCGGGAACTGCAAGAGGAAATGGGCATCACTGTGGAGGTGGAAACACAAATCGAGGTTGTGCGCCATGCCTATACGCACTTTCGAATCACCCTATATGCTTATCAATGTCGCCTCATTGCCGGCGAACCACAGTGCATCGAATGCGCTGACTTCAAATGGGCCACGCTCGAAGACCTGCGCGCGTTGCCGATGGCGGTGACCGACCGCCGCATTGCCCACACGGTAGAACGACGACTGAGCACTGAGGAGGGTTAATGCGCATCGGGATTGACTTGCGATTGCATGCGTATGCCCCTGGAGGCATTGCCAACTATGCCTGGCGGTTGGCAGAACACCTCAGCCCATTGCTTCCAGCAGGGGCATTACAACTGTTTCAGCACCGCAAAGAGAGCAGCACCCTTATCACACCCGGCGCACGCACGCGGCGGGTGTGGACTCCGCCGCATCACCGCCTGGAACGCTGGGCATTGGGCGCCGAAATCGTACCCACCCGGCTGGATTTACTGCATAGCACCGACTTCATTCCCCCCGCTTGGGGAGCACGCCATCGCGTGATTACAGTTCATGATCTCACCTTCTTGCACTATCCACAATACCTCACGGCAGAATCACGGCGCTACTACAATGACCAGATTGCGTGGGCAGTCCAAAAAGCAGATGCCATCATCGCCGATTCGTATGCGACACAACGCGACCTGGAAGCGTGCCTGGGCGTCACACCAGACCGTGTAGCGGTTATCCATCTGGCAGCAGATAGCCGCTTCCGTCCCTTGCCCGAGGCTAAGGTAAAGGCAGAATTACAGCGTTACGGATTGGAACCGGGCTACCTGCTCTTCGTGGGCACATGGGAACCGCGCAAAAATCTACCCGGCCTGTTGGAAGCGCTGGCATTGCTCCATGCACAGGGCGAAAAGCGCACCCTGGTGATCGCCGGGCGCCCCGGATGGCTCTACGATGAGATTTTCGAACACATCAAAGTATTGGGGTTGGAAACGTGGGTACGCTTTATCGAGGGCATTCCCGCCGAAGACCTCGTCCTCTTATACAATGGTGCGCTACTCCTGGCATTACCCTCATTTTACGAAGGTTTTGGGCTGCCAGCATTGGAAGCCTTGCAGTGTGGAACGCCCGCGGTAGTCGCCAATCGCGCCAGTCTGCCGGAGGTCATCGGCGAAGCCGGGCTACGCATCAATCCCGAGGAGCCCCAGACATTGGCGGAGGCCTGCAGCCAACTGGCACAAGATAACCAACTGCGCACACGACTGCGCACTCTGGGATTGGAGCGAGCTGCGCAGTTCAGTTGGGATAAAATGGCACGCGAGACCCTTATGGTATACCAGCGCGTACTCGGTGAGACAACACCTTAAGGCAAACGACAGCGCCCGCACAAACATGATGAATTTACCACTCCAAGGCGCCCTTTTAGGCGGGGTCAACGAGATTCGGCGTTTGGGACACCCAATGGGAAAATCTGTAAGGGCGTGTATTCTGCGCCGGTAGACTTGAGCTCGCTGCGAAAGAGAATAAGTTCGCGAGGGCACTCTTCACTAAGACGCCCTAGTTTAAGGCGACCAACCGCTTCACCCACACGAGAAGCCGCATCACTCCCAGCATTGCGATTCACCCGACCCAATGTGAGATGGGGCTTGAATGCCCGCTCCTCTGGCTGGAAACCCAGGCTCGCCAACGCGCTATTCACATCACGATGCAACGCTGCCAGATGACCGGTGACATCACAGACTCCGACCCAAATCACATTAGGGCGATGGGGATTGGGAAACGTCCCCACACCCTCTACCGCAAATTCAATCCGTGGGCTAAGCTCAGCAACAGAGGCAAGCACTTGCTGGATATCGGGCAGACGAGAAGCGAGCACATCTCCCAGAAAAAACAATGTAAGATGAATGCCTTCTGCCTTAACCCAACGAACAACACCAGCGGGACAGGCACGCTGCAAATCGCGTTGGACAGCCCCCAGCCCGCCATGAAGAGCCGACGAAAGCGGCAGTGCGACAAAAGTACGCAGAATGTCTGATGAACGCATGAGGACCTCCCACAAAAATAGCCAACCCGCATCCACTAAAGCCAGTATCAGAGCGCTCCAATTGACGCTACCGGCTCGTGCAGAGCAATTCCTCGGGAATTGAGCCCCTCCATTATATGCCGGTTCCAGAATATGCGACAAATGATTGGGGGTATAGGACAAATTATTGGGGAGTTCAAAGATCAACTTGGGGAGACACCTGCGGATAGACACTTTGGCACGCCGAAGAGATGCA
>JAFGFB010000314.1 GCA_016931315.1 Anaerolineae bacterium
AACCCCGGTACGAATGCCTTGCTCGCGCTTCAGGTGTTGCATGAGGCGCGCAGCGTGGTTTCGGTCAGCGACCTGCTACGAAATCCCTCGAAGGGCATTCGTAGCAGTTCGGCGGGCTTCTGCACCCCCGGTAAGGTTCACTGTCAGATATGATTGTGCCATCAACCCCGGACGAATGCCTTGCTCTCGCTTCAGAGGTGTTGTGCGTGGCGTAGTGCGATTTCGGTTAGCGACCTGCTTCGAAAGTCCTCGAAAGGACGTTGAATGCTTACGGATGTATTTCAACCTGTGGGGGAAAAACAAGATTGCTATTGTACAAATGTCTTTTCTTTTATTCTTATGCGCCTCGTAGAGGCGCCTGAAATTGTCGTCCCCGGCATAAAATGCGCTCTCCAGTCATTCGTAATGGTCAACTTCTTGATTTCAGGTATACTGAAAGTGAGAATCTTTCTCAACTATGGCGCACGTCAACTTTACCCGTGCGCACCGGAACAGGAGGGGAACGATGGCGGTGATTACGATTTCCAGACAGTATGGCAGCGGTGGCGATGAAATTGCCCAGCGATTGTGCGAAGTCTTGGGGTACCAGTACTTCGACAAGAAGATGATGCTGCAGGTTGCCGGGCAGGTTGGGCTTTCTGAACATGAGCTGGTGGATTTCTCGGAAGAGAACTACAAAGTTCGGGGCTTTTTCAACCGCCTCTTTGCCCCACGTGCTGTGGCACAGGTTGAGACGTGGACGATTGGGCCAACCGGGCAACAGGAGCTCACTGTTTCCGAACTCAATGAGGTTGCCTGCATCAACATGATCCAGAGCACCGTTCGCGCGGCGCATAAGCATGGCAACGTTGTGGTCTTGGGGCGCGGGGGGCAGGCCATTCTGCGTGATATGCCCGATGTGCTGCATGTGCGCATTGAGGCGACGTTGGGCGCGCGGGTGATGCGCGTACAAGCGCAGCAGGGAATCAGCATCAGTGAGGCTGAGGCGCTTACCCGCAACAACGACCAGACAACCGCGGCTTATTTGAAGAACTTCTACGGCATTGATTGGGCTGACCCGTTGAATTATCACTTGGTGCTCAATAGTGGCAAATGGGGTGTGGACGCCTCGGTTCAGATTATCGTCAATGCGCTCAGCCATTTGCGGCTTGGATTGGGTATTTAAGGATGCGTGTTGAGTTACTGGCACTCACACACTATCTGCGCGGGACGGGTGCCCCAGAGGAACTGATCGAACATGCCGGGCGGGTGTGTTATCGCAGTGAATCCCGCGGCGATGCTGGCGCATTCATCCGCGCGCGCCTGCGCGATGGGCATGAAAGCATTATCGAACACGCTGCCGCCACCTTTGAGCTCCACGGCATTAGTCGCGCTTGTAGCCATCAGTTAGTGCGGCACCGTTTGGCTTCATATAGCCAGGAGAGCCAGCGGTATGTGGATTTAGCCGCGCCGGAGTGGGTGTTGCCGGAGGCCATTGCTGGCGATCCGGAGGCTCTGCGCATTTGGGAAGCATTCGCGGACCACGTCCAAAGGGCATATCAGGGGCTGCGCGCGCGCGGTGTGCGCAAGGAAGATGCTCGATTTGTCTTGCCTAACGCTACCGCCACCCGTATCATTGTGACGATGAATTTCCGTGAATTGCTCCACTTCTTTCGGTTGCGTATCACGTCGGAGGCGCAATGGGAGATCCGTGCTGTTGCGGTCGAGATGCTCAGGCAAATTGCTCCCCATAGCCCCGCAATTTTTGGCGTGTTATTGGAGAGTCTGAGTGTGCAGTATCCGGCGTTTTTTGATGCTGAATGATTTTGAGAAAATATCGCGCGCGGCTTAGCCGCGCGCGATATTTTCAGTTTATTCTCTTTGTTTAGTCGTTCTCTCTGAGCAGTTCTGGGGTGATGGGAAGTCGTCGCACGCGAATGCCGGTTGCCTGGAAAACGGCATTCGCAATGGCGGGCGCCGTCCCTACCATTACCGGTTCTGCGAGATTCTTCGCCCCAAAGGGTCCCAATCCCTGCCGCGTTTGGATGAAAGTCCCTTCGATTTCCGGCACATCCGTGGCACGCGGAATGCGATAAGTGCTGAGATTGGTAGTCTGAGGGACTGCGTTCTCGTAGCGGAAGCCTTCCATTAGTGCAAATCCCAGCCCCATTGCGATGGCGCCGTAAAGTTGCCCCATGGCGCCGCGTGGATAGAGGATTTTCCCGCCATCATGCGCTGCCCAGATTCCCGTGACGCGCACTCTTCCGGTTTTGATGTTCACCTCTACTTCAGCGACTTGTGCCCCGAAAACATAGCCGAAGTATGGCTTTCCGGTGCCGGTCTCAAAGTCCCAGTGAATTTCCGGCATTTGCCAGCGCGCCGCCATCGAAAGTTGAAAGCCCATAGCGCGCGCGTGATTCACAACCTGTTCAAATGAGAGCGGCTCTTCGCTGGGTCCGATAAAGGTTTCCCCTTCGCGCAGAATCTGTTCTGGCGCGCATCGTAGGGCATCTGCGGCAGCGAGCGTGAGCAGGTGTAGCAGCTTCTGTGCTGCAAGTGCCACAGCATTGCCGCCAATGATGGAGGAGCGTGAGGCTACCGTAGGCCCGGAGTCGAGCGCGGTGCGTGTATCGGGACGCAGAATATGGACGCGTTCAAGCGCCACCCCGAGCGTCTCTGCGGCGACAAGTGTGAAGACCGTGCGGCTACCCTGGCCGAAATCGGTCAGCCCAGAAGTCAAAGCGATGCTGTAATCGGGTTCGACCGCGATGGTGCTCGCGGCATAATCCAGGCCCTCACCGCCCAAACCGCTGCCGTGGAAATAAGCCGCGACACCGAGTCCGCGCCGCACAGTGGCATCAGCCGGCTGTGCCGCATAGCTGCTGCGCTTACGTTCCCAATCTGCACGCTCGCGCACCCATTCCAGGCACGCTGTCAATCCTGCTTCTTGGGAGAGTTCGTCGCCCGTCATCGTACGATCACCCGTGCGAAGGCAGTTTTGCAACCTGAACTCTATCGGATCACGGCCCACCCGGTAGGCGAGCTCATCTATGGCGATTTCTATCGCCGCTGCTGCAGCCGTATTGCCGAAGCCCCGGAAGGCGCCTGAATAGCCGTTATTTGTATAGAGCACCTGTGTATCCACGTGCACTGCCTGGTAACGGTAGGCGCCTGCCGCGTGCATCGTGGCGCGCCATGCTGCCATAGAGGTCATGGAGGCATAGGCGCCACTATCGGCTAACATGGTGGCTTGTGCGGCTTGCAGGTTGCCCTGCTCATCAGCGCCCAAGCGCAGGTGAATATCCATCGCCTGCCGTTTGTAAGATGCAATCATGGATTCGGTGCGCTCGAAAATGAGCCGAATCGGACGCCCCGTCATCAGGGCCAACCGGGCAACCTGTGCTGAGGTCTGATAGAGCACATCATCTTTGCCGCCAAAGGTGCCGCCGATGGGCGGTTGGATTACCCGAACCTGCTCGGGGGAGAGTTTGATCAGGGCGGCGACAGTGTCGCGGTTGATAAAGGGGCTTTGGTTGTTTGCGAAGATGGTCACACTTCCATCGGGTTCTGGAATGGCGAGCGCTCCCTCGGTCTCGAGGTAGACATGTTCCTGGTGTGGCGTTAGGTAATGTTCGTCCAGGATGACCGGGCATTCCGCCAGAATGGGCGCGGGGTCGCCGTTGCGCAAAATCGAAACGTCGCACAAATTGCCTTTGCCGGCAGGGGTTGCCTGTGGAATGATGGGCGCATCGGGGTTGAGCGCCTGGTGCATATCGCTTACGATGGGCAAGGGTTCCAGCGTTATTTCGATTGCGGCAACGCCGGCTTGTGCTGCGGCTTCGGTTTCTGCCGCGACGACGGCGATGGCTTCACCCACATGACGCACGCGCTCATACGCCAGTGCGTAGGCGTCTTTGATGGGCCAGCCGAAATTACTGTGCTCTTCGAAATCCGCCTGGGTGATGGCTGCTATCACGCCCGGTACCTGCAAAGCCGGGGTCACATCGAGGTGTGCAATCCGGGCGTGGGGCAGGGGACTTCGCAATGCTTTGGCGATCAGCATGCCCGGTATGTGCATATCGCAGACATAGCGCGCCTCGCCCATCGCACGCGCCAGCCCATCCACATTTTGCGTCTCTTGCTTGCCGATGTACTTCAGGTCTGCCATGCCTAGCCTCCTTTCTGGATAGCGGCGCGCCGCTGCGCGGTTACTTCGATGGCATCCACAATTTGCTGATAACCTGTGCAGCGACAAAGGTTGCCCATGATGGCTTTGCGGATTTCTTCGCGTGAAGGGGTCGGATTTTTGAGCAACAACGCTTCAGCCGCGATAATCATGCCCGGCATGCAAAAGCCGCATTGCACCGCTCCAAATTCCACAAAGGCACGTTGCATATCATTGGGACTCCCATCGGGGGCGCGTAGCCCTTCGATGGTAATCACGTGGCAACCGGCGACTTTTGCCGCAGGCGTTCGGCAGGCGCGGGTGAGTTTGCCATCCACCAGCACTGAACAGGCGCCACAGGAGCCAGTGTCGCAACCCCGTTTGGTGCCGGTAAGCCCCAAAACCTCGCGCAACAAATCCAGGAGCAAGAGATCATCAGCCAGGTCTTCCAATAGCATAGTTTTGTGATTCAGCGTAAATTCCAATTTCATCGTTAACCTCAGGATATGAATCTCGTTTGAGTGGGCAATTCAAGAACTCTCGAAGCCAATAGGCCGCAGGTTTCTTAGCATTATTGATAGATAGCTGTACGCTCTATGAGGGTTCCTTCCTCAAAAGTGCCGCCGTGATTCTTCGCAACAGCTGCAACAGTCGCAACTGTCTGAAGTCTTGTGATACCTTGATTGGGTAATCCTATGCAGTATGTCAGACTGTTCAGGCAGTCATACGCTTCAATGATTCTTTATTCCTGAAGAGTAGGGCGCTGTTGTGTGTTTCACTGCCCAGGTGGCTTTGTATTTTCTCGGGAGATATTTCGAGTCACCAGGCCAATTTTCTCTTAAAGTGCGTTGGAGGTCTGATAACCTTAGTATACCCTCTTTCAAAAACCATGTCCAGCACGATATGGGGTATAGGACAAATTATTGGGGAGTTCAAAGATCAACTTGGGGAGACACCTGCGGATAGACACTTTGGCACGCCGAAGAGATGCA
>JAFGFB010000315.1 GCA_016931315.1 Anaerolineae bacterium
CAACAGGGGCTTAGACACAAACCAGCGTTAAGTCAGATTCTCCTCCTTCTGTAGAACCGGGGGCTATGGGACAGCCCCCGGTTCGCATTTATATTCGCCTGCAGCTTCGGCTTTGAAATTCGCTATTTTCAGGCACACCCCACACCTTTTGCAAGTGCGTTGACCTGCGCTAGAAACCTCTCTTTTGTCTGTTTGCACAACCTCTTCAGATATTTTCCGAAAATCTGTCCTATACCTAGTTATTGTTCAGCGTTATCCCGCTTGCTACAACTAAGAGCGGCTAAAGCCGCGATTTTAGAGAGTGTTTTTGGCTGCCGCGCTATGCGCGGCAGCCAAAAACACTTCTTATAGTGGGCTTTAGCCCGAAATTTGCGCTCTGCGATGGAAGTCTGAACAATTACTATACCCATTCTTCTTGCCAGAAACTTTAGCTATGCTATGATGCTTGGCAGTAGGGTATTCCACAGATGATTGTGCCGTACTAAATTCCGATTTTTGCACGTGGTTCTTGTGCAGCTCGTGTCACTCTGTACCTGGCGTGCTGATCATCTGCGCCATACTCATAGAATCTGTCCGAAAATTCATCTTGATGCGGGATTTGCGCCTAAAGGTGCGGTTTTGAGAGTGTTTTTGGTTGGCGGGCGCAGCCCGCCAACCAAAAACACTCTCCAGAAAGCGAATTTGACCATAAGGCTTAGTGGGGGGGGGCGCACCGTGCTACAGTTTTTGGATAGGTTCATAGCAATTTCAGTGCGAAGGAGAGGATAGGTCATGACAATTCGACGCTTGACACTGACTGCTTTGATGGCTGCGTTGGTTTTTGTGCTGACTGTGGCGGTGCGCCTGCCTACAGCCGCGGGGGGCTACCTGCATTTGGGCGATGCCGCGATCACCTTTAGCGCGTTTGCTTTCGGTCCGTGGGTGGGAGGCGTGGCTGGCGCATTGGGCACGGGCCTCGCTGACCTCTACGGAGGCTACCCGCAGTTTGCGCTCATTTCATTCTTGGTTCATGGACTTGAGGGTTGGCTGATGGGATGGCTTGTTCAGCGTCGGATGAAAACAGGTATGGTGGTGTTAGCCGTTGTCTGTGGTAGTGCCATTGTGGTTGCCGGTTATTTTATTGCTGAGATTTTTCTGTTTGGTGTTGCCGCGGCACTCACTGAGGTGCTGCCCAATATCTTGCAGAGCGTGGTCGGCGCTGTGCTTGGGGTCTCGATCTATCTGGCGGTGAAGCGTGCCTATCCTCCTATCACGCGCTATCATAAGCGGGAAAGGCCTGAATGACTGCGGTTGCGCCTGCAATCCTGGCTCGGAACCTGAGTTTTAGCTATCCATCTTATGACGGCGCGACCGTTTCTCAGACCGTTTTGCAGCATCTCGATTTACAAGTTGAAGCCGGAACGGCTTTGACGGTTGCGGGCAGCAGCGGTAGCGGTAAGAGCACTTTGTGCCATGTGCTCGCAGGGCTGGCGCCTCGCCACACTGATGGGCAGCTGCAGGGTCTGTTGCACCTTGCCGGTCACGATATCCTTGCAACCGCGCCCTCACCGCGTTTGGTGGGGCTGCTCTTCCAGGATGCTGCGGTGCAGCTCTTCAATACCACGGCTGAAGACGAGGTCGCTTGGGGGCTGGAAGCGCTTGGGGTGCCATCAGAAGCCATTGGCGCTCAGGTGATGTTGGCCTTGCGCCGCTTTGGCTTGCTCGATCTACGTCACCGCGCTCCCTGGCAGCTCTCTGGAGGACAACAGAAGCGGCTGGCTTTAGCCGCGTTGTGGGCGATGCGTCCCCAGGTATTATTGCTTGATGAGCCGCTCCAGGGCTTGGACCCGGTGGGACAGGCTGAGGTGCTTGGTGCCCTCGAATTGTTGCGTCAGGAAGGCTCCACACTGTTGTTTACCACGCCGGATTTCGGGGGCGTGGCTCGCTCGCACAACGTTGCTTTGCTCGAGGGGGGCCTTCTTGCAGCTCCGGCTTCTGCGGCTGACCTCGCCGCCCACAGTGAGCGTCTGGAGGCTGCGGGAATCATTTGCCCGACAGAAGCCTGGAATGAACTACGTGATACCCGGAGTGTCCTTGCTTCAGCTCCTGCCCTGGAGGCTCGGAATCTTCGCTTCCGTTACCCCAATGGCCCGGCGGTGCTTCATGGTATCAACCTGACAATCCCTCGTGGGGAATACGTCGCTCTGATAGGCACGAATGGCGCCGGGAAAACAACATTGGCACGTCATTTCAACGGTTTGTTGCGCCCCACCATGGGAACCATCCAGGTCATGGGACAGGATACCGCGTTGCGCTCAACCGGGCAGCTGGCGCGCGAAGTGGGTTTTCTCTTTCAGCGCCCGGAACAACAACTCTTTGCTGCAACAGTTCGCGAAGAACTCACCTACGGGTTGCGCCGTCTGCGGCTTCCTGATGCTGATGCCCGCGTCGAAAGCGCGTTGATGCTTTTCGGTTTGCATGATGTCGCCGCATCACCCCCGGCAATTCTGGGTTACGGGCGACAGCGGGCGGTGACTCTGGCTACACTGGCTGCACTTGCTCCTTCCATCCTCATTCTCGATGAACCCACTGCTGGTCTCGATGGGCGCGGGCGACGGCAGTTGCTTGCCTGGTTGTCTGAACGCCGCGCTGCCGGCACAACTCTGGTCTGCATCACGCATGAGATGGCCCTCGCTCGATTGGCAGATCGTGTCATCGTGCTGCATGAGGGCCGGATTACTGCGGACGGCGCGCCGTCTGAGATTCTGCCACATCTGCCGTGGGAGGTCGCGGCGTGAGCTTTGCCCTCGACCTCTATGTGCCCGGACGGTCCTGGTTGCACCGTTGCGACCCCAGGGTGAAGCTCTGGATGATGTTGCTGGGCTTGATTCTGGCTTTCCGGTGGACGCATCCGCTTTCGCAAGCATTGTTTGTGGCGGTCTTATTGCTCACCTTGCGTTTTGCGGGTGTTCGCTGGCGCACCTTGGGGTGGCTATGGCAACAGATGCGCCTGTTGGTGTTCTTTATGCTGCTTTTGCAGCCCCTCTTCTCGCCCTCAGGCAGAGTCCTGGCGCAAATTGGGCCGTTGACTCTCAGTCTGGGCGGGATATCCAGTGCGGTGTTGCTGGCGCTGCGCGTGCTGGCAATGGCTTTTCTGACTGGCGGGCTGTTGTTTACCACCGATCAACGCGCTCTGGTGCGCGCCTTTGTGCGTTTGGGCTTACCCTACACCTGGGGATTGACCCTCAGTCTGACGCTGCGTTTTCTGCCCGCCATTGGCAATCTGGCAACTACCGTGCGTGAAGCGCAAGCCTCGCGCGGTTGGGTGACAGAGGGAAACCTGCTGCACCGGGCACGGGAGTATCACCCTGTGCTGATTGCCATCATCATCGGCGCGCTGCGTTTGAGCGACCAGCTCACCCTGGCGTTGGCAGCCCGTGGGCTTGGTTATACTGAACAGCGCACTACCTGGCGCGAGCTGCGTATGCGGCGCACGGATTGGTGGGTATTAGTACTGAGCACCTTGGGTTTTGCTGCTGTCTGGGGAGTGAGCCTGATCTTCCCGGCATTATAGAGTGGCTCGTTTCTGAATAACATTTCATATCAGGTGTTGCACATGCCTGTTTGAGGAAAAAGTGTCTTTGGGCGCGACGCCGTACCCGGCGTCGCGCCCAAAGACATAAAAAGACCCCCCTTCGTTTGTATGCACAACCTCTTCGAGTTTTCCCCAAAAATCTGTCCTATATCCCTTGGGACATAAGTTGTTGCTCCCACGCCTTGTGTTATACTCCCATTTGATTCTGTGTTACACAAGTCTCGAAACAAATCAGGAAGAATAGAGCGAGTCTCGTTTGCCTATGGCTTTCCGAACGTTGTTAATCTATAATCCCACCGCGGGTCCCTGGGATATGACCCGCGTTCTTAAGCGCCTGGCGGAAGATTTGGGCGCCAATGGCTGGCAGCTGGAATTGGTTGAAACCCACAAGTCTGGGGATGCTATGTGGCTATCTCGTCAGGCGACCCGTGATGGGCTAGACCTTGTATTGGTTGCTGGCGGTGATGGCACAATCAATGAGGCGGCCAATGGCCTGGTTGGGTCGAACACCATTTTGGGTATTGTGCCCGTGGGCACCGGGAACATTCTGGCGCATCAGATGCACATGCCGATTCTCTCCCCTGTCCCACCCTACCAGGCGGGTGAGGTCGCCGATAGCTTGCTGCGAAGCCGCGTGCAGCGCGTGGATGCGGGCGTCATCAATGGGCGCTATTTTGTGTGTTGGGCTGGCGCGGGTCTGGATGCTGAGATTGCTGCACAACTGGAACCGCGTCCCCGTTATGCCAAGCGGTTGCGTACTTTGCCTTATATCATTGCTGCTTTCTCCGTAGCTTCCTGGTTCAAGGGTTTCCGTACGCGGGTTTCCGTCGAAGGGCGGGCTTTCAATACTCGGGCGTTGCTCATTGTCGCCAGCAATATTCAGCTCTACGCGGCTTTCTTTACCATCGCCCGCCATGCTTACATGGATGATGGGATGCTGGATATCTTTGTCTTCAAGGGACTGGGTCTTGATTATGTGCTGCGTCATTTTTTGCACATGTTGATTGGTCAACGACATCTCAATGACCCTGCTGTAATTCAGGTGCTGGCGCGCCGGATACACTTGGAGACCACCCCTAGTGTGGCTGTGCATCTGGATGGCGACCCCTTTGGTGAGACTCCCGCAATTATTGGTTTGGAAGCCGGTGTGCTCCGCTTTCTAACGCCACCACAAGCTCCCGGAGACTTGTTCTGCAAACCACCTGAACAGGTTCTCTAGGTGTTTTCTCTTCTGGATGAACGATATTTGCTACCCTGCAATCTTCATGAAGGAGGTCTGCAATGTCCACGTATAATTGGCCTGAGCCTCATGGCACTGTCGAGGAGTGGCGGCGTTTGTTCAAAGCAGCCGAGGCTTTCAAGGCTGCGGCGCCTTGGGATTGGATGTCGGAGGAGCTGCTATTTGCTGTACAGAACCTGGAAACCGGGGAGGTTGGTTTTTGCTCCATTACTGGCGAAATTGGTGAGCATTATGCTTTGATCGTCTATCTCGGTGAGGCTGGTTTGGGAACTTATCTCACAGCCGTGCGGGGGATGAAGTATGCCAGCGCCTTCTTGGAGGAACATGAGCATGGCTTGATGTTGCTTGAGGTTCCGCAATTGCAGGCTTCCTTTGAGTCGCGTGGAGGGATTACCGAGTTGGATTGGCAGATTGTAAAGGACATCAAAGTGCGGATTCGTGGGCGCAAACTCTGGCCCATCTTTCGCGTCTTTAGCCCTGGCCGACTCCCCTGGCACATCACTGGACCCCAGGCGCGTTTTCTCACTTCCCTGTTGGAGCAATCCCTGATTGTCGCCCAGGCGCAACAGCGCGGTGAAGTCTCGATTCTCCCACTGGCGGATATTGCTGCGCTTCCTACCACCTTGCCCTTGCTCCTACGTGAATTTGAGGGTGGGGAGTGGGTTTTCAAACAACAGGTTTTCTCTCCTCAATATCCGGTGATGGTCAGCGACAACACGCTATCTGCGGAAGACTTTGCTAACCTGCGGCGCAAGCTGCCCTTGAAAGATGATGAGCTGCAAGTGCATTTGGCGATGCTATCTATGCCGGTTGAAGAGGGAGATTTGCCGCCATATCTGCCTTATACGCTGTTAGTGGTTGATTCTCATCAGGGGATTGTGCTGGATGCAAAACTGCTCTTGGCTTATCCATCTCTGGCAGATTTGTGGCCCCAGGTACTGCCTGCGTTGCTTGCGCTTTTCGAGCGCCGAGAAGGGCGCCCTAAGCGTATGCGCATTGCTTCCGAGCGTTTGTACAATCTATTGGCAATGCCGATGGGGCAATTGGGTATCAAAATATCGCGGGTGCAAAATCTTCCGGAATTGGAAGAGGTTTATCTGGATTTGGAAGCCTGGACCAAGCAACAATAAAGCCTATGTTCGATTATCATGTTCACTCTCATCACTCTTGCGATGCCCATTCGACGATGGCTTCCATGGCTAAAGCCGCACATCGAGCCGGCTTGCAGGGATTCGCCTTCACCGATCACCTGGAGTGGATTCCGGAAGACGAAGCAACGGGCTACCTGAATTTTGAGGCTTTTTTTGCGGAGTTGCGACCGCTTCAGGCACAATGGCAGGGCACGCTTGAGGTGCTCGCCGGTATTGAAATTGGCAACCCACACCTTTTCCCCGAGCAAGTGCGTGCTACTCTATCGGCTTGGCCCTGGGATTACGTCCTCGGCTCAGCCCATTGGGCTGATAATATTCCGGGCTGGCTGCCGGTTGCTTTTGAGGACGGCATCGAGGTGGCTTATGACCGCTACTTCCGGGAATTGTTATGCCTGGCGCGTGATGGCGAATATGATGTTTTGGCGCATTTTGATTTGGTGCGCCGTGACTCGTGGGCACAACTGCAACAGACGCTTCCCATTGAGAATTACGCCGCAGCTGTGGATGTTATCCTCGAATCCGTTATCGCGCGTGGTAAGGGCCTGGAGATTAACACTTCACCCTGGTCTCGCGGGCTTGATGAGCCTTGCCCCGGCTTATATGTGTTGCGCCGGTATCGCGCTCTGGGTGGAGAGATTTTAGTTTTCGGTTCCGATGCGCATCAGTCACGACGCGTGGGGCAGCATTTCGAGCAGGCCCGGTTGCTGGCGAAGGAAGCGGGCTTTTCTCGGCTGGCGCACTACCGCGGGCGCCAGATTGTCGATTGGATTCGCTTGTAGACGCCTGGCTATGGGGGAGCGAACTATACTGGAGGGAGTATTGGAGCACAAAATGGGTGAAGGTCCACTGATGACCATTGTAATTCCTGCTTATAATGAGGCGCACCGGCTGCCGGAGACCTTGCCGCGTGTGATAACCTTTGCAGAAGCAGCACCCGTATCTCTGAACGTTCTCGTTATCAACAACAACAGCCGTGACGCGACTGGTGATATCGCTCTAGCAATCGCTGCCGGGCACCCTTGCCTGCGGGTGGTGGATCAACCCATTCAGGGAAAAGGCGCGGCTGTTCGCAAAGGGATGTTCGAGGCAGATGGGCGCTACGTCTTCATCTGCGATGCGGACCTTGCCATGCCCATTGAAGAGTTGCCCCGCTTTTTCCCGGAGTGTCTGGGGGGAGATTATGATATTGCTATCGGTTCCCGTGAGGCTCGCGGTGCGCAGCGTTTCAACGAGCCTTTTTACCGGCATCTCATGGGGCGAGTCTTTAATCTTATGGTGCGTGTCCTGGCGGTGCCGGGGATTCAAGATACGCAGTGCGGCTTCAAAGCCTTTCGCCGTGAGGTTGGGCAGCGCATATTTGCAGTTCAACACGTTGATGGTTTTGCTTTCGATGTTGAGGTGTTGGCAATTGCACGCCGTTGGGGTTTCCCCATCATTGAAGTGGGAATCCCCTGGTATTATGGCAAGGGCGGCAGTGTTCATCCTTTGCGTGATGCCTATCGTATGTTCCGTGAGGTACTGGCTATCCGCAGCAATGTCCGCGCCGGTAACTATGATGGGGCATAAGCCCCTCTTACGCGGCTGATGAAATGGGTATGAGATAAATTCAAGCCGCATAGCACTTCATATCTCAAGCATGTCTGTTTGCACAACCTATTCCAGTTTTCCCCAAAAATCTGTCCCATACTCCGATGAAATGCACCCCTCCCGTAACTGTTCAGCGTTTTCCTGCTTGCCACAACCAGGAACGGCTAGAGCCGCAATTTTAGAGAGTGTTTTTTGCTGCCGCGGCGCCGAGTACGGCTTTTCGCGCGGCAAAAAACACTCATTCTAGCGGGTTTCAGCCCGAATTTTTACCTTACGGTGGAAATCTGAACATTACGGCTATTGCATTTGGGAAATGACGCTCAGTGGGCAGATCATGGCTCGCCTATTAGGTTCATTTTAGCTACCCAAACAGGTTTTTATAAGGGGTTTCTTGATCGGGGCGCAGCCCCGATCAAGAAACCCCTTAAATTTTTCGGACTTTAGTCCGCATCTGCCAGAATCCACGTGGTAAAACACGTCAAATGCGTAAGCCCTGATCTGAACATTTACCCCCTCCCATGGATTTTGTGGTATAATAAATGTGGGGATGATAGGTTTCGACGGGGAAGGATTGTCGCAGGCTGCGAGTCGGGGAGGCTCCGTTCCCGTAAACCCAGGAGCAAAAAACAAATGCCAATCCTATGGCAAACCGCTGGGCGCCGGTCGCCGTCGCTGCGTAAGCAGCGGGTGATTGACCCCACAACCTGATCGGGTATCCGGTCACGCCCCTCCGGTATTTCGCTGGTGTGCCGGAGTAAGGTGTAATAAAATCAGCGTGCAGCCCGCCCTACGCCGATAAGGCGCGTCAAGACTATCGGCTGGTTCGGATGCGGCGCGGTCGGCTGCGACCCACCGAACGACAACGAAAACGCTGACTACACTCGTAGACGCTTGTTGCAGAATTCTTCGGACGCGGGTTCGATTCCCGCCATCTCCACTCAGGGTCGGGACTCTCCGGCCCTGTTTTTTTAGGGCGCATCCGCTTTGCAGCGTCTGTTTTCAGTAGGGGACTGATGCTGCCGTGTGCGGAAAAGCGTTGTGCTTGTTGGGGAAACTGGCGTTCGGGCTATTCCCGCCATCCTGTTGGTGGAATTGGGTACATGACGTCTCATCAACCTCATTCGGCTCCAGGTGTCATTCTGCTTAGTGGCACACGTCAAGTGGGCAAAAGTACCCTGTGTCAAAAACTAGTTGCCCGTTGGCTTGAATCTGGGGTAGGCGTTGCTGGTCTTCTAACCACCCATACCGGTTTCCATGACCTTGAGGTCAGGGAGATTCACACTGGCGTGCAATATCCACTAACGCTTCCCTATGAAGCTGGTCCCGAGGGAGAACTGGGGCGTTTTCGCATGGATGACGCGGCATTAGCCCGGGGGCTTATATCATTGAAACAGGTATTGCCCACCAGTGTACTTATCGTAGATGAGCTGGGCCCTCTCGAATTAAAATTGGGAAAGGGCTGGTTGCCGGTTTTGGAGTGGCTAAGGACAGATTGCTGCCGCATTGCTGTGCTTGTGATTCGCCCCGAACTATTGACTGCAGCGCTCGCGCGGCTGCCGGAACCCGTGACGACAGTGGTCTACGTGACCCCGGAGAATCGCGACGGGCTGCTTGAGACATTGCTGCATTTTGTTGAAGGTGGGGCGCAGGCATTGTGGGCTTGATTTCCCCCAAAATGACTGCGGATGGCTTAATCCTGGCATACCGGCTTACCCGGCGTAGCTTACCCGGCATTGTCTTGCAGCCTGGAGCGATGCTTTTTGAGGAGGTTAGGCTTTGGAGAACTGGGGAATTGTAGGGTATAACTGGCTGGTACAGCAACTGCAGAACGCTGTGGTAGAGGGGGTTTTATCTCAGTCTTTGCTTATTACGGGACCAGAGAGCGTCGGAAAACACACCCTGGCTTTGGCTCTGGCTCAGGCGCTGCTCTGCGAGGCAGTGATTCCGTCGCAGCGTCCTTGTGGAAAATGTTCTGCATGCCGCCGGACCGCTTCCGGCGTCCATCCGGACTTGCGGCTGGTTGAACCAGAAACGCCAGGGCGTGGGGTAAAGATTGAGCAAGTCCGCGAAATGGAAAGGTTTCTCTCGTTGACGCCTAACGAGAGTGCGCACAAAATTGCTGTAATTGCTGATGTGGAGTTGATGAATTCCAATGCGGGTAATGCACTGCTGAAGACGCTCGAAGAACCTCCTGCCTATGCCTATCTGATTTTGCTGGCGACCGATGCGGATACGTTACTCCCCACCATTGTCTCGCGCAGCCAGCATTTTCCGTTACGTCCTCTCGACGATGCCACCATCGCTCACGCCTTGATGGAACGTTGGGGGGTGGAGGAGGCGCAGGCATGGCGTCTTGCCCGGCTTTCCGGCGGGCGGATGGGTTGGGCGGTGCGCGCGCTCACGGATCCCACGCACTTGCAAGCCATGGAAGCCGCGCTCGAAAAGCTGCTGGCATTGCTGCAGATGGATTTGCCTGCGCGTTTTGAACTTGCGCAGACGTTGGCTCAAAATTCGGCGGATTTGCCGCAGCTGCTCGAGTATTGGCGCTTGGGTTGGCGCGACGTGCTGTTGCTCCAACAAGCGAATCCTCAAGAGCTAATGTTCCTGGAACAGCGCGCAGCTCTCGAAGCACTTGCTGCCCGGCTGGATGTGGCTTCTACGATGCGTATGTTGCGCACACTCACCGCGACGCAGGCAGACTTGTTGCGTAATGCTAATACCCGGCTTTTGCTGGAAACGTTATTTCTTGACTGGCCGGAATGATAAAAACACGCTCCGTTTTAGCGAGTGTTTCCGTCTAGTGCGTAATGCAGCGTGAGGATACGTCTTCAAAGCGCGATCTCTGGTTGAAAAATACAACTTGGCGGCATTGAGTTGCTGTATGATTCTGAATTTCAAGGAGATGCTATGGCTATGAAAAAATCCGGGATTTTTCTGGGTCTACACGGTGTACGGCGCCTGGCGCTGGTGGTGGTTCTGGCTGGTGGCTTGATTTCAGCGACTTTCTTCCTTATTACTCTTCCCAAGGTTCTGGCAGGGACGCCGGGTTTCGTCAAACCACTTCCCTTTGGCCCAGGAGATAGCCTTACCTCCGCCATCGCCGTCGGCGATGTGGACGGCGATGGCGACCTGGATATCATTGCGGGTAATGAGGATGGCAGTTACCTTTATTTTAATGATGGTCGGGGCGATTTCCCCACCGAATTGGCGTTTGGCGACCCTGGTGATGATGTGCTAGCTCTTGCGGTTGGCGATAGCGATGCGGATGGCGCTCTGGATGTGGTCGTGATTCGCGCTAACGACACGGGCGTGGTCTACTTGAATGATGGTACGGGCGACTTCACGGCAGCGATATCTTTTGGCAGTGCCGCCTATGGTATGACCAGCGTGGCGATGGGAGATGTGGATGGTGATGGTTACTTTGATCTGGTCTGTGGCACTGCTGCAGGCGCGGACCTGGTCTTCCATAACGATACAGGCAACTCGTTTACATTGGATGCGTCGCTCGCGATAAATGCAACTTCAAGTGTGGCTTTGGCGGATCTGGACTATGATGGTTGGCTGGATATCATCATCGGCAGCGTCAATGGTCCCAACCGGCTTTACATCAATGACCAGACAGGCACCTTTGATTTTTCCGACACTTTCGGCGACGGTCAAGATGCCAGTCTGGCAGTTGCCGACTTTGATGGCGATCAGAGTATGGATATCGTCGTGGGCAACAATGGCGCTTCGATGGAAGTCTACCTCAATGATGGTGCGGGAGTGTTTGCACTTGGGGCTACGCTGAACATCACACCCGCTCAGACGACGAGTGTGGCAGCTGCGGATATGGATGGCGATGGTGATGTGGACATCGTGGTCGGCAACAATCTTGAGCCTAACCAGGTCTATTTCAATGCTGGAACCGGTGATTTCCCATCATCTCGACCATTTGGCCCGGGGTCGGATAGCGCACAAGCTATCTCAGCCGGCGACTTTGATGGCGACGGGGCCCTGGATATTGCCGTGGGGACCAGCGCCGAGCAGAACATGGTCTACCTCAACGATGGCGGCGGAGGCTTCCCTTCGGTGCTTCCCTTTGGCGCCGATACTGACGTCACACGCAGCATCGCCGTTGGCGACCTTACCGGCGATGGCTATCTTGATCTGGTACTAGGGGATGCCGGTAACGGTCTGACGGTATATGAGGGCGATGGCATGGGGGAATTCTCCACCGGTTTCACCGCAGGAGCAGGATTGATCTCTACCGTCGCCTTGGGCGATATGGATGGCGACCACGATCTGGACCTCATTGTGGGCAACCTTGGTGTCATTGGGCGTGTTTACCACAATGATGGCAGCGGAAATTTCTCGTCTGGCGCCACCTTTGGCGCGGCGGGCGATACCACACAGGCCATCGCAGTAGGGGATTTGGACGGCGATACTGATCTCGATCTAGTTGCGGGTTACCAGAGCGGTCTTAACCGGATTTATCTGAATACCGGCGCGGGCATCTTCGCCGCCGCGCGACCGTTTGGCATCGGCGATGAATGGACCTTCGGCCTTGCACTGGGTGACTTCGATAACGATGGCGACCTCGATATTGTCGCGGGTAACTATAATGAACAAAATGCCATCTATCTTAACGATGGCAACGGCAACTTCGCGACCCGTTTACCCTTTGGGCCGGAGGACGATTGGACCCGTAGTGTCACTGTGGGTGACCTCAATGCTGATGGTGCTCTGGATATCGTGGTGGGCAATGAAGGACAGCAGAATTCCGTCTACTTCAATGATGGCGCTGCGCGTTTTCTCATAAATCGCCCCTTTGGTCCCGGTGCGGATTGGACGTATGCCGTGGCGGTTGCTGATCTCGATGCTGATAGCGATCTGGATATTGTTGTGGGCAACAACGGCGAACAGAATGCCGTCTACCTCAACGATGGCGTGGGTTTATTCAATTGGACAACGCCCGCAGCGACCTTTGGCGAAGCCACTGAGAACACGCTCAGTGTGGCTATCGGCGATATGGATGATGATGGCTTGCTAGACATCATTGCGGGTAATATGGATGAACAGAATGCGGTTTATCTCAACAACATCCGCTGGCCCAAGTGGTTGGTGAATACTCCACCAACCGTTCGCATGGGTTATCCGGGCTTAACTGCCGAAGGGGCTTTTTACGCTTCTGCAGAAATCCTCTCCGGCGATATTGATATTGCCTATTACCTTTATGATGGCGAGAGTGATCCCGTGGGATACATTCGCGCCTTCTTCTCACCTGATGGCGGCGGCAAATGGTATCCTGCTGTGGCAGCGAGCGGTGTGATTACCCAAGACCTGGAAGCCTCCCCCTGGCCCACGGGCACGTTACAAATCTACACCTGGGATGTGAACGCCAGCGGCTTCTTTGGACGTTCAGATAATGTCGTCTTCCGTATCGTCGCCTATCCTGATTTTGCCCCCGTTGAGAATGGCGTCCCCGGGCCGTATCAGTGGCCCTATGCGGCTGCTACCACTTATCCTTTTCGTGTGCGTGGAAACCAGATTCGCGTCATGCAGGGCGCCCAGCCGATGGCGGGCGCGCAGGTTTTTCACTTTCAGGGCGAAGCGCTGCGGGCAGCTCCTTATGCCAACAGTGCTGGACAGTCCTACTTTACGGATGCCCAGGGCTATCTTCAGGGGCGGGGTGAACTGCATCTGGGGGACCAGCTTGTGGCTATCGCACCCATCAGTGCAACCAACACCTATACGCTCTACTATTCCAGCGGCGTGCCCACAGCATCAGGGCTGACTGCACATACGGTGACTGCCTTGGGCGTACAGACGCTGAACGTGGTGTCGAATCACCCTCTGCTGCTCTTTAACCTTGACCTCAGCCTGGAATGGGATGCGCGCAACGACGGCACTTTTCTGGCCGATCTTGATGAGGCTATCAAACGCGCGTCAGCAGTGCTGTATGATGTGAGCGATGGGCAGATTGCGATTGGTGAAATCCGTGTGCACCAGGAGCGAGCGCAGTGGATTTCCTCGGATGTGGTGATGTATGCGCAGAACGGCATTCGCCCCCGCGCCAGCATGGGCGGCGTGACGGACGAACTGCGCAACGATTTGGGCGTGAGTGGCGTCATCACCAACGCCTACGGCCCGGGGCAGATTCGCATGGGACCAAACTGGGATCCCTTTGGGCAAAGCCTGGCGGAGTTGAGCGCTGATTGGCAGCGTGCCTTTGCCCATGAACTCTCACACTACCTGCTCTATCTGCCGGATAACTACATTGGTGTGCAGGATGGTCTGCCCATCTCCACCGATTGTCGCGGCAGTTTCATGACCAGCACGTACGACGATGCCTACAGCGAGTTCCTCACGCGTACGGGTTGGGTAGGGGAATGCCTGGACACGGTCGCGGCACACCTTCTCGACCGCACAGATTGGGAAACCGTGCGTACTTTCTACGGGGACCTTGTGCAGCCCGCGGCGCTCAACACCGGCCCGAGTCTGCTGCCCCTTGAGATCACCCGGGTGCGCGTGCAGGTGCCGCTCACACCGGCGATAACTTTGCCTCCCGCCTTCTTCGACCTCCGCAAAGCGACGGGTGAACTGCTCGCTGTTCCACGCGCACAGGGCTATCTTTTCCAGACGCAGGGAACGAGCGCGCTGACCGATGACAGTGTGGTCGCGCTGGGGGCAACGGTGGGTGGCGGCGACCGCGTGAAAGTACGTGGGGCTGCGCCGGGGGACCGGCTCTGCGTCTTCGGTCCCTACAATGAGACGACCAACGTAGCCACGACAGGTTGCATTCCTGCGTTGCAAGCCGGGCAACGTTCGGTGCCGGTAGCCACGGTAAGCAACTGGCAACCGCTCATCGTCGTCAACGCGATTACCTCGCAGACGTGGACGATTACGGTCACGCTGAAGACATCTGTGAGTGGCATCAACGTACAGGTCTATCCCGCCTACGGCGCGGCTGATGGCAGCACGGGAACTGCCCCCTGGGCTGCGATGACGGTCAAACCGGGGAACCCACTCGTTTACACCCGGCAAATGACCCTGGACGATCCCGCGTTTGAGGGCTTCGTGCGCGTGTGGGTACCGGGTCAGGAGGGGCAGCATGAGGCGTTAACGCAAATTTTTCTCAGCCCACCCTGGGGTCCGAATCAGGGTGCTTTTGTGGGCGGTGGCAACTACCGGGCTTGGGGGGCCAATTCCCGGCAGTTGGGGGCGCCTGTAGCTTCGGGTGATGGGCAGGTGACCATCTTCAATACCGATAATTTCTTTGCCGAAGCCGGGACAACATCACTACAGGCGCTCAGCGAATTGCCCAATCTTCCCTCCTGGTTGACCCCGGTGGGGAAAGGCTATCGCTTTGTCTCCAGCGTGGATACGCCGCGCGCACTCTTGTTCAACTACCACCAGCGCGATGTGCCGGAAGGTTATGAACATACCATTCATATGTACTTCCAACCGGAAGGCAGCAGCGGGTGGCAGCGTTTGCCCACGACACTGGACACAGACCATAATCAGGCGACGGCACGGATGCCCGGCAACGGCGAGGGCACCTATGCACTGCTCTCCACACTTGATGTGCCGCTCTACGGTCCTGGTTGGAATCTCTTTGGTTACCTTAACCTGCCGCGCCGCACGGTTGCGGACGCGCTGGCTTCCGTTGCCGGGCATTACACGCAGGTAGCGACCTACGATCCATTGACTACGACCCAATGGCGTATTTATGATGTCGCGGTCACAACGGAACACCCCTTGTATACCGGCCTGGTGAATGATCTCACACATCTGGAGTCGCCTCGTGGCTATTGGATTCACGCGACCGACGGCATCACGCTCTTCCTCAAAGTGCCTGCGCCAGGGGAGTTGAACCCCCAGAGCGCGCAGGCTGCTGCGTTGCCGCCTGCTACCTTCTATGGACCGGTCGTGCCAACTGGGGGGTTTACGCCCCAATCTGGTATGCCCGTCGCAACTACCATTAACGGTGTTACGTGTGGCCGTGGCACGGTAGTTGCCTGGGCTGGGGCTTTGGCCTATCGGGTCATGGCGGTTTCCGATACCGGTGACGGTTGCGGCGCAGAGGGTCGCGCAGTGCATTTCACGGTGGGTGGGCATCTCTACCCGCAAACGGTGGAATGGGAAAACTCTCACGCTTGGTATGTCTCATTAGGGGGAGCGCCGGAGTATCGCGTCTTCCTCCCCCTGGTGTTGAGGAATATAACCCCATAGACTCCGTAATTGTGGGTTCGAAGAAGCATTTGCGTCAGGTGAGCTTTGCTCGCCTGACGCAAATTTCAAAAACCTCATTCTCTGTGCTTGCCTTTACGCCTGGGATGGAAGGTTTTGTCTATGTGATCCCCGAGCCTCCATGCGCTTTCCATGCCTCAAGCAGAGCCCGGTTGAACGGCACCTGTTCCAGGAACTGACGGCGGATAGCTTCATCCTGAATCTGCCCTGCCCGCTTCTGCAATAACTGGTAGCCTACTCCCAGTATCTCACGGGCGCGGGTTTGCGTTTCTGGGGCAGTGCCGCTGGCGCTAAGCACCTGGTAACAAGTCAAATACACCCATACCGGGAATTCGATGCCATCAGGGCTATTCTCTGCCAACCAGGAGAGAATCTCTTGGACATGAGCATAAGCCCTTATTTGGTCGCCGCGTGCCAGGGCGACCCGCGCCAGTCCGGCGAGATCATCCATCGTCAGCGGAATTTGCTCCAATTCCCGCCGGATGGCCAATGCTTCCTCGAATGCAGTGCGAGCCGCGGCATAGTCCCCTAGCCCGGTGAGTGCCAATCCCAGATGATCATAACTGTAGCCCTCGCTGCGCCTGTCGCCTATCTGATGGTTAAGCGCCAGGGCGCGCTCGGCGTAGTCATGAGCGCGTGCGTGATCTTCTTTGAATTGATGGATCAAACTGAGGGTGTCCAGACTGACCGCTTCCTGATACTGGTAGTTGATTGACTGCGCGACCATGTGTGCGTTTTCGTGGTAGCTCTGGGCCGCGCTATAGTCACCCAGATCGAAAGCACTGTTGCCCAACGAGCCAAGGAGATAAGTTTCGGCATAGCGCCAGCCGATGGCCTGACTGAGCGCTAGCCCCTCAGTGTAGCTTTTCTGTGCGTCCGTGTACTCTCCATGTTGGTAGTAGAGCGCTCCAAACATGATCAGGCATTGGACCTCACCGGGACGATAACTGCTGACATGATAGCGCTCTTGGGCCTCATGATAGTGTTGCCGGGCTTCTGCATATTGTTGTTGCTGGTAGTAGACGCTGCCCAGATCGTAGAGGCTACGGGCCTCGTCGCGTGTATTCTGGTGGGTGCGCGCCAGATCGAGAGCCTGATTCAAGTGTGTTTTGGCGGCGGTATAGTCGCCTTGCATCAGTGCAATGCGCCCCATTTCGTGGGTGGCGCGGGTCTCGGTGAGGGTGTCTGCAGCGGCCTGAGCCGAGGCAATGGCGCGTTGCGCGGCCTTCAGTGCCGCAGGATACGCATCAATGTAACGGAAGTAGTTGGCATAGCGCAACTGCACGGTGGCGCGCTTCGCCTCGTCGGCGAGTGTATCGCTCAGCGTCACGAGCGTTTCCAAATCGGCAGCCTGCTGGTCGCGGTGACTGAGCCAATCGTTGACGTTCTCGCGTCCCAGGAGTAGCTTGTAGCGTTCGGTTGGCTGCGTCTCTGGTGTGAGCTCCAGCGCGCGACTGAAATATCGCAGCGCACCCTCGTTGGCGAATTGTTTGGCGGCTTGCTCTCCAGCCAACCCGGCGTAAACGCGTTCACGCTCAGGCTGCCCGGCATTGCGCCAGTGATGTACCAGCAGAGGATAGTGCACAGCCAGCGGTGACTCGAGCGTGAGCGCCTCCAGTGGTTGCCCGGCCCCATAAGCATGCTCATACCACGCGCCTACCGCACCGTGAAGTTGTTGCCGTTGGGCGTAGAGCAGCGTATCATAGGCCACTTCTTGTGTCGTGTTGTGCTTGAAGATGTAGACGGGATTTCCCTCCAGCGCGGTTTCCAATCGCACGAAATCGCGTTGCCCTATCGCTTCGATCTGCTCGCGCAACACCTCGTGCGGCAGCGCGCCGGGATGTACAGATTGCAGGGCTGCCAGCTGGAAGGTGCGCCCGATGACGCTGGCGACCTTCAGGGTGAGCTTGTGCGCTTCTGGCAGGCGGTCCATGCGCGCCAATACCGTCCCGTGTACGGAATCGGGGATGTCGAGGGCTGTGGCGCTCAGGGGTGGGTTCTCCACCATCTGCCAGTTACCCTCCACTTTGATGACACAATTCGCGTCGAGCAGCGCTTCGAAAGCTGGCTCAGAGAGCCGCCATTTACCCTCAGCCTCCCTATGCACCAGGTAGCCTGTCTCGCGCAGTGTGTCTACCAGCTCCTCGGTGAAGAAGGGATTGCCCTGTGCCTGGGCAAAAATCAGATCGAGCGCGAGCTGTTCCACATCGCCGCCCAAACGATTGCGCACCAGCGCCTTCATGCCTTCCGCTGAGAGATCACCCAGCAACAGATGCTGGTGTGTCGTGAGCGGTTCTAATTCTGGCAGGATGCGCTGCTCCTCCAGCGGTGGGCGTTGCACCAGTAGTAGCGCTGCCGGGCTGTGGTAGAGCGCACGGGCGATAGCAACTGTCAGCGCGGCAGAGGCTTCGTCCATCCAATGGACGTCTTCAAGGAGGAGCAGCAAGGGCTGTCGCTCGGCCCAGGCTTGCAGGATTTCGGCGACCAATGCAAAGAGCGCCTGTTGGCGCAACTTAGGCTCCAATGCTGCGGTCATATCATTCTCGGGCAATGGTAGGTCCAGAAGCTCATTGAGCAACGGGAGCCGTGTTTCCCAGGCCGCATTGACCTCCATAAGCCGTTCCATGACTTGTACCGCTTGGATTTTGGGAGGCGTTATAAAGCTTGTTCTTAGCAACATCGCAAATAGCTGCCGCCAGGGGGTATAAGCTGTTCCCTGGCTGATGCTCTGACACAGTCCTAACACCACCTGCCAGCCGGATGCGGCAACCTGTTCCGCAAAGACGGTTGCCAGGTGACTTTTACCAACCCCAGCGGGGCCCTCCAGCCGCAGAATTTGACCCGGTGTTTGCAGTAGGGTGCGCATATTGCTGAGGAAGTCCTCACGTCCCACCAACGGCGTATTGAAGAGCGCGCTCAATCGTGCCTGCCTTTTGCCGGTGATCTCTGAGACGTTCAATGGTTCAGCCCGCCCCTTCAACTGCATCGGGCCGAGGAATTCGACCTCATAACTGCGCGCGGTATTATCGGCCACGCTCTGGTTGACCAGTATCTGCCCTGGCTTCGCTTTTCCCATGAGCCGGGCCGCCATGTTGACTTCATCTCCCATCACGGTATAGATACAGCGCAAGCGCCCGCCACATGCCCCAGCCCATACCAGCCCCTGGCTTACACCAATTTGAGGCGACGCGATGAAGGGCAGCTCCGTTGAGGGGGTGCGCAGCTCCAGCGCTGCAGCAATGGCGCGGGCGTTGTCATCGTCATGCGCCACCGGCGCACCGAAAACTGCGAGGAGATTGCTGCCCTTATCACCGATGGTCAGCTGACGCATCGTACCGCCATAATGGTCGAGAATTTCCTGAACCCAGCGGATGAAGGCGTCGAGTTTGTGCCCTGCTGCATCATCGTCATCATAGTCAATGCCCTCGAATTTGAGGAATAGCGACGTTGCCGGGCGCAATTCGGCAAGGTAGGTCGCGCCACTGAGCAGGCGCTCGGTGATGGGAGCAGCCAACCAGGGTTGCAGCTGTTCCGACGATAGGGCGCCGTCGGGCAGCTGGGACCAGGGGTGCTGTGGGGCGGGGTGGGGTAACTCGCTTACGCGGGCAAACGAACGCCCAGTCTCTGCTTCGGTGCGCCATTCGGCGATGGTGATTGCCCCATCCAGGATTTCAGCCACTTCCGCGCTGACCATGACATCGCCCTTCTCCGCCTGATGCTCGGCTGCCGCCATGCGTTCCAGTGTCACACCTGCGAGCGCTTCGAATAGTTGGTGCCCGGGGTGCCCCACCAGAAAGCGTCGTGCCGGACCGGTCGCAACGGCGATTTTGATGGAAAGGGTGAGCTCCTTTCCCCCTGGCGTCACGACATGCCCCATCCGTGCCACGATGTTTTGCATGGCAAAAGCACACGTCACTGCAGCTAGAGAGGCGGCTTGAAGGTTGAAGTGCTCATCTGCTGTTTCCTCCGCAATCCAGCAAGTGATGGAATCTCCTGCAAAACCGATAACACTTCCATGGTAGGTGTGTAGCTCGCTGATGAGCGCTTCGTAGATGGGGTTGAGATAATCCAGTACTACCTCAGCGCCGCGTTGACGGCCCAACTCTGCGGCAAGGGCCGCAGTGAGCGGGGTGAAGCCGGAGATATCGGCAAAGAGCGCTGCGCCGTGTGTGCGGTCAGGGAGCGGTGTGCCCTGATAGAGCGCATGTCGTCGGTCAACGGGTACAAAAGGGAGCAACATAGTGATGTCCATTGAACCGCCTCTGGAGTTTAAGACAAATTACTGCTGGCTACCTTCCAATAATTCGCATTATACCCCAACCTTTGAGGTGTGAACACAACCTTTGTCGTAAGTGTTCAAATTTTCATCGTGAGGCGAAAATTTTGGGCTGAAGCCCGCTAGAAAAAGTGTTTTTTGCTGCCGCGCGTA
>JAFGFB010000316.1 GCA_016931315.1 Anaerolineae bacterium
GGACCGTTTGTAGGAAATACTGGCAACCTCTGCGCTATTGCTGAGCTGGGGCGGTAGGATTCGAACCTACGGTAAACGGATTCAAAGTCCGTCGCCTTACCACTTGGCCACGCCCCAAACACAAGGCACATTATAACACGCCTTGGCAATTCAACAAGGAACACAACTATGCTCACGGTTCAGCATTCCCCCGCTTGCCATGACGAAAGGCAACCGCAGTCGCAATTTCCGAGGGGGGTCTTGAACGCGGCGCCGGATCCGGCGCCGCGTTCAAGACCCTTTTCTACCCAACTAAAGAGCAGCTCAAACTGCTCTTTCAGCGTGTGTTCTCCAGCCCGCACAGCGCGGTGATGGCAGAACATGGCCCGCTTATACCTCAGGGGAAATTTCTTCCGCGCGGCTTGCCATCAAGGATCGCAATTTCTCTGCATCTCGAGGATAAGCCCAATAGAAAAGTGAATACAGCAAACCGCAGATAATCCAGGGCACCGGAATCGTCCAAATCAAAGCCTGAGTGAAACCAATCGAATCGGCTAAACGCCCCGCAAAATAAGCCACCAACGCCGCAAAACCGCTCTCAATGAAAGTCGTCATCGAGAAGGCAGTTGCACGCAACTCCGGCGGCACCGCCCCCTGCATCATCGGCTCCTTAGAGCCTTTGCCAGGCCAACTGATCATCAATGCAGTGCCAAAGCAAAGCCAGAAGAAGGGCCAGAAGGGCCAATCGCGGGCCACAGTCAGCATGATGTAGCTGAGAGGAATGCCTGAGAAGACGGAAATCTGTCCGATAACCGTGCGGCCATACTTGGGGCTACGGCTTTCCGCCCAGTCACCAATCACCCCGCCCAACACATTGCTGATTGCTGTACCAATCACAATTCCCGCAAAAGCCAGTGTGGCGCTCCCGCGAGGATCGGAAAACGTAATCCCTTCACTCATCCCGCGCTCGGTCACCATCCAGGTGATCAGATACAGGCCCAATACCACCCATGGCATAGAGCCAGCCAAACCCTGGAGGATAGCGACCCAGACTGTGGGAATGCTAAGCACCTTTGGCAAATCAGAGAATTTGATGCTATATTGGGATGCAGTTTCAGCCGTAATCTTCCCGGCAAGTTCCGGCTCAGCCGCGCCACGCACCGGCTCATCCACAAGGAAAAAGACCAATATGCCGGAGACCACACTGAGCAATCCCAGAGAAATGAAACCCCAACGCCAGAGTGTGGGCGAAGCCAGAAACCCCAACCCCACAGTGCTGATAATGATGCCCAGCACACCGATGGCCTCAAGCAACCCCAGTGCGCGACCACGTTTATTCGGCGGGAATGTGTCGGACATCAATGAAAAGGTCGCCGGCATCAAGCATCCCAGTCCAATGCCGGAAATGGCGCGAATAGCGAGCAATTGCCCAAAGTTCTGCGTCAACCCGCATAACACCGTCCAGATTCCCCAGATGCCCGTCCCCCAAATGATGACTTGTTTGCGAGAGAATTTATCGGCAGCATAGCCCCAGAACGGGGCACTCACGGATTGCAGGATGTTGCGAATCGTGCCGATAGTACCCAAATTCGTCAGGCTCAGCCCCCATAAGCGCTGTAGAGTGGGGAAAAGCACCGAGATTGCCTGTCCCTCACCCTGGTCAATGAAATAGCCAAAAGCAAGAGCCACCAAGGTCTTCCAACGTTCAGCCAGTGTGACTTCAGGTGCGGATGCAGTTGTAGATTTACGAGCCATGTGTCCTCCATGTTGTTGTATGTAAATGGGGAATCATGAATAAAGTGCGAAGCACCAGCTCAAGCTTAGCCCTTCAAACCCGGGGTTGGCTATCCCAACACGTTTCACGGAGCAGGGATGAAGACGCGAAAGGGTAGAGCATCGAAGACATAAGTGCGATTCAGAAAATCACCGCTCCAGCCACCGGTGGCAAAGAGCGACGTTTCCCATGCCACCAGGCCCAGATTGCGCCACTCTCCAACCAGCGGCGTCTCCACAACACCCCAGGTCTGCTGTTGTGGAGTAAAGCGCTCGCTGAAACCGAGGTAACCACCCCAACCGCCGCCAATAGCGTAGATGTAGCCGCCAACACTCGCCAGGCTCAAGCCGCCACGCGGCTGCAAGAGCGCGGGGCAGCTCTTCCAGATCTGCTCATCCGGCAGGAAAACTTCACACGTCGCGCGTTCTGCGCCATCATAGCCCCCAACATAGAAGATTTCGCGTCCGAACGTCGCCGCGGCGCCAAAAGCCCGCGCCTCATAAGGTGAGGGCAGTGCTTCCCAGGCATCCCCGACAGGATCATAACGCAAAGCAACAGCGCGGTTGCGCTGTCCATCCCAACCCCCAAAAAGATAAAGCTGCTCATCGAATGTTGCCAAAGCGTAACCGCATAAAGGCTCGGGCAAGTCCGCAAGTCTCTCCCAGGTATCCGTAAGGGGCACATAGGCGTGGACAGCCGTTACCGGAACACCTTGACTATCGCAGCCCCCCGGCACGATAATCCGCCCCGCGATGGCCATCGCGCCGACATTCGCTAACGGCATTGGAAGCGAGGCGCCCTCGCTCCAACGATCGGCCTTAATATCATAGATATCCAAACGGGCCGAAGCCCCTTCGGCACTTAGCCCACCAACAGCGTACAATTTGCCGTCAAAAGCAGCCAACCCCAAACGCGCACGGCGCACCGGTAGTGGCGCCACCTCACGCCAGCCCGTCCCATCTGCAAAAGCAGCACTGCTGCCCTCGCCCACAGGAAGGTCCACCAGCGCCGCAGCCGAGGCTTCCCCCACCACACCCACAGAAGGGCGTTGTGGTAACCATAACACCAGCGCCAGCAATACCAATCCGAGCGTCAGACCAATCCACCGCGCCCGCGGCCAGGGCGGCACACTGAGAACAGACATCACCAGCGCCGGCTCTTCTGCCGTATCCTCCACATGCGGTAACACATCTGGCGCCGACTCGGTAGTTGGTGCAACCGCGACCCAACCCGCTTTCACTGCCAACATCGTGAGTTCGGTACGCGAAGCAACCCCCGTTTTTGAGAAGATGTTCCGCAGATGCACCTTAACAGTGTTCGGGCTGAGGTAAACGCGAACAGCAATCTCCCGGTTAGTCAGGCCTTGTGCCACCAGGGAAACAATCTCGAGCTCGCGTTCGCTCAGCGCCTCGCCAAAATCAGCCGGCATCCAATGCCTCCATGGGAGGGAATGCTACCACTTCCCTGCCAGCTAACTTGTGCTGCACACGCTCGGCAATGATATCGAGGTGTTGGGGGTAGCGCACAAAATCCAGTTCATCCCCCGGAACTGTGAGCACAGGACAGAGATTGAAGCCACTCAGCCACTCTTCATACAGCCGTTCGAGCAATGCCAGATAATCCGGCGCAATCCCAGCTTCTATTTCGCGTCCGCGCCGGCGAATCCGCTCTAACAAGGTATCCACGCTTGCCTGCACGTGAATCAAAAGGTCCGGACGCGGTAAGGTGCTGATAACGAAATCGTAGAGGCGGCGATATGCCTGATAATCACGCTCGGTCATGTTGCCCATCACGTGCAAGGCGCGCGCAAAGATGTGGGCATCCTCATAAATACTACGATCAATGATGGCAGATTGAGGGGATTCGGCCTGACGTTGATGCTGCGCGGCGCGGTGTCCCAAGAAGAAGACCTGAAGGTGAAAACTCCAGGTGCGCATATCGGCATAAAAATCACTCAGGTAGGGATTGTCAACCACCGACTCGTAAGCCACAATCCAGCCCAGCCGCGCCGCCAGTCGTTCTGCCAGCGAGGTCTTACCAGCGCCGATATTGCCCGATACCAGAACCAGATATTTCGTCACTGCAGCGCCTCCCCAAAGATGATGTTGCGAGCTGGCAAAGTACAGATCAGTATATGGATACTCCGCAAAGTTACCACACTGACGGAGGATGCGCTTCTAAACGCAGCACCGCAGTTGTCTGCGCGCGCACCAATGCCGCCTCACTGAGACGAAGCCCCACAATCCAGAGTATTTCGCCCGTACCCGCAATCAGCAAAGGCAACGAATCGCGCCAATTCCGGGGAATACGCGCATTGATCAGAAAGTCACTCAAGCGCACCGCGACGCCACCAAGCCCCTGTGGCCGGAAGCGGTCGCCACGCTCCCGTGTGCGAAGCCAGAGACCAGCGCCCGCCGCCGCCGCATCCACCCAGGCCGCCAGGGAATTGGAATTGGCAGCGATAGCTTCAAGGTTCCATGCCTTTTCAGGCGTAACCGAGAACGTCCAACCACCAGGCAGTTCCAACTCACCCGCAACCGGGAGCGCTACACGCGTTCCCGGAACTAACCAGGGGCGCGTCTCCGGCAAGTCTGCCGTCGTCTCGGCAGAAATGCTTAGGGTGGCGTAGCCCACGCGCAGCATCAATCCGCGCGGCAGGGTTGCAGCTGCCCCGGTTGCCCCTGATTGCGCCACTTGCACAGCAGCCTCAACATGGGTAAAGTCCATATCGCGCAGCGTTCGGCGCACATGCCAGGCTGCCCGCCGCAGTAACATGCGCTGAAGCGCTAAAGGCTGAGCACGCCAACCTTCAAGTGCGAAAACCACAGCATCGGGGCGCGCATCCAAAATCAACGCCTTCCATGCCGTATCTACCAGCTGCTCCAACAGCGCATAATCTGCCCGCACCACTTCTGCTAAACGACACAAGCGCTCTGAAATGCGCGGATTAAGCCCCATCAGATAGGGCAAAGTTTCGTGGCGCAGGCGGTTGCGGAAGAAAGTGGTGTCGAGATTGGAACGATCAAAGCGTGTTGGCAACCCTTGCGCCGAACAATAAGCCTCGATAGCAGCGCGTGGAACATCCAACAAGGGACGGAGCAATCTCAACGGCGCCATGCACGATACAGGCATGCCATCCGGAGCAACCAGCAATGGCGCCAGCGTTTCAAAAGGAGTTACCGGGGCCATACCGCGCAGGCCAGAGGGACCCGTCCCCCGCAGTAAATGCATCAGCACCGTCTCTGCCTGGTCATCGGCATGATGCCCCACGGCAACTGAGGCGATACACAACTGCTGTGCAGTCTGTAACAGGAAACCATAACGCATGCGCCGCGCGGCTTCCTCAAAAGCCAGTCCCGCCTGCCGCGCATAAGCCGGCACATCAGCGCGCGCCAGCGTGCAAGGGAGTTCCCAGCGGGCCGCAAGCGCCATCACAAACTCAGCATCGGCATCGGCGTCAGCGCCTCGCAGCCCATGATGCAGGTGCGCCACATGCGGATGAAACCCGGCACGCCGCAATAGGTCCAACAACGCCACCGAATCTGGCCCGCCAGAAACCCCCACCACCACCGGTTCAGCCGGTTGCAGCAATCGCTGTTGGCGTAAGGTCTTTTGAAAATGGACCAGCAGATCCACTGGAACCTTCCCCGTAGATTACAATTTTGTCACAGGCAGATTCGGTGACTTAGCCCCAACTCAGCCAGATACGGGTATACGACAGATTATTGGAGAACATAAGACCGCCCCCTTGCAAACGACCCACATCAGCCGTTAACTCTCTGCGTCTCTTTTCTGCAAGTGTGATTTTCGTGGGCGGGGCTTCGCCCGCCCACGAAAATCACAAAAAAACCTGCTCTGCGTCTCTTCGGCGTGCAAAAGTGTCTATCCGCAAGTGTATCCCCAAGCTGACCTTTGAACTCCCAATAATTTGTCCTATACCCCGGGCACTGCGAATTCACTGCTAAATACATGAGGGAGGAGAATAGTAATGCTGGTGCACGGCATTAACGCACACCAGCACTACCCTCAAACCCTCGGACATCAATCCAGGCGAATCAACGTATCACAGTAAGCGCAGCGGATTTCGCGCATTCCTTTGTAGATGGTAGGCAATGCCGCGCCACAGTTAGGGCATTTCGTTGGAAGAGGCGCCTCTTCAGCGGGAGACGGAGCGGTTGGCGTATCAGCGCCCTCGCCCACAGGCGCTTCAGCCGCAGTCGGGGCAGGAGCTGGCGCCGCTTCGACGTGCTCGAAGTCAAACTGCCCCTCTTTTGCCCGCTTGAGCAAACGCGCCCAATCCTCATTGCGTGCATTGACCAGATTCAGAGTCACTTCCTGAGGCGCATCGCCGCCCTCCAAACGCAAAATGAGCAATTCCTCACGCGCTCTGAGCAACTCCTTCTTGTCCTCCATTCCAACGACCTCAATGCCGCCAATCGGAGTATACCAGAGGAGTTCCTGCTCCATTTTCTTCTCCGTTTTGAAGAAGATGAACTTCTTTGTCACAATCTCCTGGCGTTTCTCAAAAAGCAAGCGCGAGTCGGTGAGAAATAACATGCCCTCTAGCGGCTCTGCCCCACGCGCATACCATTTAGCCTCACAGACGTGCAAACCCGATTCTTCAGGGAAGAGCTGAAAAGACGCGCTTTCCAGAGCTTCAATCACGGTTTCAGCCTCAGTCAGCTCCAGGCTCAGCTCGGCGGCAGACTGGCTGGTGCTGGCAAAGACGCCGTTGACACGCTGCTCCGCTGCACTGACCTGGCGCTCAAAGTCACTCACGCGGGAATCGGCTGCGGTGATCAATCCCGGTTCGCGCACAGCACGGTTGAGATAATTCTGCACATCGTAAGTAGTGGAATCCAGGTTCCGGCGCTCATCCTCCAGAATCCGTGTGGCTTCCTGACGCTGGCGCGCCCATGCTTCCTGCAACGAGGCAATCTGCTCTTCCCAAGTGCGACCATAGCGATAACCATGCGCCCGCAAATCCGAGACGCCCGTCAGCAAGCGGTTGAGCTGATTCGTCATCGCATCCATACTACCATAGAGGGAAGCCAGGCTGGCTCTGCCGGCGACAGAGTTCCAGCGCGAGTTCAGCAATGCCACCCGTGATTCATGCTCAGCTGCTTGAGCCTGAGCAGCCCCTGCCACACCGCTGATTTGACCTGGTATGACTGGCGCTGAGACTGGACGCTGAGGCACCACGAAATCTCGCGGCACCGGACGCGCCGGTTGGACACCCCCAGATTTGATATCCCTGCCGGGGGAAGGCATCAGTGGCTTCTTCTGCGATTGAGATGAGGAAATCGAAGAACGAATCGTTGGCGACTGGCTCCTTGATTTATCACGTCCAGTCTTGGATGGGATTGTTTTCTTAGTCATACCTGGCACTCCTTTCCCTGCATGGTGAATCAACTACACAAATTGACCGCAGCAAAGCATCTCACGACAAAAGCCAACAACGCATAATCTAGGCGCTTATGGTGTGGCGCAAGTAGGCTTCCATAAAGGCGTCCAAGTCGCCATCCAGCACAGCCTGCACATTGCCGGTTTCATAATCCGTTCGATGATCCTTTACCATTTGATAAGGATGTAAGACATACGACCGAATCTGATTACCCCAAGCCGCATCCATGTGTTCGCCCTTGAGCGCCGCCAGCTCCTGCCGGCGCTTCTCTTCCTCAAGTTGAAGCAACCGGGCTTTCAGTACCCGCATTGCTGTTTCACGATTTTGCGTCTGCGACCGTTCGTTCTGACAGGTGACCACAATGCCGGTGGGCAAGTGTACAATGCGCACCGCCGTCTCATTTTTCTGCATATGCTGCCCACCCGCAGATGAAGAACGGTATTTGCCGATCTCCAAATCATCAGGGTTGATATCTACCTTGACCTCATCCCCCAAATCAGGCCAAACTTCAACCAGAACAAAGGATGTGTGCCGGCGATGGGCGGAATCGAAAGGCGAAAGCCGCACCAATCGGTGCACCCCGCGCTCAGATTTCAGGTAGCCATAGGCAAAGCGCCCGCTGATGCTAACCGTTGCACTCTTGATGCCCGCTTCTTCACCCGCGAGATCATCGAGAATCTCGGTCTTGAAACCACGCCGCTCAGCCCAGCGAAGAAACATGCGCAGGAGCATCTGAGCCCAATCTTGCGCATCAGTACCACCGGCGCCCCCATGAATCGCCAGAATGGCATTGCCTCGATCATAAGGTCCTGAAAGCATCAACTGGAATTCGGCTTGCGCAAGTTCTGTTTCAAGAGTTTCAACCTCAGCCAACAGGTCGGGCAACAGGTCGTCATCTTCCAGAGCCGTAAGTTCTTGCGCATCCTGAATACGCTGGCGCAAGTCACCCCAATACTTCACTTCCTCCTGCAAAGTCGAGAGCTGCTGCATGGTCTGGCGCGCCATCTCTGGATCATTCCAGAGTTCCGGGTTGGCCGCACGCTGTTCCAGCTGCCCCAGTGCTTCAAGTTTTGCAGGTAAGTCAAAGACGCCCCCAAATGGCTTCCACTTGGGCTGCCAGGGAATCGAAACGATTACTCAAGTCACTCATAAGGTTTTCAAACTCCTTCGAAATAGTACCATCATCAATTAGATCGTCATTCGCAACCATGCAGGAGGTACACCGGTGACCGGCAGCTCCCGCAGAAAAGACTTATGCCGGTCGCAACAAGCCCTCAGCGAAAGCTTGCGGATCGAAGGGGGCAAAATCCCCCATTTTCTCACCAGTGCCCACAAAGCGAATCGGCAAGCCCAAATCATTGCCAATCGAGAGCGCCATCCCGCCCTTTGCGCTGCCATCCAATTTTGCCAGAATAATGCCCGTGACTTTCACAGACTTGGTAAACTGCTTAGCCTGAGCCAGGCCGTTCTGCCCGGTCGCCGCATCAAGGACCAAAAGTGTTTCATGAGGCGCCCACGCCACGCGGGTCGAAAGGATACGCCGGAGCTTCTCCAGCTCCGCCATGAGGTTGTGCTGCGTGTGCAAACGCCCTGCAGTGTCAATGATCAATGTATCCATCCCTTGTGAGCGCGCTTGTTGAATTGCCTCATAGACCACAGCGCCGGGATCACTGCCCTCTTCGCCAGCGACGACCGGCGTGCCAGCGCGGTCCCCCCAAATCTTGAGCTGATCAATCGCCGCAGCCCGGAAAGTATCAGCGGCGGCCAGCATTACTTTGCGCCCTTCATGGCTAAGACGGTAAGCGAGCTTGGCAATGCTCGTCGTTTTGCCGGAGCCATTGACCCCCACAATAAGGATGACAGCCAGGGGCCAATCCAGGCCGAGCGGCTGCGGCGTCGGCAATAACGCCAATACTTCTTGCTCCAAAACCCGTTGCAATGCCGTTGCCTTGAATATGCCCTCATCGGTTACCCGCTGCCGCAACCGTTGCACAAGAGCCATGGATGTCTCCACACCCACATCGCCCCGGATCAAGAGTTCTTCCAGGTCATCCCATGTTTGTTCAGTAACTTCACCCGCACCCAGAAGGGCAGCAATCTGCCCAAAAACTGCGTTACGAGTCTTACGCAAACTATCGAAAATACCCGCCATACTACCTCCACAGAAGCATTATAGTGCAGGGAGAAGAGCACGTCAAGGAAATGAGTCGTTGGCAATTCAGGCGGCGTCTCAGCGCACCCCGAGAAACGCGCGGCGCGGGTTAGTTGCCGCACCAGCTTGGTGACGCGTCAGCTTGGTGACGCAGCAGCCCTGGGCCGAACGCCCTACTCCGGATACATTTCACGCTGGGGAGAGAGCATATTCAATCCCCCCTGCGGCAGCTCACCACCAGCGCTTCTCTTGAATGCTGACGCCCAACTCCTCGAGTCGCGCAATCACAGCCTCCCAATTCTTGTCATCAATAAGCGCCACATTACTTTCATCAGCAAGGGGATGCAACCAGCGACCTAACTGGCGGTCAGTACGGCGCAACTCAGACAGAATGGCGGCGCTTTCCAGGCGCACAAGCCGCGCTTGCGCTAGATATGCCTGACCATAATGGCTGGCCCAGGCCTTGAGGCGCTGCTGCCACTCTGGGGAAAGCGGCGCTCCGGTCAGACGCTCAATTTGAGCCAGGATTTCAGGCGCAGAGAAGTTGGTATTGACCGCATTCTGAATGCTGGCATGGGTCACACGCCACCCCGTTTCCTCTGGCAGGGCAAAGCGCTGCACCACCCCAGCTACATACAGGCTCGGGGGCAAAGTGCGCGGCAACAGTCGCCCCTCATCCCAACGCAGGCTACCCGGGAGGTCAGTTTCCGGTCCCCTTGAAAGCGCCGGCAGCCATTGCAGTTGTCCCAGGCGCCGCTGGATCTTCGCCGCATGCCGGTGGTCGGCCCAGGCTGTGCACGCATTCAGCCGGCGGAGCCACTCGCGTAATTGCGAATCCACCAGTAGATCATCGAGTTCTTCCACCGTGGAAGTCTGCAAGACCAGTACATCCCGCTGTACCAGAATCCGCTCGTGTTGCGCGCCCCATTCCTCCAAAGTTCGTTCAACATTCTGAGGCAAGGGTTGCTGCGTGACCCGGCTCAGAAAGGCGCAAATAACGCCAATAGAATTGCCGTTTTGCAGAGCGCGATAGACGCTCTGGCGCGTCAAGCGATACCCTACGGTCGCCTGCTGCACCGTCTCACGTTCGGCAATCTGCTCGATTCCCAAAAGCGTTGGGAGCGGCACCGGGCCTAGCGCCAGGACCTGAAAGTCTGGTTGCAGAATAACCTGCCCCTGGTCATTGTTGAAGACAAAAGCCTCACGCCGCAGCACTGCTCGCCCCAGAGGGGTCAAACGCAGCGCCTGAGGAAGCGCGCGCTCAGCCACATAGCCCAATTCAATAAGCCCCAACCATTGCCAATCTTCCAGAAGGTCTAGCGCGATGAGGTTGTCGCTATCCCGCATTTCCTGAGACATCTTGGCTAAATACTGGCTGCTATTAGCATTACTGCTGCTCCAACGCAGCTGTTGTTCCAGGGATCTCATGAACGGCTCCTGCAACACAAACCCCCCCGGTTTTCCACGGTTGAGCAGCAACATCAGCACATCGAACGGGAACCAGGGAATATCAAGTAATGACTGAAAAACCCCCGCGAGCTGATGATGCAGGACCGTAAAGGCATTACAACCATACTGACCAAAACCATAGCCCAGATAGTGTTGCATGCTAGAGTCCAAATTGGGCATCCCTTCCAGTTTGAGCAAGGCGTTGTGAAATTCACGCACTTGCGTGCCTGGGTCTTGCTGCCACAAGCGCTGCGTATGCTCATCGTTTTGTGCACTAACAGCATAGTCCGTCACAGAAAGAAAGCCGGCTACCTGCAAGAGTTCAAGCATCAGCTCCAGTCGTTCTTGCTGCGTCTCAAAATCAATGCCCAGCTCACGAGCCATCCGGCGCAAATCGGCTTTAGCCACCACTCCGCTCTTGAGCCGGCGCGCGCGAACGCGAGACAATCCAGACCAGAGGAAGAAGAGATAGCGCAGTAGAGTCTCAGGATCCCCGGAACGCACTTGCGAAGGCGCCACCGTAACAAAACTCTGCAAATCCGGCTGAGGCACCTTGAGAAGCCGCCGGGGCAATGCCTGCGCCACTTCCGGCGGGATACCGACTTCATACAAAGGTCGGAGGTGCCTTCGAGTAGAATAATCCGATGGTGAGGTCAGATTGACAAGCAATCCGCGCAACAAGAGGGGCTGCAACAGAGCTTCAAGATTGTTAATTGCCTGGTCGGGACTCTCACCCTCCAACGGGAGCGGAAACAAGGCTGCTGAAAACAGCATCACCAGCAATTGACTGCAAACAATTTGCCCTCCGTGCTCCAACACCGTCGCCAAAATAGCACGGTCAGTTTCGGAGAGGGCTTTGATATACTCCGGCATTCCCGCGCGACGCGGAATTTCAGAGAGCAGACGCTGTATAAGTTTGTTTTTTTGCGGTTTGGTATCCGCATCGCGCAATTCCAGAGTCAGTGCAATCTGCCGCACTACGTCAGCATCATACAGGTCGAGAGAGGCACGTAGCGCTTCCATGATTACTTTACCTCGCTATCCTCGGGCAACGCCCCCCGCTGAGACCTGGCAGGTTGCAATTCCTTGGGCATATATCCTCGCGCCGTCAGTTGCTGCAAGAGAGAGTCCACTTTCTCTGAGCGAAGCAGCGCGGTTTTGGAATCAATCAAGCCCAAAAGGCCCTCTCGCAGTTCGGGCGCAGCCAGTTGTACCTCTTTCAAGGTCAAAGCATCCGCTGCCAACAACAACGCCTGATGTGGATAGAGGCGAATATGCCCATAACGCTGATACCACTGTTCCCACCACTGAAGCAGCTCTAAAGGCGGGGCAGCGCCCGCACTCTGGAGCCAACGCTCACGCAAGGTGTCGAAAGTCTCGCCGGACTCGAAAGCCGTATGTAGACGCTGCACATTGGGGCGATATACCAACCAATCTCCCTCGATACCGGCAGGCTCAGCCCATTGCTGCAGCAGCTGCATTACCGCCGCAGGCACGGGGGGGCGCAACAGCAGCTGCTCAGCCTTCCAGGCCCAGTGAGCGTGCCCATCTCCCTGCCAGACGGTTGGGGGCAGAGATAGAGCATTGGCACGTTCCCAGATCACATTCTGCAGATGATACAGGCGGAAAGCCGTCAACGTACCCCGCGTATCGTATCCCACATCACAAAGCCCCAACCAATGCAGAGGTCCCGTTAGCAATGCTTCAAGGTAAAGCCGCAAAAAGCCCTCCCATGAGCCGCGCATATCGGAGAATTGCAACATACGATAGGGAGATAACACCTCAGATTTGGGGATGAATTTCAACAGAAAATCTACAACGGGTCCCGGCGCCAACCAGAGTTCGTGGGGAAGCAGCGCCAGATATCTGAATACGACATAATTCAGGGCTTCAAAAGCCTGGGTCATAATTTGCCCAAACGGCGCTCGACCCCAATAGGGACGGTAGTGCCATTGCAGATGCACACACAATTCACGCCACAACTGCCAGCAAGGACCCCAGGCAGGCAAAAACAATAAGGTTCGCACCATCGCGGTCAGTTGTTCCCCAGGCTCAAGGCCCACGAAGGCCTCTAAGAGCGCCGGCTCGAGCTGCACCGGTGACCCCTGGCGTAACACGCCCAAAGCAATCAGCGAATGGTACAGCGTCTCGACAAGCGCCGCTGGCAAGGCAAGCGACTGGCTAAGCGCCTCCAAATCGGCAGCCTCGAGCGTCGGTTCGGGAGGCAAAATTTCCACCACTAAACCCTCGCCCTGGCGCAACCGCCTCAAAGCGCGCGCAGTAGCGGGAGTCGGTATCACATCATAAATCGTGAGACGTTGCCATGGCTCCGGTGAGAGCCATTGCCGAACAGGGCGCAGCTGCATCGCGCGCGTACCCACAAAGCCCAGGAATTGTTGAATCTGGATGACCGTGTAAGCCGGACGCGCAGGCTCCACGCGTTGAGGGGGTTCCGCCATGAGGGATTCTGCCGGCACATAGATGGGTGGCAAATTGCGAAGTAGAAACGGTGGAATATAGAGCTGACCGGGTCCCCGTTCAAAAGCCAACCCCACATCCGCAATGCGGTGCATGAATGTCGGCAAAGGTTGGCTCAAAGGACGCAGGAATGGCCAACCCTCACGCTCACGACCCCAGGGATTCAGCTCAAGGTTCAACAGCAGTTGTGCATAGAAAGCCTGCGTTTCTTCATCCAGCGCGCGAAAAACAAGCTCCAGCCGTCCAGGGTCATAGAACAATGTGACCAGTTGCCGTGATAGATCAACGCGGGTGCGTCCTTGCGGGCGCACCCCCAATTTTTCGATTGCATCCCGCAAATCTGTGACCAACCATGATTCTTTGACAAGATGCTGAACTGCCGATTCGAGATAGTCTGCGGCAGGAACACCATGCGCGAATTGCAGTAGTGCCTGCTTTACCGTCGCAGTATCGTCAACGGGGTGTGCCGCCGGTGCCGCTACCGATTTATAGCCCAACTCTGGGGTAGCCGCGCGCAAGAGGTCCGCATAATCATCTCTGGCCATAGTCAGGTCAATTCCTCCGGAAAACCGAATTTACAGCAGGGAATGCAGAAAATAGCGTTGACACAGCTTCCCTTTCTGCCCCCAACGACGCCAACGGAGGCAGCATCCATGAAAGATCAAAGAAATACCAGATGCCAGAAAAAGTCAGCCGGTAGTTGCAGGTGGCACGATAGTCAGTTCCGGCAAAGCGGAGGGGATTTCATCCTCGTAAAGGATTACATAACGGTAACCCTGTTCCGTCAAAAAGCGCTGACGATTGGCGCTGAATTCCTGATCAATCGTCTCCTTACTCACCAGGGAGTAAAAATAAGCCTGGCTACCATCATCTTTGGGGCGCAGAATGCGTCCCAGGCGTTGCGCCTCCTCCTGGCGTGAACCAAAAGTGCCCGAAATTTGAATCGCCACATTTGCATCCGGCAAATCAATCGAGAAGTTGGCTACCTTGGAAACCACCAGATGTTTGATTTTCCCCTGTCGAAAATCCTCATAGAGCAATTCACGTTCGCGATTGGAGGTCTTGCCGGTAATCAACGGATAATCATAATGCCGGGCAACCTGTTGCAATTGCTCGAGGTACATACCAATGATCAGCACATTGTCCTCGCGGTGATAGTCGAGCAACTGCTCCAGGATGCGCAGTTTGTTGGGGCTCTGTGCAGCAATGGGATATTGCTCACGGCGCTCCGCCATGATGTAATTCAAGCGCAATTCGTCGGGCAAAGGCAAGCGGATTTCGCAGCAAACAGCGGGAGCAATCCAGCCCTGCCGTTCGAGGTCGCGCCACGGGACATCATATTTCTTGGGTCCGATGAGCGAAAAGACATCCTCCTCTTGCCCATCCTCACGCACCAGAGTGGCTGTAAGCCCCAGACGGCGGCGAGCCTGAATCTCCGCTGTGATGCGGAAGACCGGCGCCGGCAACAGATGCACCTCATCATAGATGATCAAGCCCCAATCCGCCTGACTAAAGAGCTCAAAATGCGGGAATTCCTCCTCTAGCGGCAGGTGTTGTCCCTTGGTGCCACGCTTACGATGCGTCAAAATCTGGTAGGTCGTTATCGTGACAGGGCGGATTTCTTTTCTATCCCCGGTATACTCGCCAATTTGATCAGCCGAGAGCATGGTCTTGTCGAGTAATTCCGTCCGCCACTGCCGCGCAGCAATCGTGCTTGGCGTCAAAATCAATGTGTTAGCCTGGACTAAGGCCATCACCGCCATACCGACAATGGTTTTTCCCGCGCCGCAGGGCAAAACGACAACGCCAGAGCCGCCGGCTTCAGAACCACCAGCCCAGAAAACATCCGCCGCGCCACGCTGATAATCCCGAACGTGCAATGCTGCACCGGACTGGCAGCGCTCGCGCAGGTCCAGGGAAAGCGCCATGCCCGGAACATAGCCCACCAGGTCCTCAGCTGGGTAGCCCGCTTTTACCAGCGCCTGCTTGACATGTCCGCGGCGCGAGGCGGGGACTTGCAAGGTGTGGGGGCCAAGCCGATTGAGGACATAGGGCTTGAGATGACGGTTGCGCTCGAGTTCTAGCAATAACAGAACGTCATCAGACATCAACCGCAGGCGCGTTATATCTCCAGGATCGGGAACCAATCGTACCCGCCCATAACGCGAGATCGCCTCGCGGATTTCCGTTACCACATTATCCGGCAAAGGGTATTTGGCGAAACGCTCTAAACCCGCAATGATCTCATCCGCGCCCAGACCTGCGGCGGCAGCATTCCACAGTGAAAGCGAGGATAGGCGATAGGTATGAATATATTCAGGGCTTTTTTCCAGCTCGGCAAAACGAGCCAGATGGTCGCGAGCCTCTTCATAAAGCGGGTTATTCACTTCCAGGAGGACCGTGCGATCCCCCTGAACAATTAATGGCGCCGTGCTTCGAAATTCCATAAACGTCCATTTTACATAATTAAGCCCGAACGTCAAGAAAGCCCAAAACTACTTCAAAAAACCTCTTGACAAAAGACCGAAAGTTATGATATAGTTTAGCAAGGTATTTGCGTGGCAATCCTTGGCGAGCACTGGCAGGCACACCCACCAGTGCTTTTTTTGCCGATGGAAACGGGAATACCGATTTGATATTTTTGAATTTATAGGCTACACTATGGTTGTATGCGAGGGACTTAAGCGTGGTGGTTGAGGATTTGGATTTAGCAGAAGAACCTATACTAGATGGCATGGCTCTGGAGGATTCCGAGCCTAGCGAAGCCGATCTGGAAGCGGGCGAGCTCGAGGCAGAAACAGGAGAAGATTACCTCATGACGCTCGCCTATGAGCACGGGCATGTCACACATAAAGATATCCTGCGAGTTTTCCCAGAAGCCGAAGAAGATGTAGAACGGCTGGATGACATCATTACCTCACTCATGGAAAGCGGCATTCGCATCAGTGATGATGGCGACGAGGCACATGCCGGGGGATTCCACACTCGCGATGACGAGATTGAACTGGAAAACGACGCCTTGGAAACCGAAGAAGATATCTATCGCGCCATTGAGGTAGATGACACTATCGGGCTTTACCTTAAAGAGATCGGCAAGGTGGCACTGCTCACCGCCGATGAAGAGGTCGCGCTGGCTATGCGCATGGAAGCAGGGCGCAAAGCGCAGCCCAAACTCGCGCGCGCCAAATCGGATTCAAGGCGTGAGGAATTGGAGCAGATCATGGAAGACGGGATGGCGGCGCGGGAGCATCTGATTCGCGCCAATTCCCGCCTGGTAATCAGCGTCGCCAAAAAATACATTGGGCGCGGGGTTCCCTTCCTGGACCTCATCCAGGAGGGTAATATTGGCCTCATTCGCGCCGCCAATAAATTCGACTACACCCGCGGACACAAGTTCTCGACGTATGCGACCTGGTGGATTCGGCAAGCGGTAACACGCGCCATCGCCGATCAGAGTCGCACGATTCGTGTTCCGGTTCACATGGGCGACCAGATCAACAAGCTGCTGCGGATTTCCCATCAGCTCACGCAGCGTTTGGGACGCGCCCCCACACCCGAGGAGCTGGCTTCGGAGCTGGATATTCCGGTGCGCAAGGTGGAGCAGATGCTGGATGTGGCACGGCGCCCGCTATCGCTGGAGATGCCCACGGATGATGAAGAAGAGAGCACGTTGGGCGATTTCGTAGAGGACATTGATAGCCCGGCTCCCCCCGATGAGGTGAGCAGCTCCATGTTGCGGGAAGTGCTGTTGGATATTCTAGCCGATCTGCCGCCCCGCGAGGTGAAAATTCTCCAGATGCGTTACGGGCTATTGGATGGACAGACCTACACGCTGGAAGAAGTGGGGCGCAAGTTGGGGGTGACGCGCGAACGGGTGCGCCAAATCGAAGCACAAGCGTTGAGCCGGCTACGGCATCCGGCACATGCCCGGCACCTACGGGATTTTCTACACGGATAATACGCTTCCCAGTACACACGCCACACGGGGCGCCTGAGGGCGCCCCGTGTGGCTTCATTCCAACTACACCGGGGGCGCTTCAACGACATGCCCCCCCGCCGCGCGCGTCAACCGGTCACGAATGGCCAATCCCAAGCCGGTCACCCCAAAGTCTCGTGCCAGAATCACCTCTGCGCCGGCAGCATCGAGAGCGCGCAACGCAGAGAAGAGCCGGCGCGCCACCGTTTCCAGATCGGCAGCGCTGCCTGCCGTCTCAACCAGCAAGTCCAATCCGGCAAAGAAAGGCAAATCCTCATCCGCCAGGAGCAATCCCACGCGCACCTGGCTCTGCTGATGAAGCGAGGCGGCTGATGCCAGGGCTGCGCGCATCGCCGCAGGCGTCCCCTGGTACAGGATCAACGGCGCACGCGGCGCGTAGTGCTGCAGCAATAACCCTGGCGATGCCGGCAGGTCTTCAGTGGGCAAGACCGGGCGCTCTGAGACAACAACCGGGCCGAGAATCGCCTCCAGGGCCTCACGGCTAACCCCACCAGGGCGAAGAATCACCGGTTCACCCACAAGGGAAAGCACCGTAGATTCAACCCCCACCACTGTCGGACCGCCGTCAAGCAGCACCTCAATGCGCCCATCGAGATCGGCCAGTACATCCGCAGCGCACGTGGGGCTTAGCCGCCCAAAACGATTGGCGCTAGGTGCAGCTACGGGAACGCCGGCTGCGCGAATCAGAGCTTGCGCCACAGGATGCGCTGGCACCCGTACCGCAACCGTCTCACCTCCTGCAGTCACCTCGAGGGGGATGGCGGCACAACGCGGCAACACCAGGGTGAGCGGTCCGGGCCAGAAATGCGCTGCCAGATCGGAGACCAACGGTGGAATATCGCGGGCAACGCGCCCAAGGTCGCCCACATCGGCCAGATGCACGATCAGCGGATCATAGGCGGGGCGCTCCTTAGCGGCAAAAATCCCGCGAACGGCTCGCGCATCCAGAGCATTGGCGCCCAGGCCGTAAACGGTCTCGGTGGGAAATGCTACCAGACCACCGGATAACAACACAGCCGCCGCCCGCTGAAGCAGCGCGCCATCAATCGCAGTTGGGTCAACCGTAAAGACAGCAGTCAACATCATGAATCCTGTCTCGCGCCGTTTAACCAGTCGGTCAATGTGTCCTGGGCGTGCAGGGTGGCGCGGGTGCGACGGTCGCCGCGCAGCAAACGCCACAACGTTGGGCCGTGGAACTTGAGCAGCGAGAAGGGGCGCAGCAGATAAAAACGCGCGCGCTGCTGCCAGGAAAGGGAACTCAATGCCGCAGGATTGCCGCGCAGCAACATCCAGCCGTAAGTCAGCCAACCGCGCACACTCTTCTCGGGCAAGTCGCGCCAGAGCCGCGGTGTGCGTCCTCCCAACTCACCCACCACCAACTGTTTACCGAGATCCAATACACGGGGTTCAGGGGGAGGAAAACGCTCCGACACCCAGGTGGGCCAAGGCTCATCCCAAAACCAGGTCGTCAACGCCAGAGCCAGGCGCACACTGCGTTCCAATTGAGCCGCGGCAGCTTGCTTCGCCAGCGTGGCCCACTCAACACCGGTCCAGCCGTGCGTCCAGAAATAGAGATCGGCCAATGGGAGCACGCCAAGGGAGAGCTGGTGACGTTCTAGCTGGTGGTATACCAAATAGAGAGCATGGAAAACCGGCTCGAGAATGAATAGACCCGGCGTCAACTGCCATGGGCGCATCACTTCAGACAGTTCCGCGAAAGTGAATCTGCCGGCGCCACTCTCATGCCGCAAGGTGGTGTGGATTTCCACATTATAGCCCTGGTGCGGTGGGCGCAATGGCGGCAAGTGATAGCTGCGCTGTCCGTCAGCGAATGCACGATACCCACTTCGCAACAAAGCTGCCATAAACGGCTCAGCTTGCTCCACGGGCAGCAGCAAATCCAAATCGTTGTAAGTGCGCAACGCCGGATCAGGATAAGCCGCGGCAACCACCGGACCTTTGACCAGCAACGGCGTGAAACCTTTCTCCGTGGCCAACGCCGCCAATGTTTGCAGCTGAGCGTGCGCCAATTGCTGCCGCGCCGTTTCGGCATAGCGTTCGCGGCGCGCAGCCTGGAGCAAATCGTCCGGCAGCGGCCAACCGCGCTCTTGTGCACGCCAGCCCAGTAGCGGCAACAAGCGCGCGGAGCGACTCCAGGCAATCAAGGCTTCGGGGGAACCCTCAAGTTGCCCGTGCCACCAGTAACGTAGCAGCGGATGAGTGCTCATAAATTGCCAATCCTCAGTTGCATCATTACCATTTGGAACGAGAGAGCACTGCCGGTACTTGGAGCGACAAAGCATCGAATCTGTTAACAAGCAAGTTCAGGTCCACGCCGCTCCCAACCGTAGTCTGTTATTGGTACTCAAATACCAAAATGTGCATCAACCGTGAGCTTACCCCCCATTTGCGGTCTAACAAATGGTAGCAAACTCACGACTTCGGCGCTGGCTTGCACGACAGCCTCGTTGATATCAGCAGATGACATGGGAATGTACTAAGTTTTTCCTCTAAGCCGCTTTAATCTTTGAGTAAAGGCTTTGCTGGAACGCCGGCCACAGTTAGACCTTCCGAAACATCTCGAATCACTACTGCTCCAGCTCCGATTACCGAATCTGCGCCTATAGATTTCACTCCCGTCATAACAGTTGCCCCGATCCCAACATAAGCACGTGTTCCAACTTCGATGCTTGCCCCCATATTGACGCCGGTAGATAAAAATACGCCTGGATGTAAGATGGTGTGATGAGCTAGCTTAACACCCATAGAAATCATCACAAAATCACGAATGTCAGCATAAGGCATCACAATGCTACCAGGCAAAATATAAACACCCTTACCTATA
>JAFGFB010000317.1 GCA_016931315.1 Anaerolineae bacterium
CCAGACGTGTGCTCAGTTTAGCCGTCTGCGACAACTTTGGCTCTCGCTTGCTAAGACTTCAACAGGGTGACTTTTGCGGTATTGCGTAAAAACTGTCATCCGCCGGTGAGCGCTCGCGTACCGCCAAACCTAAAGGACTAACCATGGACCTAAACCTCAACAAAATGCGTACTCCAGAATACCGCGCCATGCTGGCGCAGTGCATCCACTGCGGTCTATGCCTGGAAGCCTGCCCCACCTACGCCGTTTTTGGCACTGAGATGGATGCGCCACGCGGGCGCATCGTGCTGATGAAGGCAGCTGCGGAGGGTGCACTTTCCGCCGAGGATTTTCTCGGTCCCTATGCTGAACATCTGTTGCTCTGCCTGGAGTGTCGCGCCTGCGAAACAGCCTGCCCCTCTGGCGTTCCCTACGGCGCTCTCATTGAGGGGGCGCGCATTGACCTGGAGCAGCAACGACGCGCCAGTGGGAGTGCGGGACCCGTTGAGCGCTTTGCTACCTGGCTTGGCCTCTACCAGATGATGCCACATACAGGGCGCCTTAAAGCTATGGCCCGGCTGATGACGCTCTACGAAAAGAGCGGACTGCAGAAAGCCATGCGTGCGCTCAATATCCTTCCACGTCCCCTAAAGGCTATGGAAGCTATCCTCCCCCCTCTCAACACCAGTTTTCTCAAAACCGGCGCACCCGCTCCGGCTATCGGTGAGTATCGAGGTAAAGTCGCCTTCTTCACCGGTTGCATTCAGGAAGCCTTCCTCACAACGATGAACGCCGCGAGCGTCCGCGTCTTACAGCGCAATGGCTACGAAGTACATTTCCCGAAAGCACAAACCTGTTGCGGGGCAGCGCAACTGCATACCGGGCACGAAGCCCTTGCGCTCGACCTGGCACGCCGCAACATTGACGCCTTCCTTGCCGGGGATTACGAGGCTGTGGTCAATAACGCGGGTGGGTGCGGAGCACAACTCAAGGAATATGCGCACATGCTCAAAGACGATCCTGACTATGCCGAGCGCGCCCAACGCTTCGTCACCCTGGTGCAGGATTTCAATGAGTTTATGGATGCGCACCTGAACACGCCCCCTCAAGGTGCATTACCCATTCGCGTGACCTATGCCGACTCCTGCCACCTGCGCCACGGGCAAAAAGTCATCACGCAACCCCGGGACCTGCTGCGCGCCATTCCAGAACTAGAACTGGTGGAACTCGCCCAACCCGATCAATGCTGTGGGAGCGCCGGTATCTACAACATCGTCCATGCAGAGACAGCGAACGCCATCCTCGACGCCAAAATCGCCGACGTTGCCGCCACCGGAGCGGACGTGCTCGCCGTGACCAACACGGGCTGTGCCATGCAATTGATTTCCGGCATTCGTCGCGCAGAGCTCCCCATCAAGGTTCTGCATATCGCTGAATTGTTGGAACTATCCTATCGCGCGGCAGCGGTTGAGGACCTGCGCGCCCCCCACCCCCTTCCCCAACCCCGCCGGATCAACGAGAGAATGCTATTGCCGCGCCTGCATACGCCCAAACAGCCACAACTGCATGCATTGGCGCAACGCCTCGGTCCAGGTAGGGTGATCAGCCATAGCGCCGAAATTCGCGTCTACGAGCGCGACGCCGCGCTCGAACACGGGTTACCCAACGCCGTCATTCTTCCGCAAAATACCGCAGAAGTGCAGACCGCAATCGCCTGGGCGAGAGAAAATGCGCTGCCCATCATTGCCCGAGGCGCAGGCACAGGACTTGCCGGTGGGGCTGTCGCCGAGAGAGGCGGCGTCATCCTGGAGCTCGCACGCATGAAAGCCGTCACCGAGCTGGACACGACCGGGCGCAGCGCCGTAGTGCAAACGGGCATGGTCAACCAGACATTCGATGAGCTGGTGAAAGCCCACGGCCTCTACTTCCCAGCCGATCCCGCGAGCGGGCGCACCGCAACCCTGGGTGGCAATATTGCCGCTAACGCAGGTGGTCCGCATTGCTTCAAATACGGTGTCACCACCAACTACATCACCGGTCTGGAAGTCATTCTTGCCGACGGGCGGGCCATACACCTGGGCGGACGCGCTCCGGATATGCCGGAATACGATTTTGTGGGTCTCTTCACCGGCAGCGAGGGCACGCTAGGCGTGGTCACCCAGGCGGATATCAGGCTCGTAGGCAATCCCCCAGCCCTCCTCACATTGCGCGCCGCCTTTGACTCCATCGAGGGGGCTGGAGACGCAGTCTCCGCCATTATTGCCCAGGGGTTGATCCCGGCGACATTAGAGCTCATGGATCAGAAAATCGTGCGCATCATTGAGGACTATCTCCATCTAGGGCTCCCCACCAGCGCAGGCGCCATTATGATCGTTGAGGTAGATGGCTATCCGGAGAGCCTTGAGCCACAAATGGCCGAGGTGATGACCGTGCTAGAGCGTTTCAGCGCTTTTGATCTGCAAATCGCACGCAACGCCGAAGAGCGCGATCGCCTCTGGTATGGACGCAAGAGTGCCCTTGGAGCGCTGGCAAGATTGGCTCCCGCCTACTTTCTGGTAGATGGAACGGTGCCTCGAAGCCGTCTGGGCGCAACCATCGCCAGCGTCAATGAAATCTGCGCCAATTTAGAGTTACAAGTCGCCTACGTCATGCACGCGGGTGATGGCAATCTGCACCCCTTCATTCTCATTCAAGAGCCGGAAAACCCCACCTTTATGGCGCGCATCCACGAAGCCGGACGGCGCATATTGACCCTCTGCGTGGAACAAGGTGGCACCATTACCGGAGAGCATGGCGTGGGCATCGAAAAACGCGCCTTTATGCCACTGCTGTACAGCGCGGCGGAGCTTGCCGCCATGCGCGATATCAAGGCAATTTTCGATCCCGATAATATGATGAACCCCGGCAAGGTACTGCCAGAAGCCTTACCTGCCGTAACCTTAACTCAGAGCGCCTGGCCCAAGAGCAACCCCTTTGTCCCCGCAAGTGCGGAGGAAACCGCTGCCGGGTTGGTGGCGCTAAGTGCCGCACAACGTTCCGTCGTTATCGGCAATAGCCCAATGGCGGCGCATCCCAATACCATACGCATCTCCAGCATGGGGTTACAGGGTGTGAGCACAATCACCCTTGATGATCTTTACGTCACCGCTGGGGCTGGCACCCCTCTCCGTGAGATACAGGCACAGCTGCACGAGAAAGGTATGCAGATAGCACTGGCAAGTCCCTGGGAAAAGGGGACAGTGGGAGGGCTGGTTGCCGCCAATGTCAATGGACCGCACCGCATGCGCTACGGCGGCATACGCGACCAGCTCCTTTGCGCCACGGTTGTCTTAGCGGATGGCAGGCTGGTACATGCCGGGCGTCCCCTGGTAAAGAACGTCGCAGGTTATGATCTGCCCAAGCTGCTGGTGGGTTCTTATGGCACATTGGGTTTCATCACCGAGGTGACCTTCCGCATCATGCCGTTGCCGCGCACGCAAACGACACTCGTCTGGCGCGCGGAGAACATCCAGGAAGCATTGACGTGGGCAGAACAAGCGCGTCCGCTTGTTCTGGTTGCTTCCGCGCTTCTCGCTTATCAGAATTTTCGGCTGCCACACCGTGAAATGCTCTCAACTGGGCTTCTCATTACCCTAGAGGGCCTTCCACAAGACGTACAACGCGAATCTGAGCGTCTGATAAACGCATTGCGCGCAGCAGGCGCCCCCGACCCTCAGGATGACACGGCTACAGGCACGGAGATGTGGTCAGATTTCGTTAGCGCCCCCCATGACCTGTTACTCCGAACCGGTGTTCCGGTGAAGGCGCTCCAAGAGGTCGTTCGGGCACAGCAACCAGCGCTCAGTGGATTACCGCTACTGATAGATGCTGCCTCGGGTGCGTGCTACGTCGGGCGCGATGCGGAGAACCTCCCCGCAATGGAGCTTGCTGCATGGATAGCAAACCTGCGACAACCCGCATTGAATGCCGAAGGTTATACCATCGCCATGTCCCTTCCCGAATCGCTGCAAGGGAATCTGGATCCGTGGGGCTATCACCCCGAAGCGCTGGACCTGATGCGAGCGCTCAAAGCTCGTTGGGATCCGGCAAACATTCTGGTCAGTGATTTTCTGACGTCAGTCAGTTCGTGACGTCAGTCAGTTCGTGACGTCAGTCAGTTCGTGACTCCTTGATCACGCTAAAGCTCACGGGCATTTTTCGTGTCCGTGCGCTTTGCTATGACGATGCCCGGGCCCTAACAAGTCGAAGTGCTATCCAGTATCCTTCGGCTCAATACCCCTTCTGCGCCAAAGCGACCTGGGCCAGAGCCAAAATCGCATCGTAGTCAAAGTTATACAGTGCAGTAGCCAATGCGGCGCCAACCACTGAATCCTCAATCTCGACCTCGGTTATTACTGCCCGAATGTCTGTTAGATCAGAGTTCTCAGTTGCCTGTACTAACCTGAGCAACAGCGGCGCCGCAATCAGCGTAAGCCTATCCACTAACGCAGGATCAGAGCACATCTTGGTGTGCTCGGCTATGGCAACGGCCTCATGCACCGGAAGCGGCTCAGCAGCCGGCAATGTGAACCAGAAACGGCAACCTGCATCAGGCCAGCTCTCTATACCAACCGTACCCCCCAATTTCTCAACCATCCGCTTGACAATGGACAAGCCCAAACCATATCCCTCTGCGTCCACCTTGTCGAGCCGCTCAAAAGGCACGAACAAACGGGAGTGCACCGCCTCCGGGATACCATGCCCGTGATCACGAACCCAGAAACGCACCATGACTGGTGAATGCGACACGAGAAGTGCTGCCGCGGCATCCGCCACGGCGTCCATCCCCGCTATCACTTCCCCGCGTTCAGCATCTACGATATCCCAGCCAAGTTCGATATCCGGTGGGATACCCTCATCCAATCGCCCTCCATATTTAAGCGCATTGCTGAGGTAGTTGCTCCAAACCTCCTCAACCCATTGGGGGTGTCCCATAACTGAGGGCCACTGCATTGGGTAGGTCACACAGGCACCTGTGCGATCTATAAAGGGCTGCAGATTACGCACCGACTCTGTAACAATCGCCGCCATTGCTAGAGGATGCAACTGCAGGTCGGCTTGACGAACACCCGAAAAGGTGAGAATGCCCTCAATCATCCGAATCATCTTGGCGCTGGCAGCAGAGATGCGCGCCAGGAATTCGCTTAACTCAGGCTCAGTATCCGGTGGCAAAGAGTCCCTAATCAAGTCGCTATAACCCGTGATAAGGGTCAAGGGTGTCTTCAAATCATGCGCCACGGTGCGCGAATACGCTTTCAAATCAGTGATAAGTTCCTCACGATTGGCGATTTCCGCACGCAGTTGCACATTAGCCTGATCCAATTCCGCAGTACGAACATCAACGCGCTCCTCTAAGCCATGAATCAACGCATCCAGCTGTGCCGCCAGGGTATTGAAAGCATGCGTCAAAAAGCCAATTTCATCAGAATAACGCACTGGCACCTGAACCTCGTAGTTGCCACCCTGAATCTGTCGCACACCGAACAACAGCGCATTTAAGGGCTGCACCAGGTTTGTATAGATCAGCAAAGGTATACCGATGACGATAAACACACTGGCGATGATAATAAGCCTCGCCAGAGGCGCCATGAATCCGTGCAGGTATTGGCGGAATTCCATATAAAAGTCCTGAATAACGCCGGTATCCCCGCTAGAGGCAGGCGTACTCCTTAACAGTACCTGCTCCGGATCAACATCATCCAAGCGTTCGGGCAGCGCGCCGATGGCCCATGGATGACCACCAGGATCGTCATTGGGCTGATAATGAAACGTTCCCAGAGGCTCACGGTACGAGAATTCAAACACGCCGTCGCTGTAGAGAACAGCCTGAAACGTGAATTCATTCGCCGGGTAACGAAATGCGCGTTGCCGTTCCCAGGTCACAATCAGACGCTCCGCCTCCTGCTTCACAAGAACAGCGCCAGGGCTGATATCCGGGTACAGATCAACTAATAACGCCATGAGCATGGGGGCGCCGTTACCCATACGGTATTGGTAATTTCGATAAGGCAACGCTTGCCCCAATCCCAGTGTGCCGTCATTGCAAACATAGACCTGCTGGTACACCTTTCCGTAAAAAGGGAACGTAAAGGGTAGAGGCAGGCTACAATAAGCGGCTACCTCTCTGTCAATCCCATCCTCAGCGCCTTCTCGCATATGCAGGTCCATGCCCTCAACAGATTCGAAACTGGATGGAAGAGCAACAATCTCATAGCCACCTTCAGCGTTTAGCGTAAAGCGCAGAGTTTTGTCAACCGGCAGATCGGGTTGGTATTGAGCGATAGCCGAAGGGGATACAACCCACGCCACAATTCCCAACCCCGCCAACATCAATGCGAGCGCCACGCTGGCAAGCCGAACGATGAAAGAGGTAACTTCTGGTTGCGCATTGATATAGGCCATCGCAAACATGAACAATGCCAACAAAATCCCTAGTGAAATGCCCACATTGGCGAGCGACACAGTCAACAAGTATGCAGCGCGCAAGATATTGAGCAAATTCAAGCTTGCGACAAAGAGGAATATCAACGCAAAATTGCGCAACGTCAGGGCTGCACGAGTTGTGGGATGAAGTATAGGCTCAAGGTAGCGAATCGGCTGCTCACCGCGCTTCTCCAGGGAATAGAGTTGGCGTAGAAAGGCGATAGGCGCCCATAGAAGAACCAGCAATAACAGATAATCGCTCCAGCCCCAACGATACATCACGATACCGTCATTCAGGGCCACAAAACGGTAGATTGCAAAACCGGCTTCCCACAAAGCATATACACTGCTTACCAACAGCGCGAACCGCGCTTCGCGACGCCGCGGTGCCACCAACACAGGGAAGTGATAGGCAAATTGGATCAGAAAAACCAGGGCGATTGCCAACACCGTGTTCTGCAAATAAACAACACGAAGCCGTTGCGTGGGAAGCAGCGACACTTCCAGAAACAACGTGGTGATAAAGAGGGTAATAGCCAGCAAAAACGCGCTCAGCCAGAGGTTGTGCTGAGCGCGTCCTTGCTTGCGTGCTAAAAACAGCACGTAACCGCTAATCAAACCGGCAAGAATCAGCTGGGTCAGGTAGCCCAAGGAAGCAGGTGTTAGATACAATCGCATAATGCCCCTCCAAACGGTAAAGCCCCAGCCTATCGAACCCTGATGGCCATCAGGTAAGTGCCTTAGCCTCACGGAAACTAATCAACCTGCCCGACTGCTCATCCCACAAGTTCAAGTGCAGGGACTTTCGGCTGGACCACAATGTCACCGGCGTAACCTCGCGTAACGCCGGGATCGCCTTGTACGCCTCTTCCAGACGGTAATTGGGAATACGTGCCCGCACATGATGAATGTGATGAAACCCAATATTGCCGCTAATCCATTGCAAGACTCGCGGAAGGCGATAGAAGGAGCTCCCGTGCAGCGCAGTGCGAATTGGATTCCAGGCTTCATGGCGTGTCCAAACCACATCCTCGTATTGATGCTGAACATAGAATAACCAAATTCCCATAGCGCCGGCAATCCACATCGCCACAATCTTGATCAGAAAATATGCCCGCAAACCAATCGTAAAATGCGCCGCCACCAAGATCAACGCAAGCGCCACATTGGTGATGTGGATGCTGATATGGGATTTACGCGGCATGGAAGCCTTGGGAAAGCGCTGCGCGATGAGAAAGGTCGCCACCGGACCAAAGACAAGCAACACAAAGGGGTTTCGATAAAAGCGGTAGACGAAGCGCTGCCATTTTGAAGCGGTACGATATTCCTCCGCCGTCATCGTCCACACGTCTCCCACGCCGCGCCGGTCCAAGTCGCCCGCAGTGGAATGATGAATTCCATGTGTGCGACGCCATTCTTCAAATGGGGTGAACGTAAGGATACCGGCGATATACCCCAGAATGATGTTGGCCCTCCGCGATGCGAAAAACGATCCATGCGTGCAATCATGGAAAAAGATGAAAATCCGCACCATCAAACAGGCCATAACCACCACCAATGGCAATGTGATCCAATACGAATAGCCCAACTGCACCGTGCGGATGGCGAGAAACCAGACCAGGGCATAAGGCACAAAGGTATTGATCAACTGCCAGATTGCCTTACTGAGAATGGGTTTCTCGTAAGCCTTGACCTCATCATACCATGCCGGCTTCGCAGTCGCCTGGCCCGCACGCTTTGCTGCCGCCGTTGACACTGTCTCCATAGCACACCCCCTTGATGATTTAGTGATTGAAACCCAACCGGCACAACATTAACAATAGAGTCCATTGGGGATAAGCAGAGAAACCGTAAAAAGCCACTCAGTTTCAATCACAGCTATCGGGATGGGCAAAGCAGGACGACAGCCAACATTACCATTTTACATGGATTACAGAGTTACACAATAGCCAGATTGATGTACTACAGAGTATTGGGAAAAAACCAAAAGAGGTTGTGCAAACAGACGAAGAGGGTCTTTTTTTTGTATTTTGGGGACGCGCTTCGCGCGTCCCCAAAATACTCTTTAGCAGGCCGAGCCAGGCAAGTGTGTTCTCGTGCACATAAACAACTCACAGTCAATAGTCTGCTCCACACTCCAGGTGGGTTGACTTCAAACCGAACCCTGGTATGATACGTCATCGGGCGGTTAGCTCAGTCGGTTAGAGCGCCTCCTTTACACGGAGGAGGTCACAGGTTCGAGTCCTGTACCGCCCACTCCACACAAAAGCAAACCCAATCCCGTTGCCCACGGACATCACACAAGCAGCAGAATCTAGTCGCGCATGTTCAACACTTGCCCTAAATGCGGCGCTTACCGCGCGGATAAAATCATTGACCCAGATCGTGCCATTGCCATCTGCCCAGAATGCGGTCACCGGCACCCCTTTCTGCGCCTGCCGCTCCTGATCGTCTCTGGCGCAAGCGGCGCCGGCAAATCCACCATCAGCCTGACGCTAACTTGACAACTTCGCTTTATCCCTTATACTCATTAAATAAGTAATCAAGCAATGAGTATAAGTTGAGTCCTTTACCCGCATCCCCCCTGACCATCGAATGGAGCTTGCTCGGCCTGCTTGCCGAGCGACCAATGCACGGCTATGAGTTACACCAACACCTGACCGAAACAACCGGCTTGAGGTTGGTCTGGCGCATCAAGCAAAGCCAGCTCTATGCCCTCCTTACACGACTAGAAGAGCGTGGCTATCTTAGCACCACACTCGAAACCCAGGAGGCGCGCCCGCCGCGAAAAATCCATACGCTCACTCCTGCAGGGCGTTCCGCCCTGGAAGCCTGGCTTCGCACCCCGGTGCCGCGTGGACGTGATTTTCGTCTCGAGTTTCTGGCAAAAGTCTACTTTGCGCGCCAGCAAGATCAGACTACGCTCCACGAACTCCTGACAGCGCAGGAATGCATTTTTGATAAGTGGTTGGCAGAGTTGCAAAACACCCTTGACACCCTCGATCCCACCAGCTACGAAGCCCTCGTCTACCACTTCCGCGTGGGGCAGGTTCAAGCAATGCTTACATGGTTGAAAGAACTCAAAGCCATAGAACCGGGAAAATAGCCCCCAATTTACACGTAAAACTTACCGATTTCACTTACGGAGATGACCATGACAGGCAAACTGCTTTCTGGGATCATGCTGTTGGGATTGCTTTGGGGATTGATCGCCTGTTCCGGCACGCAACCAGCCACACCCGAGTCTACCACGTTGACTGTAACCGATGCACTCGGTCGTGAAGTCACCCTACCCGCGCCGCCGCAACGCATCGCTATCGGTGGACGAGCCAACTTCATGATCAGCAACGCCCTCTACCTTTTCCCCGATATGCCCCCGCGGGTCTCAGCGCTAACCAGGGCCACCAAACAGTCAGTCATGACCTTCGCGCAGATTCTCGATCCTGACGCACAAAGCAAATCGCTCTTCGAATCTGATGCGCCGGCAGAGGAGATTGCCGCAAGCAAACCAGATCTCGTGCTCCTAAAGAGCTACATGCGTGAATCCGTAGGCGCGACGCTCGAGCAATTAGGGCTGCCGGTCATCTACCTGGACCTGGAGACACCCGAACAATACGAGCGTGACCTCAAAACTCTGGGACAGGCGCTTGGCAACCCGGAGCGCGCCACTGAACTGTGGGCTTACTACCGCAATATCCTCGACCGTGTGGCAAAAGGCACCGAAGGATTGGCGGATACCAATAAACCCCGGGTGCTTCTGCTGCAATATGCGGCTACAGGTGAAGAAATAGCCTTCAAAGTACCACCCGCATCATGGATTCAAACTACCCTCGTCACCCTGGCAGGCGGACAGCCCGTCTGGTTCGAAGCGGCGCAGGGCGGGGGTTGGGCGGTAGTCAATCTCGAACAAATCGCAGCGTGGAATCCTGATCAGATCTATATCATCAACTACTCTGGTTCCGCAGCTGAAACCGTCGCGACCCTGAAAGCGGACCCTCAATGGGCGCAGATTCCCGCCGTTGGCGCCGGACAGATTCTCCCCTTTGCCACAGACCTCTATAGCTGGGATCAGCCCGATACCCGGTGGGGGTTGGGATTACTCTGGTTGGCAAAGCAAATTCAGCCGGAGCGTTTCGCGGATATAGATATGGAAGCTGAATTCTATCGCTTCTATGAAGACCTCTACGGCTTGGAGCGCGCCACGATTGACGCGAAAATCCTGCCCGTTGCCCACCTGGATTAGCCATCTGATGGAGTACGCCAGCACGGATAAATCCCCGAAAGATGCTTCTCAAAGGCATAATCAGCATGGCGAACCAGAGAAGGCCAAGGGGTTGATTTCTCCGACTCGCTACGGCAATCCCGTGAGACGACAACGCCTTCTGTGGGGGCTTGCGGCGCTGTTGGTGGTCACGGTTGTTGTGGCGATTTTCAGTGGACGCTATCCCGCGCCCTACTTGATGTCGCCACGCCTGCTCGCCGAAGACCCGCTCGCCCGTCAAATCGTCCTCAATCTCCGTTTGCCACGCATCCTGACAGCAGTGCTGCTGGGAATGACTCTTGCCGGGGCAGGTACCGTCTTCCAGATGATCTTTCGCAATCCTCTCGTCGAACCTGGCTTTCTGGGAGTATCGCAGGGCGCCGCTTTCGGAGCAGCGTTGAGCATCGTTGCGTGGAATGCCGGACGTCAGAACGCCAGCGGACCCGGCATTCAAGTTTCGGCGGCAACCTTCGGTTTCCTGGGATTGCTGCTCTCCAGTACCCTCGCACGCCGTATCCGCTACGGGGGTTGGACGCTACGATTGGTTCTGGCAGGTATTGCAGTCTCGGCACTCTTCTCAGCTGGCGTGGGCATCCTCAAATATGTCGCTGACCCCCTGACCCAACTGCCGGAGCTCGTTTTCTGGATGTTAGGGGCGCTATGGAGCGTCACCTGGTCCAAGGCGCTCTCCATTCTCCCCGTGACAGTAACCGCATTGGTGTTGCTGCTGCTTTTACGCTGGAGGCTCAATCTGCTAGCGTTAGATGACGCCACAGCCTTCTCCCTGGGAGCAGCCCCTGCCCGCGAACGAATGGTGCTGTTGATTGCCGCCGTCGCTGCCGTCTCCGTTGTCGTTTCCGTCTCCGGCATTGTCGGTTGGATTGGCCTTATCGTCCCACACCTTGCGCGCCGGCTATTAGGTGCCGATGCCCAAGGCTCACTTCCTGGCGCCCTACTCATCGGCGGCGCCTTTGCCGTATTCTGTGATACTCTCGCCCGTACCATGCTTCCTGGCGAAATCCCGCTGGGCATCCTTGCCTCACTCATTGGAGCGAGCATCTTCATCGCCCTGATGCTGGTTCAACCGCGCTCACTGGGGCACAACATCACCGGTTGAGAGTCAGACACAATGACACCCATTCCCATCACTCTCTCCAATATCCATTTCCGCTACGAGGGACGCGAGGTATCCGTCTTCGAGGGCCTCTCACTAGAGATTCCCCCCGGTTCTGTTACCGCCATCCTCGGTCCCAACGGTGCAGGGAAATCCACCCTGCTTCACCTGATTCTAGGCTTACTCACCCCCAGTGACGGTGATGTGCTACTGGCACAGCGTCCCCACCGGAGCTACTCCAGACGCGAGTTAGGACGCCTCGTGGGTCTCGTCGCCCAAGAAGAAGTCATCCCCTTCAGTTTTACCGTGCAGGAATACGTGCTCCTGGGCCGTGCGCCCTATCTCAATCTTCTGGAATCCCCCCGCCCCGAAGATTTCATCATCGCACGCGATGCGCTGGCACGAGTGGGAGCGGCAGAAATGGCAACACGCCCGCTCCAAACCCTGAGTGGCGGAGAACGCCAACTGGTGCTACTTGCACGCGTCCTGGCGCAAGAGCCACGCATACTCCTGCTGGATGAACCAACAGCGCACCTTGACCTGGGGAATAAGGGCCGCGTGCTATCATTGGTGAAGCAACAAGTCGCGACAGGCGTCACTGCCATTTTTACCACCCACGAACCGGACCTCGCGGCAGCGCTTGCCGACTATGTCGTGCTAATGCGCGCAGGTCAAGCGCTTGCCGCCGGACTGCTCGAGGACGTCTTCACCGCCGAAAATCTCAGCCGCACCTACGACGTCCCCATCCGTGTGATGCGAGTAGAAAATCACCGCATTGTTCTGGTAGAATAAGCGCTTTCCAAATTCAACAAGGCAGGTAAGAGCATCATGAACGACCGTAAGATTCACATCTATGCCAGCGGGCGGGGCTTTGTCATCGTTCCGGTCTGCCGTCAGCCAGATGGCAAATGGATTGAACTCCAACCCCTGCCACGTATCAGCCTCACGCGAGGACGCTCACTTCCAACTCAGATAGCGCGGGCTTTCGAGCGAGCTATCTCTGAACCCTGCACCCCGCCAACACCCGGAACGCCAAACCCACCACAGAGCTATCTCTTTGCCGCCTGTCTATCCTGGCATGAAGATACCCTGCAACTGCACCTTCTTCCGGATTTGGAATTTCAGGCTGAATGGCCCGCAGACGTTTCCTACGAGAAAATCGCCGACCACCTGATTGCGCAGCTGGGTCAGAGGCTTGGTTAAACGTGCAGTCGCCGTTCGAATCTCGCACGAAATAAAGCCTATCGCGGGACAGGTCAACCCTGTCCTGCGATAGGCTTTCCTTCACCACAAGCTAATTCCGGCAGAGTTGCACGCCAGTCGCCGCTTGCGCGCCGACCCCATTGCGCCATCGCACAGCCAGTGCTGATGCCGCCATCTGCGGCAACAACTCCACCGGATGCACGGCGTACGTGCGCCCCTCGGGCGTATCGAGGATCAGCGTTACCTCCCCGCGCGTAGCCCGGATTCTACCTGGAAGCCCCACTGCTCAAACCGGCGCACTGCCTCAGCATAGGATAAAATCGCCATCACAAAGCCTGCACATCCCAATAAACTAACGCTGAACGTGTGGCAACGGGCCATACCAACTGCCCCTGCTCACGCACCAACCGCCGGTCCAACAAATCCCAAAGAAACGCGTCATACTCAGAAGTCGCGTCCAATCCAAAGCGGCGTTTCACATCCGCTAGAGCCTCATCCAGACTGGCGCTTGTCCAGGGCTGCCAGCAACCGTTATCCTCAAAGACCACGTTAGCGCAAATCCCCAACTGCAGCAGGGCATTGTATGCCACCTGGAAATTCGCGCTATCATAGGGTTGCCCCCAAATGCGACGCGCCGCCTCAGCCATCACCCCGTTGGGCAGAGGCATGCGCAACAACAAATAACACCGCCGCCGCGCCGCCGCTTCCATCTTTCGCACAAATGCCTGAATATCTGCCGTGCCATAGATTGCGTGAGAACAGAACACTACGTCGTGCGGCGCCACATCCACCTGCAGCCAACCTCCCTCCAGAACACTCACATTGGAAAGGCCTGCCGCCGCGACATTCTCATGCAGCACCTCCAACATCGCCGGGGAAGGATCAATGGCAGTGACATAACGCGCCATTCCTGCCAGGAACACCGTCCATGAGCCACTGCCGGCGCCTACATCAATCACCGTGTCGCTGCCATGCGCTCTCAGGTCAGCCGCGATGAAATCACGACTGGAGTCCGGCGTTGCCCAGCGCCGTAGTACAGTCGCATGATAGGCGCGGGCTTTGGCGCGCCACACATCAGCATCAGCCCGTCCCTCAACTCGCCAGCCCTCGCGTTGTGCTTCAACCAACTGACGCCACAATTCAAGCCAATCTGTTACGAGTTCCAATGCCCCAGTCCCCCTATCAATGAAGTTCAAACAACAAAACAAACATTTCGATATCAACAACAGAAGCGGCGTTCCTGTTGGGAACGCCGCTTTAACTCCTCCAAACCCTGAATCACGACACACCCAGAACTTGGGTAAAGCATGGTAACCAGGTTCCTTTACAAGCCAATCAAAGATCTGAAATCTTAACCCAAACGGGCGACCTGCTGCATCACAATGGGATCAAGACTCGCACGCACTTCCTGGATGATGGCCTCAGCCTCTTCCTCACTGCTCAAGCGAGCCACAAAAGACCGCGCTTTTTCGAGCAAGATCGGAAACAAACCGCGAACCTCCTCCAGCGAAAGCGCTCCCATATCTAGGCCCGAATCAATGCTAACAGGAACCCGTAAACCTTGCTGAGCAATCTCCGCACGCAGCTCCGCCTGCAGAGCATCCACCATAATTCCGCCTCCAGCTGCCAGAACGCGAGCACGAAGCGCCTGTAATTGCGCCATGTAGAAACCGGAAAGCAATTGTTTGATCGCTGCCTCCTCTTCCACCTCCGCACCCGTCTTCTTAAGCAACGAGCGCGCCACCAGATGTTCTTCGCTGGTCAATAGTTCATCTAGCGTTGGATCGCCAGTCACAAGCTGCACAAGTAGCGTCACACCCTGGTACTTACCCTGCATACTTGTGACAACAATGCCAGAAATACTAATCGGCGTCGTTCCCAACTGGCATTTGCTCATGAAAGTGCGAGGCTCCTGAGTACGCGCCGTTTTGAGACGCTGCAACAATGGTATCAGTTCTTCCGGTGCAAGCCCCAATGCCGTCGCCGGAAGTTCTCCAATCATCTTTGGTGCAAAAACCCGACCATGATTACGGCTCACGCCCATCACACGATCATCTGCCCCACAGAACACTACCACGTGTGTATCGGGAACCGGAACGAGTTTGACCGGTACACTCTGGCGTGCGTGATGGCGGCTCAGCAGTTTCGCCAGCATCCCCAGGCCCACCAGCCAGGCCCCATAACCCAAGGTGTAGGGCACATCCACACCCAGAGTGCTGATGAGATTAAGACGCTGATTGGGTAAATACAGTCCCATCGTATCCGCAGCAGAAAAGACGAGGTTCGACACAGAGTGCAGAGCAAAACCGGCGCCCAACCAGGTCCAGGCGGCGCCATAAATACCCTGGCGATAGGTAAGCAAAATCTGCAATACCAAGACCAGGAGAGTAAGATCTAAAGCTGGATAAAGCAGATTCAGTGCGTTGGTGAGCCACGAAGGATCGGGATCGCGCAAAAGGGGGAGCAATACAAAAACCACGGTCATGCTGATGAAAACCGTCGCCACTCCCCAGCCTATCGCGCGTGCCTTACGGGATGGTTCAGGCAAAGAACGCAACCGCAGCCATAGCGCAGCCCCCATAACAACATTCCCCAACAACCAAAAGAGATCAGCCCCAGAGGGATAAGGCACCTCACCACCAACATAAGCGGCGATGGTCCACCAAAACTCCCCCACCGTCCACAAGATCCACCCCAAGAGTAAGCCAAACCACAGCTGACGACTGAGCCGTCCCACTGCCAGGTTTCGCCACAGCAACAACGTTACCAGCACCACCATCAGGGCCAGTGGATTAGCGGCGACATTGTTCAAGGCGATAACAAAAGCGTCACCGCCAAGGGCAAAGATATTGATGGCAATATAACCTGCGACCAACAGAGCAATCAAAACGCGGATCCACAGAGGCACCAACAATTTCTCAGAATTGCGTGTCAGCATAAAGTCGCTTCTCCTGATGATGACGATGCTGCTAATATGATAACGTATGCGCGCCAGGTGCAACGGACACATACCCATTATAAACCCATTTCTTAAGAAGCAACAATCTCAATTCGGGTAGTAACTGTTCAGACTTCCATCGCAGCGCGCGAATTTCGGGCTAAAGCCCGCTGTAAGAAGTGTTTTTGGCTGCCGCGCTACGCGCGG
>JAFGFB010000318.1 GCA_016931315.1 Anaerolineae bacterium
CCGCGCGTAGCGCGGCAGCCAAAAACACTTCTTACAGCGGGCTTTAGCCCGAAATTCGCGCGCTGCGATGGAAGTCTGAACAGTTACGTTTTTTTTGTGATTTTTGTGGACGGGGGAAACCCTTCGGGTTTCTTCGCCCGTCCATGAAAATTACACTTGCAGAAAAAAAACGCAGAGAGTTAACGCCTGATGTGGGTCGTTTGCAAGAAGGAGTGTGGTTGCCTTCCCCCACAATATCCATACAATAAGAGATGTTGACCGTGCCAGAGTCAGAAATAGACCGGGTCAGACGCCCGCCATTGCGGCTAGCCTGGGGCTGACCACGAAATAAATCAATGATGCTCGAAAAGGAGTCCTCACATGCCAGAGCCTGCGTCAACCATAGCGTCATTAGCTAGCGCTCTCGAAAATGCCCGACGCGCGTTAGCGATACTGGAACGACAAACCGCCGGTTTCACCTCACTAAGCACCCCTGTATCGTTGCAGATCGAGCTAGAAGATAAGCGCGAGGAAGTAGCCGACCTGGAACGCAGGTTGAACAATGCGGGCTTCACCGAGAATTCGAGCACACCAAAAGCAGAAACGCACGATGCGGGCAGTGCGTATCAGAATGTGGATGCGCGCAAATTGCGTGAGGCGATGGGGACTGCTTTCAACAAATCCGACTTTATCGTACTCTGCTTCGATCTGGGCGTCGAGTATGAAAATCTCGAGGGTGACACCCTTCCCCTCAAAATGTTAGCACTCATCAAATACCACCAACAGCGCGGTATTTTTGGCCAGCTGGTCGAAAAAGTCATTCGAGAGCGTCCCAATCTGCGCGAATCATTGCACGAGTGAGGCGGTTCCATGCTAAATTGGTCCGCCAACCTCACCATGCTCTTCAAAGACCTGCCCTTTGTGGAACGGCTACACGCGGCTGCAAGCGCCGGCTTTGAAGCCGTCGAATTCATGTGGCCCACCAGCGTAAACCTGGATGAGCTGGTCGCTGCGCGAATCGCCTCCGGGGTACAAGTCGTGCTCTTCAATATGGACTCCGGTGATGTCGCTGCCGGCGAGCGTGGTTTCCCCAACGATCCTTCCCGACGCGCGTGGTGGCGTGCTCGCCTGATGGATGCGCTGGAACTGGCGGAGCGTCTAGGGGGATGCTCCCGCCTCAACATTCAAGCAGGCAACGAGGCGCCAGGTCTCTCCCGCCGCGCCATGCTCGAGTGCCTCACCGAGAACCTCACCTGGGCGTTGGATCAAACGTCAAGCACAGGAATCACCTTCTTTCTAGAACCGCTCAACCGCTTCGAGCATCCACATTACATCCTCAGCCGCACCTCCGAAGCGCTGGAGGTCATCGAGCGCTTGCAGCACCCACGCCTCAGACTCCAGTTCGATCTCTACCACACCCAGCGCACCGAGGGCAACCTGGTGAACCTGCTACGGGCGCATCACGACACCATCGGTCACATCCAAATCGCCGATAGCCCCGCACGCCACCAACCCGGCACGGGCGAAATTGCCTGGCGCTTTGTCCTTGGCGAGCTCGAAGCCCTGGGTTACGAAGGCTTCATCGGACTCGAGTACATTCCCGTGCCCGATACCCTCGCTTCGCTGCAGTGGCTACCCGCGGATAAACGAGGCGCCTGTTCCACTGCCGATCTGATTCTCTAAAAGACCACCCTGCCACAAATTACGGCCTAAAGGCCACCTTTTTGTTTGGTGTTATTGCAGCAGCGCAAAGCACCGCTGCAATAACACCCCATTTCTCCACCGCTTTGAAGCGCGCCTCACAGAAATCAATCCAGCACTTTGCCCTGCTGTTTGAGCGCCGCCTGCGCCGCCGCCAACCGCGCCACCGGCACGCGGAATGGGCTGCACGAGACATAATTCAGACCTGCCAGGTGACAGAATTCCACCGATTGCGGATCACCGCCATGCTCTCCACAGACACCCACCTCCAGTTCGGGCCGAATTGCGCGCCCACGGCGCACACCCATGCGCACCAATTCCCCCACACCGTCCGGGTCGAGCGTTTGGAAGGGGTCCGTTGGCAGAATACCACGCTCCAAATAGCCACGCAAGAAACGGCGCTCCGCATCGTCACGACTGTAGCCAAAGGTCATTTGCGTCAGGTCATTGGTGCCAAAGGAGAAAAACTCAGCCAGACCCGCCAACTCCCCTGCTGTCAAGCAGGCCCGCGGGACTTCAAGCATCGAGCCGAATTTATAAGCCAGCGTGCGTCCCTTCTCCGCCATCACCGCCTGCGCAACCCGCTCCAACGCCCCCTGCGTCCATTTGAGCTCGTTGATGTGTCCGGTGAGTGGAATCATCACCTCCGGATAGACCGTATGACCCGCTGTCGCAGCATCACAAGCCGCCTCGAAAATCGCGCGCACCTGCATTTCGACAATATCCGGGAAAACAATCCCCAAGCGAATCCCACGTAATCCCATCATCGGATTAGCTTCATGCATCCGCTTGAGGACACCTAACTGGGTCTCTATTTGTTCCAGCTCAACGCCTGCCATGTCGCGAGCTCGCAGTTCCGCCGCTCTTACCGCTAACTCTGTATGCTGCGGTAAGAACTCGTGCATGGGCGGGTCGAGCAAGCGAATCACCACGGGCAATCCGTCCATCGTCTCAAACAACCCGTAGAAGTCGCTATACTGGAACTCCTGCAATCGCGCCAGCGCCGCGCGATACACCCGCACCGCCCCCGATGCGGCTACCGCTGCCCTCGCTGCTGCCAGAGCCTTAACCACCTCACCCCGGCGGTCTTCCGTGATGACCTGCCCCCTTTCCTTGCCGCTCTCCAGGATTTGCTCGCAATCCAGCACCGCATCGAGCAGGCTTTGCGCCGCCTCCGCGTGCAGGATCATCGTTTGCACATGGGGCAGGCGGTCCGGGTGGAAGAACATATGCTCACTGCGGCACAACCCGATGCCGCGCGCCCCATAACGGCGCGCACGTCGCGCATCCTCAGGTAGATCGGCATTGGTCCACACCTGCAAGCCTCGCGTTGGGAAGCCCTGCAAATGCGCCTCCCATTGCCGCGCGGTGCTCGCTGCCGCAATCTCATCAGCCCAGCCCAGCAGGGTTAGCAGCTCGATTTCCCCATCAAAATCGGGAACCACCGTCGGGAGAGCACCCGCATAGACCTTCCCCGTCGCGCCATCCAGAGAGAGCACATCCTCCTCGCCCAATGTCCGCCCATTCACCGTGACCTGACGGCGCTCCTCATCAATGCGCAGCGCCGCTGCACCGACCACCGCCGGAATGCCGAATTGCCGGGCGACCACCGCAGCATGTGCGGTCGTTCCCCCCAGACTGGTAAGAATCCCCCGCGCCGGCTTCATTCCGTGAACATCATCCGGTTTCGTCTCGGCGCGGACCATGATGACGGCTTCACCCGCCGTGCCCCGCGCCTCAGCCGTATCTGCATCAAAGACCAATCGCCCCACCGCGGCGCCAGGAGATGCCGCCACGCCCTCTGCCATCAGGCGCCCGGCTTTCTCCGCTTCATCGACTTCCTCAGCGATGAATTGCGGGTGCAGGAAATAATCCACGTCCTGAGGCGTAACGCGCAGCAGTGCCTGCTCGCGCGTTAGCATGCCCTCGGCGACCATATCCACCGCAATCTTGACCGCAGCACGGGCAGAACGCTTGCCCGTTCGCGTCTGTAGAATCCACAATTTGCCGCGCTCAATGGTGAACTCGATATCCTGCATATCCCGGTAATGCGCTTCCAGTTGCTGCCCGATAGCCCGCAGCTGCGCCCCAATCTCCGGCAATTCGTCGCCCAGAGCCGCGACCTTTTTCGTGTTGCGAATACCCGCCACCACATCTTCGCCTTGCGCGTTGAGCAAATAATCACCGTAGAGTACGCGCTCACCCGTGGCTGAATCGCGCGTAAACGCCACCCCCGTGCCGCTATTCCAGCCCATGTTGCCGAATACCATTGCCTGCACATTCACCCCTGTGCCGATATCATCGGGGATGTGCTCGATTCGCCGGTAATCGCTCGCGCGTTTGCCCATCCACGACTTGAAGATGGCGCCAATGGCAATGCGCAACTGCTCCTCTGGCACCTGCGGGAACTCCTCCCCCACGGCATTCCGGTAAACCTGCTGGAAACGCACCGTCAATTCCCGCATCGCCTCCGCATCCAGGTCCGTATCCTGCGTCGCTCCCCATTTACGCTTGAGAGCTTCCATTGCCTCCTTGAAAACCTTATCCTCAATCCCCATTGCCGTGTGCCCAAACATCGCCAGCAAGCGCCGGTAACTATCCCACACAAAACGCGCATTGCCCGTCAAGGCAATCAGCCCGGGCACAACCGCATCATTCAAACCCACATTGAGGATCGTCTCCATCATGCCCGGCATGGAATAGCGCGCGCCAGAACGGACCGAAACGAGCAGCGGGGCCTCCGGTGCGCCAAAGCGCTTCCCCGTTCGCCGCTCCATCTCTGCCAACGCGGAAAGCGCTTGCCCCCACAAGCCCTCCGGGAACTCGAAACCCGCATGGATTGTCGCCATACACGCCTGCGTGGTAATCGTGAACCCTGGCGGCACAGGCAAGCCCAGGCGCGTCATCTCCGCCAGATTAGCGCCTTTGCCGCCCAGCAAGCCGCGCACGCCCTCCCAATCGCCTGCGCGCGCTTCGACCGTTGCCACATCCTCAAATGCATAGATCCATTGCTCCGCTTCCATCATCGCCTCCTGTTTAGTCTGCAAAAATTCCCGCGCCTGCAACGCAAAACCTTGACCCAGATTGACCAAACGCCAAATCCGCATACAATCTCTTTTGGGCTTGCACCTCCTCATCGCTAACATCACATGGCCCTATGCTAATGATGACACACACCCGCTCTCGAAAGGGGATAGCATAGCCAACTACTTTTAGTAGGAGCGCAGATATGGCAACTTCTCAGAAATTCGGAGAACTGCTCTCACAGGCAATCTGGAAAATCAACCTGCTCAGAGGCAATACCGGCATCCAAGCCATTCAGGATAATATTGGCTATGCACTGGGGCGAGATAGCGGCGGGTCCTGTGTGGCTTATTGGCGCAAAGGAAACGTGCCCAAACCTGAAGACCTGGAAGATCTGGCGCGCGAATTGTTGGAGCACGGCGGTTTTAGTGAGCGCAGAGAATTGTCCCAATTCCTGGTGCAAGGCAAACACCCCGACCCCCAAGAGCTATGTGACCGTTTGTGGCGCGACACCCCAACCGTAACCAAAACCGAAACTGAGACGCTCAAATGCCACAACCTTCCTCCCCGCTATGGCGATTTCCTGGGACGCGACCAGGACATTCGGCGCGTAACCGAAGGACTCGCCTCCCGTTGGCCCATGATTTCAATCGAGGGGTTGAGCGGAGTCGGCAAGAGTACTCTCGCCATTGAGATTGGCTATCGCTGCCTACTCGAGCCTACCGCGATGCTTGCGCCGCCGTTCGACGCCGCGTTTGACGCTGCGTTTGACGCCGTGGTCTGGATTTCGGCACAGCACCGTCCGGAGCAGCCATTATGGCTACAGGAAACTCTGAATACGGTGGCGCGCGTTCTGGAACAACCCTTGCTCAGCCAGTTGGCGCCGGAACAAAAGTGGCTTGAAGTAGAAAAGCTGCTCCGTACGCAGCGTGTGCTCGTCATCGTGGACAATTTCGAGACCATGGAGGATCGAGACCTGGAGCGTTGGATCGAAAGCATTCCCGAGCCCAGCAAGGTGATCCTCACCACACGCCACGGCAAGGCGCGCCGCGCCTGGGATGTCCATCTGCGTGGGCTGGCCGAAGCCGATGCCCTTCTGTTCATCGAAAAGCAACTCCAGCGCATTGGCCTCCCCCACAAAATCGAGGACGCGGGTTGGCGTTCGCTCGTACAGGTCACCGATGGGAATCCCAAAGCCATCGAAATGGCTCTGGGCTACCTGAAACACGGCGTGCTGAACCTGAACGCGTTGATAGATGCCTTACACACCGCCAGCCAAAGCGTGGGACGGATTTTCGACGACCTGTTTCAACGGTCCTGGGGAACGTTATCTGCGGATGCCCGCGCCGCACTGTGGGCTATGTCCTTTTTCGCCGACACGGTGAGCCAGGAGGCATTGGGCGCGACCGCCGGACTGGGCGCCTACCATCTGCATACTGCCCTGGAACAGCTCACGGAGCTCGCGCTGCTGGAAGGCGATGCCAACCTGCGCTACAGCATGCACCCACTCACACGCGCCTTCGTGATCGCCCAGCTGCGGGCAGAACCGGAATGGGAAAGTGCTGCCCGTGAACGCTGGATTGACTGGTACACCGGCTTCCTGGCAACCTACATCCCGCAAACGGGTGAGTACTGGAGCATGCTTCAATCGCTCGATATCGAGGTCACCAATCTGGAGAACCTGATCCAATGGACCTTTGAGAAGGAACATGCTCTGGTGCCACTATTAGCACAGCGAGTCTGGTATTTCCTCTACATCCGCGGCGAATGGGTCGCCTGCGAGAGATATGTCCGCCGCGCCATACAACAGGCAGCCCAGCAGCAACAGACGGCGCTCCGGCTCTGGTTGGAAGTACACCTGGCGCGATTATTGGTCCAACAAGCCAATTTCGCCGAAGCCGAAGAGCGATTACTACGCGCTGAAGCCGAGATCAATGCACTGAACCAGGTCGAATACCTGGTTCAAACCAACATCTTCAACCGCCTGGCGCAGCTCTATCTACTGCAAGGCAACCTCGATGAGGCTGAACGCTATGGTCAGCAAGCGCTCGCACTTTCAGAGCAATTCAACGACAAATACCATCGTCTGCGTAGCCACTATCGTCTGGGGCAAGTACAACTCCATCGTGGGCAATGGGCGGAGGCAGAACACAAATATCGCGAGTTGCTGGTTGAGGCTCGACACGAACACTGGGAACGCCAGGAAGGCTACTGCAAACTCCACCTTGCCATCGCCCTGATTGCGTTGGCGCGTCTCGATGAAGCGGCAACACTTCTCACCGAGGCTGTTGACCTCGCAGGTAAATGGAAAGAGCCATTACTGGAGGGTAAGGCACAACTCGAGCAAGCCATCCTGGAATCGCGGCGCGGGAATATCGAACCGGCAGGGGCGTTGGCGCGAAGCGCGTTGACCCTCTTCCAGCGCTTTGGCGACCGTTATGACGAGATAAAAACAGCTGACTTGTTAGCGCGCCTGAAAGCCACGCAGGGTTCGGCTTAAGCCCTCACTTTGCAGGTTTTGAATGTTTGACACCGCTAACAAAGTGTGCTACCATGCCCACAACTGCAAACGGACACCTGAGCAGCACCCCATCCTCGGTCTCCGATTTCCAGTAAAACTACAGCAGAAAAGAGAGGTTTTATGCGCTACTCAATTCCCCCTGCTCCGCATACGCCCAAATATGACACTGCGGACGACTTCCACGGCACGCCGGTCTCCGATCCCTATCGCTGGCTCGAGGATGCCGCCGACCCAGAAGTGCAAGCATGGAGCGCGGCACACAATGCCCGCACCCGCGCTTTCCTGGACCAAATCCCGGCGCTCGAATCCATCCGTGCGCGCCTGACCGAGCTTTGGAACTATCCAAGACTCGAGAGCCTCCACAAAGCTGGCGAGCATTATGCCCTCGCCCGCAACAATGGCCTGCAAAACCAACCCGTTCTCACCTGGCAAGATACTCTTGAAGATGGCGCAAGCGAGTCGGATGGCAGCGCAGCGGTCCTCCTCGACCCCAACACCCTTAGCGAGGATGGCACCGTTGCGCTTACCGAGCAGTTTTACAGCTTCGATGGCAGCAAACTGGCGTATTCTGTGGCAGCCAAAGGCTCTGATTGGCAGGAAATTCATATTCTCGATACCATCTCACGCCGGGAATACGCTGAGGTTCTGCATTACTGCAAGTTCTCCGGCATCGCCTGGTTGCCCGACAACAGTGGCTTCTTCTACAACCGCCTACCCGACCCCGGGAATGATCCCAGCCATCAGAATCTACGCAGTCTGGTCTACTGGCATCGCCTTGATAGCCCACAATCCGACGACACGCTCATCTACGAGGACCCCGCTAACCCGGCACGCCGTTTTTACCCACACGCCTCCGACGACGGGCGCTACCTGCAGCTCTATGTCAGCCGCGGCACCGACCGCCGCAACGGCTTTTACCTGCGTCCCCTCGCTCCCAGCGGCAACTTCCAGCGCCTGATCGAGGACCAGGAAGCCAAATACAGCCCCGCCGGCAACCTCGGCAGCACCTTCTACTTCCTCACCGACCTCGATGCGCCCCGCGGGCGTGTCATCGCCGTGGATGTTGAGCGCCCCGAGCGCGAAAACTGGCGCGAGATCATCCCCGAGAGTGAAGACGTCATTGCCGAGACGGCGCTCTGGGGTAACACCCTTGTCGTCGTGCGCAACCATCACGCCCACCAGACCCTCCACCTGCACGATCTGCAAGGGCAGCTACTACGGGATATTCCCCTGCCCACCATGGGCAGCGTCGAGCTACACGAAGGCAACAGCAGCGACCGCGAATTCTTCTTCAGCTTCGAATCCTTCCTGCACCCGCACACGCTCTACCGCTACAACCTGGATACCCACGCCATGACGCCCCTGGAGGCGCCCACCCTGGGATTCGACGCCGCCTCCTACGAGACCCGCCAGGTCTTCTACGAGTCCAAAGACAGCACCCGCGTCCCTATGTTCCTCACCCACCGCAAGGACCTGCCGCTCAACGGCGATAATCCCACCATCCTCTATGCCTACGGCGGCTTCACGCTCAGCCAGACCCCCTTCTTCAATGTCTGGAACCTGGTCTGGTTGGAGCTAGGCGGGGTCTTTGCACTGGCCAACATTCGCGGCGGGCTTGAATACGGCGAGGAGTGGCATCAGGCAGGCATGCTCGGAAACAAGCAAAACGTCTTCGATGACTTCATCGCCGCGGCGGAATGGCTCATTGAGCAAAAAATCACGCGGACAGAGCGGCTTGCCATCGAAGGGCGTTCTAATGGCGGCTTGCTAACCTCCGCTTGCATGGTGCAACGGCCCGATCTCTTTGGCGCGGTCCTCTGCTGGGTTCCCGTCACCGATATGCTGCGCTTCCACAAATTCACTGCGGGGCATTTCTGGACTTATGAATACGGCAACGCCGATGAAAACCCTGAACACTTCAAATTCCTGTTCGCGTACTCGCCGCTACACAACGTCAAAGCCGGCGTGGCCTATCCCCCTATCATCCTCACCACCGGCGATACCGATGACCGCGTCGTCCCTTCCCACTCCAAGAAATTCATCGCCGAAGTGCTTGCCAAATCCAGCGGCGATGCCCCGCACCTGTTGCGCATAGACCTCGGCGCCGGGCACAAACTCGGCAAGCCGACCGCCAAACTCATCGCCGAACACGCCGACACCCTGGCTTTTGCCGCGGAGATGTTGGGGATGAGTAAACCGTAGTTCAGTCAATGCTATATGTGGGGCGACGAAGCCTCCCCACATATGGCACCCAAAAGTGCTTCCGTATTTCACTGTATTGACACCCCCATAAATGACCGTATACTGGAATTAACCATCACCATCGGCCCTTCGGCGCACGTCCGGGTTCGCCTTCACAACACCCTGAACCGCCCATAACCCCTGGCATGCACCGGGACGATTTCACCAACCTGGCAGTTCTCCTCCTGCGCTGGCGCCAGGCCACGGCTGGAGTCGCTGGGGTCGAAGATGCACTGCGACACCCCGAACGTCTCGCTGGTGGGTCCGCCGTTCCTTGCGCGGCCATCCCGATTCCGGCACGACGATCCCCTGCCACCCAGGTTTGCCCTCGCCCCAAATAGCGCGGAGCAGCGTGGCGCACATTCTCGCATACCCGTACCCTGCATCGACAGGTTTTGGCCACACGATTCTGGCCGAATGTCTCGAACGCATCGCAAAAAGGAGCAACCGATGAAAACCGATGGTCATTCTCTTCGCCTCCTTGCTATCGTCCTGATTCTGGTACTCACCAGCGCAAAGGGTCCCCTCCGGGCTCAATCGCAGGCAAACCTCAATGGCAGTGCCCCCGAATCAGGTGCAACACTTTGGTCCCTGGAGCCACAGCCGAAATCCGACCACCTCACCGCGGCTGACAGCATACGCTACGCTGCGCCAGCTGCCCTTGGCAACGGCGATTGCTCCAGCTGGGAAAATGTCTGCGGCTTGCAGACTGCGCTGCAACTTGCCACCACTGGCGACGAGATATGGGTGCACCAGGGCGTCCATAAACCCACCAGTTCCACAGATCGCACCGCCACCTTCCAGCTTCGATCGGATATCGCCCTCTACGGCGGTTTCGACGGGACAGAGACCACCCGCGAGCAGCGCGATTTCGTCGCCAACGTCACCGTGCTGAGCGGCGATATAGACAACAACGACCTCACCGACCCCAACGGCGTGGTCACTGCCACGGCCAACCTTCGGGGGAATAACAGCTACCACGTGGTCACTGGCAGCAGTGTGGATAGCAGCGCGGTGCTGGATGGGGTCTTCATCACCGCCGGGCTGGCAAACGACAATATCCCCAATAACAACGGCGGCGGGATGTTGAATCACTACGGCAGTCCAACACTGGAAAATATCACCTTTTCTGGCAATCTGGCGATTCACGACGGCGGCGGTATGGCAAACTACAACTGTAGTAACGGCCTGACGCTGATCAATGCCACCTTTTCTGGCAACCAGGCCGGCTTCGATGGTGGTGGTTTGTACAGCAATGCCTGCCGGCTCATGCGCGTGACGCACGCCACGTTTACGGATAACATCGCCGATAAC
>JAFGFB010000319.1 GCA_016931315.1 Anaerolineae bacterium
GGGATTTCGTAGCAGGTCGCTGACCGAAATCGCGCTATGCGCCTCACGCACCATCTGAAGCGGGAGCAAGGCATTCGTCCGGGGTTGACGAAGCAACCATATTGCACAGCGAGCCTTATGGAGGGCGCAGAAGCCCACTGAACTGCTACGAATGCCCATGTGTATTGAGCCTTTACACAACATTAATATTACACTAAAATGCTGTTAATGCGACCGTGGTATATTTAGCACACTCAATCAAAACCCCGATTGGCGATTTGCCAATTTGGAGTATTCTGAAATCTGGCTAAGTGCTGGCATTTGCCCATTCTCGGACCGATTTCCAGGGAGCTATGACCGAAAAAATTCTCGTCGTCGAAGATGAATTAACCCTCCGGGAAACGCTGGAATACAATCTGGCGCGGTTGGGTTACCAGGTATTCACTGCCGCTGATGGCTTTGAGGCATTGGCGCTGGTGGATTCCCAACGGCCCGACCTCGTCCTGCTGGATTTGATGCTGCCAGGGCTGGATGGCTTTGAGATCTGCCGGCGATTACGCCGCGAGCATTCCATGCCGGTATTGATGCTTACCGCACGCGCCGATGAAATTGACAAAGTGGTTGGATTGGAAGTCGGCGCCGATGATTACTTAACCAAACCCTTCAGTATGCGCGAGCTGCTGGCGCGGGTCAAAGCGCTTCTGCGACGCGTGCAACTGCTGCGTGAGGAGCTGACCCCGCGCGCGGACACCTCCCCCACCCCACCATCTTCGGAAAAACTTCTCTTGGGCGATCTGACCTTCGACACGACCCGCCATGAGATTTATCGTGGCGAAGTGCTGCTGCACCTCAAGCCCAAAGAATACGAATTGCTCTCCTACCTGGCGCTACACCGCGGACGCGTGCTCACCCGCGAGCGTATTCTTGAAGAGGTCTGGGGCTGGGACTTCAGCGGTGGCACCCGCACGGTGGATGTTCATATTCGCTGGTTGCGCGAAAAAATCGAGGACGACCCGGCCAACCCCCTGCGCATTGTCACAGTTCGCGGGACTGGCTACCGTTTCGAAGGCTGAAACAAATCTGCGCGTCTTCTCAATTTCCATTCATCCTATCTGGAGACAACGTTATGTTACATTATCGCAGTATACGAATGCGAATTGCTATACCCTTTGTGCTCTTGATCGTTGTCGCCACCGCAGGTCTGGCTCTGTATCTGTCGCATTATTTTCGTGAAGCCTATCTCGAGACCCTCGAAACGCGATTGCTCGCCGACCTCCGCGTGGTGGGAGATTACCTTCCTGCACAACTCGCGGCGGATGTTTCTGGTGGGAGCGATCTTGATGCTACCGCGCGGCATTACAGCAGCCTGCTTGACGCGCGGGTAACTTTTATCGCTGCTGATGGGGTCGTATTAGGCGAATCCGATCATGATCGCACGACTATGGAAAACCACCTTTATCGCCCAGAGATTCAGCAGGCTTTGGATCAGGGCTCAGGCAGCAGCATTCGTTATAGTGTGACCGCCCGCACCGAGGTGATTTATGTCGCCATTGCCTTGGATGAGACGGCGGCGCCGGTTCGAATTGCCCGCCTGGCATTGCCACTTGCGGAAGTACAGGCAGAGCTGGCACGCCTCAACCGGACAATTTTCTCCACGGCGGCTATTGCTGTCACATTTGCAATTGCACTGGCTTTGCTCATTGCAAGCCGCACGACTTCCCCCGTGCGTCAGCTCAAGGTGATGGCACAACAGGTCGCAGCTGGCAACCTGGATGCGCGCTTGTTGCCTACCACACAGGATGAAGTGGGGCAACTCACCCGCGCTTTCAACATCATGGCGGAGAATTTACAAGACAAACTCAATGCGCTCACCACCGAGCAGAGCCGCTCGAGCTCGATTCTCGACCATATGGCAGATGGTGTATTGGTTTTAGATCTGGATGGCGTTGTGCAGATGCTGAATCCCGCTGCCGCGCGTATTCTCGCTGTAACGCCAGAAGCGGCGCCGGGCAGCACTTTCTCAGCGTTGGTACGCCATCATCGCTTAATTGAATTGTGGCTGCGGTGCCAGCGGTCACAGCAGGAACAGCAAGAAGCAGTTGAGATTGACCACGGCAAAGGCACTTTTCTCCAGGTGATTATCACCCCCCAGCAAACGCCATCTGCGCCAGGATATCTCGTCATTGTGCAAGACCTTACCCGTATTCGCCGCCTGGAAACCATCCGTCGCGACTTTATCAGCAACGTTTCGCATGAACTGCGCACGCCGCTGGCATCCCTGTCGGCACTGGTGGAAACCTTACAAGATGGCGCCCTGGAAGACCCGACCATGGCGCAGCGCTTTCTCAGCCATATGGAACGGGAACTGGCAGCTATGACCCAGATTGTGGAGGAACTTCTGGAGCTTTCCCGCATTGAGTCCAACCGCGCTCCCTTCTTCATGCAATCTACGCCCATAGCAACGCTGATTTCCGTGCCGGTTGAGCGAATGTTGCCGCAAGCCAGCCGCGCCGGACTGAGCCTGGCGACAGAATTGCCCGACTCTCTTCCGCCCGTGCTCGCCGATGCGGAACGCATTCAGCAGGTGCTGATTAACTTGCTTCACAACGCGATTAAGTTCACCCCTGCCGGAGGCGCTATCACCGTCTCTGCGCGTGGCGCAGCGGACAAGGTCATCATCGCGGTGCGCGACACAGGCGTGGGAATTGCCGAAGAAGAATTATCGCGAATCTTCGAGCGTTTCTACAAAGCCGACCGCGCCCGTTCGAGCGGCGGCACTGGATTAGGACTGGCCATCGCTAAACATATCATTCAGGCGCACCGCGGGCAGATTTGGGTAGAAAGCGTTGAGGGACGTGGCAGCACGTTCTATTTCTCGCTACCCGTGGCACAAGGGATTTCGTAGCAGAAAGAAAGCATCCTGTTAATCCTGTAAATCCTGTCTAAAAAATCTTTGCGCCTTGGCGTGAGATAAGAAGAACTCACGCCAGGCCGCCAAGAGCGCAAAGAAAGAATCCTGTTAATCCTGTAAATCCTGTCTAAAAAACTATAGTGGCAAAATCGGCTAGATCACTCAAAAACCCTCTGCGCCTCTCTCCGCAAGCGTGACTTTTGCGGGCTGCGCCCGCAAAAATCACAAAAAAAGCTACCTCTCTGTGTTCTTGCATCGCCCACATGCTCGTTAGTCTAGCCACTATTGCCGCTCCAGAAAAAAATTTCTCGATTTGTTTACAAATCCTCGATTTGTTTACAAATCCTTAACCTGGCTTTGAAACGGCGTTAAACCCCTCGTGATACGATAGTCTGTGTACGGAAAACGTACACAGACTATTCTATAGCGTTGAGGAGTGCGAAAAAAATGCGTCGTTGGAAAAGTGGTCTGGCGTGAACCCTGCCTGGCCCAGTGAACCTGTTCTGCGCTTCATCCCCGGCACGGATAGCGGCACTTTCGATTACTTCGTTGAGGAAGTCTTCGATAATGACAAGACCCCGCTCCTGAGTAGCCAGAATCTCCAGCTAAGCAATGTGGGCTATTTCCTTGCCAGCTCTGAGGCGCTCGAGGGGGCCATGCAGGCCTGGTGCTACCCAACAGTAGCGCGAACGGTCTCCTGGGGCCGGTGGGTTGCACCTGCGGTACAACCCCGCTATGCCACCCGCTCCCCATGCACACGCTCGCCTGCCCGCAACCGCCTCGATAGGTGCGACCCACCTACAGAAAATGCCGGGGCGGTTCTCATACCAGCAACTCAGAAAAAACAGCATTTTGTAGCAGCTTCACACCTGCTGCAAAATGCTGACCATATCCGGAGGTACTGAATTGGCACTTACAAGCACGAAGCAGGCTCTTGTTTCCGGCAAATTGCCCGGCAAATTGCCCGGCGATCTGCCCGGCGAAACGGCGTCTGACACCCAATCACTGTTGCACAAGCGATTCCGTCTGGGCGAAACCTTTATCCAGGGCTTCCTGTTTGTCTGTGGCGCAATTTCCATTTTGACCACCATCGGCATACTCTATGTGCTCGGGCATGAATCATTGCTCTTCTTCCGGAATCCTGACGTGAGCTTGCTAGAATTCTTCACCGGGACCAAATGGCAACCGGCAATTCTGGAATTTGGCATTCTGCCACTCTTCAATGCCACATTGATAACCAGCGCTATTGCCTTGTTGGTGGCTTTGCCGCTAGGGCTTAGTGCTGCCGTTTATTTGAGTGAATACGCTACCCCGCGCACTCGCGGCGTTCTCAAGCCGATTCTCGAGATACTCGCGGGCATCCCCACCGTTGTCTATGGGTATTTTGCGTTGAGCTTCATGACCCCGCTTTTGCGCACTCTTTTTGGCGCCGACACGGTAGAAATCTACAACACGGCTTCCGCCGGTCTGGTCATGGGCATTCTAATCCTGCCCCTGGTCACTTCCATGAGCGAGGATGCCCTCAGCGCGGTGCCGGGCAGCCTGCGTGAGGCGGCTTATGCCCTGGGTGCCACCAAATTGGAGACCGCCGTGAAGGTAGTTGTGCCGGCAGCGCTTTCGGGGATCACTGCCGCCTTTATCATCGCTGCTTCACGCGCCATTGGCGAGACCATGATTGTTGCGATTGCGGCGGGCGCTGGACCGAGTTTTACTCTAAATCCCTTCCGTGCGGCTGAAACGATGACCGGTCACATTGTCCGCATCAGCGGCGGCGACCTGAGTTACGATTCTATTGACTACAACAGCATTTTTGCCATCGGATTGATGTTATTCTTTATGACCCTTACGCTTAACTTGATCAGCAATCGTATCGTACGGCGTTTCCGGGAGGTGTATGAATGACCCGTGCGCACTTTGACCCGCGAACATTACACCGTCATCGCGCCGCTGGAATCTGGAGCACCCTCTTTCTGGGCGCCATTATTATCGCTATTGTAGCCTTGGGCGCATTGCTCTACGATATCGTGGATGAGTCCTTTGGATTGGTTGCGATTGAGAACCGCATTGATCCGGCCTCTTTGGCGCGTGACGGCATGCCGCTGGAAACGCTGGATAAAGCCCAACTGGTGGAGATTTTGACCGGGCATATTTCCGCAGGCTTGTTGCGACGCCTGGAGAACGACCTGCCGTTCGAGGAGCGCGATCGCGCCAACGTTTATGCCCTGGTGTTGGAGCGCGTTGTCGAACCGAAAATCGTGAAAACCTGGTCGCTGACTGACTCGCTCACCAACCGTGCGGCAATCGAAGCTGAGGTGCTCGCGGAATATCCCCAGGCTCGACTTGAGTTTCACGCCTGGATTAATTCCACATTCATACAATCGCCACAATCGAGCAGCCCGGAGTTTGCGGGCGTTCGTACAGCCATTTTAGGGTCATTATGGACCATTGTGATTACCATTGCCGTTGCCTTCCCCATTGGCGTGGGCGCTGCAATTTACCTGGAGGAATATGCCAGTGACACCCTGGTCAACCGCGTCATCCAAACCAATATCAACAATCTGGCGGGAGTGCCCTCCATCCTCTATGGCATGTTGGGGCTGGCAATCTTCGTGCGCGGTTTGGAACCTTTGACCAGCGGCGCGTGGCTTGGCGCAGGTGACCCCACCACGGCTAACGGGCGTACCGTGCTCTCCGCCGGGCTGACTCTGGCTTTGCTGGTTCTGCCGCTGCTCATCATCAATGCTCAAGAAGCCATCAAGGCCGTACCCGCTTCGTTGCGCCAGGCAAGTTATGGCTTGGGCGCCACCCGGTGGCAGACAATCTGGCACCATGTATTGCCCAATGCTTTGCCGGGCATTCTTACGGGAACAATTTTAGCCATCTCGCGCGCCATTGGAGAGACCGCCCCGTTGGTCGTCGTCGGCGCCTCGGCATTTGTGGCTCTGGACCCCAGCGGGCCGTTTTCCAAATTCACCACCCTACCCATCCAGATTTATCAATGGACGACGCGACCACAAGACCAGTATCGGAACCTGGCTGCTGCCGCCATTCTGGTGTTGCTTGTTTTGTTATTGAGCCTGAACGCCGCAGCCATTCTGCTACGCAATCGCTACCGGCGGCAGGGATAGTTTGAAAGAGGAGGCTTTGTAAGCGTCATGAATTTCATCAGCCCAATTTTCACCCACACTCAGGTTCAACAATGCCTGGTTGATACACCGGCTGCAGCCGGCAACTGCGCTATCGAAACCCACGATTTGACGATCTACTACGGAGATTTCTGCGCCGTACGTGATATCAACCTGCACGTCGAGTTACGCAAAATTACAGCCTTTATCGGACCTTCTGGTTGCGGCAAAAGCACAGTACTGCGGGCTTTCAACCGCATGAACGACCTCATTCCATCTGCTCGTGTGGAAGGCGCGGTGCTTTTCGGGGGACAGAATATCTATGCCCCCACCGTGGATGCGGTCGAAGTGCGCCGGCGCGTAGGGATGGTTTTTCAAAAACCCAACCCCTTTCCCAAGAGCATCTACGAAAACGTCGCCTGGGGCGCCCGCATTAACGGTTATCGCGGCAACCTTGACGAACTTGTGGAACGTACCTTGCGACACGCGGCCTTGTGGGATGAGGTAAAGGACAAACTACAGCAAAGTGCCCTGGCGCTCTCCGGGGGGCAACAACAGCGCCTGTGCATCGCGCGTGCCATTGCCATCGAGCCGGAAATTATCCTGATGGATGAACCGGCTTCGGCGCTCGATCCAATTGCTACCCTGCGCATTGAAGAATTGATGCGCACCCTGGCGCAAGACTATACGATCATTGTGGTGACTCACAACATGCAACAGGCGGCTCGCGTCTCAGACTACACCGCTTTCTTCATGGTGGATGAAAACCGCGCCGGCTACATGGTCGAACAAGGCCATACGCGTGAAATCTTCACGAATCCAAAAGACAAGCGGACTGAGGATTATATCACGGGCCGATTTGGCTAAGAACCTATCCGAAAAAAACACTCTCAAAACCGCGCCTTTATTTGATTGGTTTTGCCAACTGAGTTTGGCTTGAAGGCCGGGAGCAAAAGGGGATTTTTGTGGTGGGGCAAAGCCCCACCACAAAAATCCCCTCAAAAAGACCGCTTCGGTAGAGTCATACTCAAAATTCAAAGACGAGGAGCTAGCATGGGAAAACTGCGTGTGTTATTTTTGTGTACGGGCAATTCGGCTCGCAGTCAGATGAGCTTTCCAGACCCAGCCGCAGCACAAGGGGGCGAGGCCGCGAAGCTGCGGATTTTCCAGCAGGTGCGTGATGCAATACAACAGCAAGTATTGGATTTTCTGGTACAATGGAAAAAAGACACTCCCAAAGTCTATCTAAGTTGAGGCGGATTATGGAGACCAGAAGGACATTTGATAACGAATTGCAGCGATTGCAAGATGAAGTACTCGCGCTGGGAAGCATGGTGGAAAATGCGCTGATCGAATCGGTAGAATGCCTTAAGCAGCGCAACTTTGCTGGATCGCGGCAAATCATTGCCCAGGATCGCGTCATCAACCGCAAACGTTTCGCTATTGAGGAGCAAGTCCTGGTGCTGATTGCCACCCGTCAGCCCATGGCGAGTGATCTGCGAATTCTAGCCGCGATTCTGGAAATCGCGGGCGAGTTGGAACGCATTGGCGACTACGCTAAAGGGATCGGCAAAATCAATTTACTAATTGGTGATAAGCCCTTGCTCAAACCGCTGATTGATGTGCCGTTGATGGCAGAAAAAGCGCGCTCCATGCTACACCGCGCGCTAGATGCCTTCATCCGCCACGATGTAGTGTTAGCACATGCCATTCCACAAGAGGATGATTTTGTGGATGCGCTCTACGAGCAGGTCTACCGGGAGCTCATCACCTATATCATGGCAGACCCCAGCGCTATCGAGCAAGCCAATTATCTGCTGTGGGCAGCGCACAATCTGGAGCGTGCTGCAGACCGGGTGACCAATCTATGCGAGCGGGTGGTTTTCACCGTCACCGGTGAATTGACGGAGCTGGATAGCAAAGAGCTTCCACTGGATGCACAGTAGGGGCTTCTACAGGCGTCGAATCGGATACAGCTCGCCTTCCACAAAGCCTCGTTCGCGGTAATAGGGCCGGGTTCCCACAGCAGCGATAACTGCCAGCTCGCGGAACCCGGCTTTGCGCGCCAGGTCGCCTGCGATTTCCAGCAGCTGTGTTCCCAATCCACGGTGCTGCTCCCCCCACCCCCGTTGCCCCAGTTCCTGTGCCGGACCATAAATGTGGACCTCGCGAATCATGGCTGCCTCGCGGATTTCCGGAAGGGGGATTTCTGTGCGTGGAGCGTTAGGAAGCGAAAGCCGCAAAAAGCCTGCCAGGCGCTCTTCAGGGGTTAATACCTGCAGAAAGTGCTCCACCGTGGCATCCGTATCGTAAGTGACATCTTCAATACGGCTGCCATTGCCCCCTGCTTGAGTGCTCAAAAACTCTTGCCCTGCATTACCTTTGCCCTGTTGCTCGTGCATTTCGCGACCCCGCACCTCGCGGCAGCGAATACACTGGCACTGCAATCCGCGCGCTTGCATCGTTTGCTGCACTACCTGGCGCAGGTTGCTCTTACGGGTTCCCGCGACGATATACGACGCCGGAATATCCCGCATCAGGCGGTTGATCCGGCAATACGGGGGTACCAGGGTCTTGCACTTCACCAGCAGCTCAATCAGGTCTGCTTCCTCGTACGGCGCATACTCTCCCGCCGCCCACAAATCGTAGAGCGTTGTGCCCTCGATCAACGCCGTTGGGTACACTTTGAGCTCGTCCGGGCGTAGCGCTGGATCGCTCCACAGCCGCGCAAAATCGGCAAGGTCGGATTCCAATGTCGCGCCGAGGAGGTTGGGCATCCAATGCAATACCACCTTGAACCCCCCGAGCCGTAAAAGGCTCACCGCTTTCCGGGTCTGGGCGACAGTGTGCCCGCGCCGGTTGAGCAGCAGAACCCGATCTTCGAGGCTCTGCGCGCCAATCTGCACTTTGGTCACGCCGTTTCTACGGAGACCCACTAACGCCTGGGGTGTAATGCAATCGGGCCGTGTCTCGATAACCAGGCCCACGTTCCGGTGTGGCGCCCGCTCATTTTCCAGGTGTGCCTCTTGTAACGTTGCCGATTCTGTCTCATTCATCGCATCGAAGCAACGGCGCAGGAACCACTCCTGGTACTCTGCCGGATAACAGGACCAGGTCCCCCCAAGAACCAATAACTCCACTTTGTCCACCGGGTGACCAATAGCATTAAGCGCGGTGATTCGCCCGGCGGTCTGCGCGAAGGGATCGTAGTTGTATTGTAGCGCACGCAACACCCCCGGTTCTCCATCGAGATAGCTTTTAGGGGCATCGTGCTGGGCGGGGCAGAAAATACATTTCCCCGGGCAGGGATACGGTTCGGTCAACACGGCCACAGGGGTCACACCGGAGATCGTTCGTACCGGACGCCCGCGCAATCGTCGCTCAAGGTCGGCGCGCGGCGCAAATGCGCCTTCCGCGACCAGGCGGCGATAAGCCTCAAGCAGCTGCGATTTTGCATAGGTGCCTGAAGGGCTCGGATAGCGCCGTAGAATATCTGAGTAGTCCTCCGTATCCTCAGCCAGCGCTGCCACCGCATGAAGAATATGGTAGACGCGCTCGCGTTCCTCGGGCGCGGATAAATCTATTGGTTTGGGTACGCCACCTTTGACCATACCCCCTATTATAACTCAAGTTGGGTTTTGGAGGGTCTTGGTTGGGGTGTTTGGGTTTTGATTAGTTTTATGCAATAAACACCTCTTTTTGACAGCAAAACCTATTTCCATAACAGTGTCATAAGAATAAAGGACTTTTCAAATAGTGATTTCTCGCCTATAATAGGTGTATGCAACAAGAAGTCATAAAGCAACTCAATGAATTGAACCGTAATTTCTATAATCACTTTGCTGACACTTTTGCCGACTCGCGTGGGGCAAATGAGCCTGGCATGAAATATGCGCTCGCGTTGATTGAGCCTGGTCAGCGCGTGCTTGAGCTGGGGTGTGCACAGGGACGCTTTGCGCGGCTTCTTCCAGCGGGTTGCCAGTATCTAGGGGTGGATTTTTCAGCTTCGCTGATAGCGCTTGCCCGAAGCCAGGCTTACCCTATCCTCGCGCATTTTGTGGTCGCGGATTTGATGGAGCAGGATTGGGTTGCGCAGGTCAATCCGCCCTATGATGTGATTCTGGCGCGAGCAGTTTTGCATCACATTCCGGGATACGCAAATCGCCTGCGGATACTGCAGCAGGCAGCGGCATTGTTGCCACCGACCGGAAGAATGATCTTAGCGAACTGGCAGGTGCTTGCAGCCGAACGGTTTCGCAAACGCCTTCAGCCCTGGGAAAGCATTGGATTATCAGAGTCTGATGTTGAACCTGGCGATTGTCTGCTGGATTGGCGGCGTGAAGGCTTTGGCTTGCGCTTCGTGCATCACGTCAGCGCTGATGAAGCCCAGCGCATAGCGTGCGATGCAGAGTTGGAGGTTGTAGAAATGTATGCCTCAGATGGACGTGAGGGCAATCTAACACTTTACACGGTTATGGCAAGGCAAAACTGATGAGAAAACAAAGCTCGCATTCTCCCTGTCAAAGCCACCCATGCAAAATTCGGCTGCTCTGCGGCATACCAGGGATGCTTTTGCTCGTGCTTTTGCTTGGCGGCTGTACATTGTCTCCCTGCCCCGAGGCCACAACGACGCCTATGGTCGCTGCGGTTCTTCCAGATGCGGGGGTCACATCCGGTCCCGAGTCAGTTTCCGGGGAAGCCGGTCTGGACATTGCTCCTACCACAGTAAGCCCCGGTGATAGGATTTCTATTCATGGCAGTGGTTTTCAGCCTGAAGAAGCCATCATGGTCGTCGTCCAGGCTCCAGCCCAATCATACCTCTATGGCTCGCAGGCGCTGCAGAATGGCGAATACGTGCAGGAGATTGTTCTGCTGGAAACGCTCCCTGTAGGAACGGTGATCACCATTGAAGCGACGGGACAGGATAGTGGGCGCCAGTTAAATGGCGCAATTGAAACCATCAATACCATGGAAAGCAGCTAACGCGATGGTTTTTCGTATCTACCGGCTGACAACCTTATAAAGCCGCGCGCCATTTTGATCATAGACGATTTCTAGCCAACCCCCGGCTACCAGCGTATCGAATTTCTCCAGCCCCGGCTGCGCCATCACCATTCGTTCATAAGGCGTCAAGACCACATACGCAATCTGATACTGCTCGAGAATTCTCCACGCCACTTGCGTATCCGTAGTATCATAGAAGGCGCGAACGTCTGCTTGCCGCAGCTCAACAGTTCCGGCTGGCATAACCATCCGTTGTTGTACTTGATGCCAGCGCCACCCCACAACCGAAGGCAAACCGGTGTAGATGCTCACCCGATTGCCCCAGGTAATATATTCTACAGCAGCATTCATTTCCATGATTGTCGGCGAACCGGTGATGTTGTCCTGCATCCATCTGATAAGCGCCAGGTCAGGCGCCAACGCGACAGAAGAGCCGTTCTCATAGTGCTGGGCAAACGCCAGAGAATTGCTCCCATCCAGCGTGCGCGGGGCATCGCTGACCCATCGGTCCCGTAATTTGCCAGGGATTGCAAACACGGGATAGAGAGCACTCAGCAACAACAGCAGCATCAAGATACTAAGGTTGGCATCGCCTAGCCACACCCACCGCCCACTGAACCAGCGTTCCAGGCGCACATCGGTACTATCCTTCCCATTCCAGAAGAATGTCCACAAACGCTCTTGAGCCACGGCTGCGGTGATGGCAAACAGCATCCACACCTGCATATAGGGTTTGAACACGGTATTCATCCGTCCCAAATCCCCCTTGAGCACGATCAGCTCGACCACCAGGGTGATGGTAAGCGCCGTGCCCACCCAGAACCAAAACACGCGCCAGTGGGGCTGCTGATGGGGGTTCAACAACAATAGCGCCGCCGTCACCCCCAGGGGAATCACAATCCAGGCAATTTCGACTCCGATAAAGAGCAGCGTTAGCGATAGCAACAGCGTTCCTACGCTCACCGCCAGCAACTCCTTCCAGGGAGTCGTGCCCAGCCAATGTTGTAACTGATTTAGCATCACCCGGGCTTGCGCCACAGCCAGCAGCGCCAACGGGATCACAAATTGCCCGTGGATGAGAAAATATTCTCCCGCCGTCGTGCGGCGTCCGGTCCATGCGCCAACCTCGCCGTAGATGGCGATGTAATTGGAGGTGAAAGGGTAGAATAACACTGCCGCTATGCCCCAGATGAGCAGCGGCGCCGCCAATTGATAGGTCGGAAAGCGCAACTGTGGGGCATCTGTCAACCCATCACCGGCTACCGAATCTGCGTCGGGTGCGTCGCGTTTGGAGAAGAGCAGGGGTAGCAGAAAGCTCACACTCATCAGCGCCAGATAGGTCGGATAATCCCAGGTATTGGTTGCCTGAAGTGCGCCCGCCGTAAGCCCGGCAAGCATCAGAAGCGGCAGCGCTTTACGGAAAAAGCGCCAGGCCTCGACTATGATAGAATTCGCACGCGAATGCCATTGCGGCGCTGCCCGTAATCCCCATTGCAGCGCAATGCCGGCTGCAATCTGCGTCAGTGGCAGCGATATCGCATGCGCATGAAGGTCGCCGTACAGAAAGGTGAACACCGGGAACTCATTGATAGGTCCCGCCCCCTCGCCCGGTCCGGCAGGGATGATCCGCGTTGCATTCCAATACCACCATTCCGGGCGAAAGGCTAGCGCTTGCCCTTTAACCACCACTTTCCAGAAGCCTGCAGCTGCCGATACCAGTAGCTGATACCCGGGAATCAGGCTTTCGAATTGCACCTTGCCGATCTCGGCCAACCCCTTGATCAACAGCTGAATTTCGCCCAGATTGCCCAGCAGCACGACCAGAGCCACAGCCCAGATGCCTGCGCGCCGGGCCCGGCGTGCGCTTCCCGGCGCAGCACTCTCCCCTCCCGACGCGAGATTTGCCGCCAGTGTATATGCTCCTGCCCCGGTCATCGCAAACAGCGTGGGAATTGCCAGGTTGTAAGCAACGTTGGGTAGGATGCCGGTCGCTTTGATCAACGAACCGATGAGCACGAATCCAAAGTAGTAGTAATTCATTTCCCCACCGGCAAACCAGGGATCATACGGGGGGAACCAACTTGACTTGATGACGGCATTGAGATACGCCAGGTCCATGGGCTTTTCACCACCTGCCACCAGGTGGTAGAAATCAGGATTTGCATAACGCACCAGCACCCAGCCTGTGTACAACACCGCAAAGATAATTTCAATGCGCAAAAGGTCTGTCCAGCGCTGATGCCAGAATTCGCGCACGCGACTCCAGTGCCGGCGAACCAGCCAAATCGTCATCACCGCCCATACGAGCAGCAAGCCCCACAACAACAGTTGTGTATGCCGCACCATGTGCAGCGAAGCTAACAACCAGGCGGGATATGCCCATAATAGAAGTCCCAACATGCGGGCAAGCCCATATCCCCGGTCTCGCAATGCGGGGAAAAGCAACATCATCCAGGGAAATGCCAGCCACCCTAACAGACTGAGGACCAACCACCAGAGTAGAACCGCCACTACGGGATAACGGTTTTGCAGTGCGCTGCGCTTGAACATGGCTGACCATGTCCCCCCACCCTCCTGTACCTCACGCGTTTCAGCATCCATCACCAGGGGTATGCCGTCGGTGCCGGTTTCCCGGGTAGCCTGCTTTGGCGTCATCCACACCGCCTGGTCCGTTAGCGATAGCGGGAGCAACATTTTCGCGCGTTCACGGGAATAGGCGGCAGTTTTGGCAAAAATCAGCACTCGGGGATGATCGTAGACGCTGAACGCCTCTTCCGCCACCGGATAGGGAATTGAGCACTTGCGGGCTGTGGTGTAGCGCGCCGGCGGAATGGTGAAAGGCGCTTCTTGATCTTCGATCTGGCATCCGCCGAGCGCCGGAAAGGACACAAACTCAGCCGCCAGTTCAAAGCCGAGACTGCCATCGAAAAGCGCTTGATAGTAGGCGACTGTAAGGGGGTAGCGTTGCGGCAATCGTGCAATGGAACCGTAGAGCCGGTTGCTGGAAAGAACGATGTAGTCCACCTCTTCGAGCCAGGTGTGGAGCAATTGCCATTTGCTTGGATCGTCGTTGTTGTACATCTGCATGGACGAATCGCTGCTGGAGGATAGACCCTTGTACCAATCATAAAAGGGGTCTTTGCCGTCAATCCTCACGGGCATGGCGTCATCCCAATGCTCATTGCCTAGCACCGAGGTCCCCAGGGTGATTGGCGCTCCCTCGGTCAGCCGCACCTGTACGAAAAGTTGCTCGTTAGCCGCGACCGTACACGGTTGCAGGGCGACTGTGAGTTTTGTGGGGGTGCTGCTTCCGGCAGAAATCTGCACCTCCTGTTGCGCCCGTACACTCAGAAACTCCGGGTCCGCCGCTAAAATCACTTCGAGCTTAACCGCAGTTGCCGGATCACTTAGTTGCACCTTGTTGAGCGTTAGGTAATTGAGTGTTCCGGCTACGTTTGTGGAAAATTGCAGCTGTAGCGGGCGCCCCTCTTTGTAGAGAATCGCGTTGGGTTGTACGGGCAGCTGTATCTGTAGTCCCTCTTGCGTGCGAATAGTCAGTGCTGTCGGAATGTTTTCGAACATCCACCGCGAAGCTTCCACACGCGAAAAGGGGCGCACGTAGATTTGCATGAAGGCCACAGCCCACAAGACCGCGCCAATGACCACCACACCGGTGGCGCCACGACAGGCTTTCAAAACCCAGGTTTGCCACGGGGAACGCTGTTTCTCCAGCGCTTTTTTCGCCGCCGCAGTCAGGGTGACCAATCCCCACGCGGCGAAGAGCGTGAATACTGGGTAAACCGGCAGCAGGTAGCGCATGGATTTGACCCATTGCACGGCTTGATAGAGGAAAAACAGGGTCCCCCAGAGCCAGGGTAAAGCCGCATCCAGTCGCCTCTCGCGCCAGAGGGTGCGTGCTCCAAAGCCCCATCCTGCCCATGCGGCCAGACCAAGGGGCAACCCCATACCCCAGAAAACCATATTGACCCACGGAAAGACCAACGGTAGTCGTGATGTCCATTGGTGACCCGGCGGAGAGTCAATTTCACCACTCACCAGCTGCCGGATATACTTCATCGAATTCAGCCATGAGGGTGAAAGACTTACATTCCAAAAGTTTGGTCCACTGAAGGCATAAGGTTGTGCGACTCGGAATGCCAGCAGGGCGAGAAAACCCGATGCAATGAGGAACAAGAGTGTCGATAACCGCTCCTGGAGGCGCAATTTTGTGCCCGAATCGGTTTTCTCGACGCTCACCAGGCCCGCGAGGCCCACCACCCCGGCAATAGGCCATGTGCTGATTTTACAGGCTACTGCCAGCCCGGTCGTGATGCCCGCGAGGAGCAATACCCAGTCACGGCGTGGGTTGGTGGCGACGACGGATAGATATAGGGTCCAGGTGACGAACACCGTGGCGAAACTATCCACCACGAAGAAATGCGCGTGTTGGATCGGCAAGACTGCGAACGCGTATAGTAAGCCTGCCAGCAATGCCACGCGTTCGCCAAACAAACGGCGCGCCAGCAGAACCAGCGCTACCAGGGTCAGCAGGTCAGCCGCAGTCGAAAGATACCGCCCTACCAGATGAACTCCGGCGTAACCGGTGTATTGGCCCACATAGCAGAGCTGGTTGGGACCAAAAAGCAACTGGCGCACCAATTGTGGAAGAAGCGGCGGGTTTTCTGAACAGGCTTGATCTAACCAGGTTCCAGCAGCCCTGGCTGCAAACAGTGGCAAGGTACCATAGACATAACCGCCAAAGCCTCGATTTTCGGGATTCAGCGGTGAAGTTGTCGTGTCCCAATACTGCTGCGGCGATTCAGGCACCGTCAACGCCGCCGTCACCATCGTTAAATAGCGCTCATCGGGATGCAGATGGGTCCCCTCATCCCAATCAAGGTCATAAATGCGCACCCATGCTGCGGCGCAGAGGATTAATGCTAGTGAAACGAGAAAAATGCCACGTGAAATCTGGTGTTTTGGTTGCATGCAGGCGATTGTAGCGCAAAGAGGAAGATTGACAAGCCCAAAGCGATTTCGTATAGCCTTTTTTATCTTCCCAGAAAGAGAAAAACAAAAGTTTCCCTCTCTCAATATGACTACGCGAAGTATATCGCAAACAAAAAAAACATCGCTCCTTTGGGCGGGAATCGCGATTTAACCGCCGAGGAGCGGTCGCAATTCCCGCATCGAGCCGCCTAACGGGCTTTCGCCCATCTCTGCCGTTGCGAGAATATCCATCAGAATCTGAGCGCCGGTCCGACCAGTAGAGGGACTCACCGCAATACTCAAATCGCGCCGGAACGCCGGCGTTAAATCATCCCCCATAGCGTAACGCACCAATGCCAGCGCCTGCACCGCATTACTGATGGCGTAACGCGGCTCCAACCGCTCCAACTCCTCGAAGAAAAAGGCGCAGCTGGTGTACATCCGTTGCCGGTAGAGCTGCGCATTCAAGAGCGAGAGCATTTGCTGCTGGGTGACGGTAGGCAAGTGCCCCAAGTGATGCTTGGACAGGAATTGTACACCCGAAATCTGCCCCAGCACAACGTGAATATAGTCATCGCGAATCGCCCAAGGCGCGATATCACGGGCGTGCATCGCATCCGCGAAGATCTCATCAATCTCATGCGCCACATTGTCCAGCGCACGGCGCAAAGCGCCTTTCCAATAGCCCAAACCGGGAGTACAAGCACACCCCGTCGACCAGCGACCCAAATTATGCGCGCAACTCCAGGCAGAATTCTCGATAACTTCGATTTCAACCGTGGGTGGGTGCTGGCGCAAATAGGCGCCCAACGTGGTAACTTCGTACACATCCTGTGCTGAGGGAGTGGTCAACGCGGTCAGTACATCCACGCCATGTCGGTGGTGATGGCCAAAAGTCTCGCCATCCGTCGCCAGCAAGGTAAGCGAGCCTGGCTTGCGCCAGTGCAAGGTAGAATTCACCCAGGCGCGGGCTTGCTTGGCCGACGGCATGTTGAACGCAAACGCATTCGATAGCCCGCAGTCACGCACAAAAACAGTCATAAAACGATTTTGCCCCAGACGCACCTTATAGGGACCACTGCCGTGGACCAGGTCACCACGCACCTGCTCATCCGATAGGATCACAAACTGCATCCCAGAATCCGCCACGGCTTCCAGAGTGGCATAATCAACGGCCATTTCAGGCAACCACAGGCCCTCAGGCTGATGTCCAAAACGCGCAACAAAACTGGCAATGCCCCACCGAATCTGACAACGCTTATCCCTGCCCCGCGCCAGCGGCAGAATCGTATGGTGAACCGACTGCGCGACGCCATTAACCACACCGTGCTGCTCATAATAAGCCTGCACGTCGCTCACAATCCGTGCATACGTGTCTGGAGCATGCCGGTCCATCCAGCGCGCCAGTGTGCCGCCGAGGTTGAAGCTCATTCGCCCGAAATTCCCCGCCTCAGCGGTTGGCTGGTAGCTCTCCGCGGTAACGCGCGCATTCCAATTGGGATAGGGAGCGGCTTCACGCTCTTCGCGGTAGTCACCTGTAAAAGGGTCTTCTCGTGGAGGTTGGTAGAAATGACCGTGGACGCAGAAGAAGGGCTTGGTATCAGTCATAAAATCTATCCTGCTAAGAGATTGAACTACCGTGCGATCAATGCTGTGCCTTCGCGCGATGGTAAAGGTCTACATAAGCTCGCGCCGAGTTCGACCACGAAAAATCAAACTCCATCGCACGCTGTTGCAAAGCCTGCCATTGCCGGGAGTTATGATAGACCACCAGGGCACGCTGCAAGGCCTCGCCAAGCGCATCAGCCGTGTAGGGACGGAACACAAAGCCATTGCCACGTTTGGGTTGCGTGGTGGCATCAATAACGGTATCAGCAAGCACCCCCGTCGCGCGCACAACCGGAATTGCACCGTAGCGCAACGCGAGCATGTGCCCCAACCCTCCTGGCTCATACTGACTGGGCATCAAGAACAAATCAATACCCCCGTAGATGCGACGCGCCAGACGATCGTCAAATTTGATGAAAACGCGTACACGATCCATAAATCGCTGCTGCAACGACCGGAACCGCTCTTCGTATGCCGATTCGCCAGTGCCCAACAACACAAACTGCACATCCTGCTGGCTTAGGAGCGACTCTAAAGCGGGCAACATAATATCCAGCCCCTTGAGAGGATCGAGGCGGGAAACAACACCCAGCAAAGGCGTCTCTGCGCGGTTGGGCAAGCCCACCTCACGCTGCAGAGCGGCTTTGTTCACGGCGCGCATGCGCAACGAGGCAGCGTTGAAGGACTGTGTCAAGGCCGGATCCGTATCGGGATTCCAGATGGCGTCATCAATACCGTTCAAAATGCCAAACAGACGCTCCTGACGCTCGCTCAACAGGGCATCCAGCCCCATCCCGTTCTCGGGAGTGAGGATATCGCGGCTATACGAGGGGCTGGCAGCGCTGAGCACATCGGCATGGGCAATGCCCTGAGCCATCCAGTTGACTTGTCCGGGAGGCTCTACCGGCAAATGTCCGAGGTCCTGCATCTGAGCGAAGGTCAAAATCAGCCGGCCACAAAGCCCCTGATAGGCTAGATTGTGAATCGTGAACAACGTCGCCATATCACGGTAAAAAGCATCACGTTTACCATACACATCTAGCCAGGCCACAACCGGAGCAGTATGCCAATCATGGGCATGAATCACATCAGGCTTCCATCCCATCTCCCGATCCATCATCTGCAGGGTGGAGATAACAGCGCGGGAGAAAAAGGTAAAACGGCGCGGGTCATCGTTGAAACCATAAACCTTCTCCCGGGTGGAGAGGTATTGCTCGTCCCAAATCATATACACCGGCAGCCCATCAACCTCAGTCTCTAAAAGATGCACCTGCTCCTTCCCCGGTCCCAAAGGCACCGCGATAGGACCTCCAACACGCCGCAAATCATGATCCTTACCACCAGTATTCCCATAACGCGGCAACATCAAACGCACATCTACATCAAGTTGCCGTAAAGCTTTGGGTAAGGCGCCGGCCACATCCGCCAGGCCGCCGACCTTGACGAACGGAGTTGCTTCCGCCGCGAGAAAGAGGACTTTGAGACTTTTGTCGTTTACGGTATTCACCTCGACCTCCTTTAACATTGGAGACCACTGGCTTAGCGCCACCATTGAAGTCCGCACTGCTCTCCAACGGGATCAAGATTTAGTTTGTCGAACAACTACAATTTCATTATAGCCGAGTTTAAAGAAACGGCAACGAAATCGCCCCCCATGAATGCCCCCACCCTTTCACACCATGCTATAATGGAGTTACCCATCACCAGTCCTAACCGCAAAGAGGCCAGAATGACACCGCTCGCCAGGCGTCGCGCCGTGCAAATGTGGGGCAGGGTAGCCATAACGCTGTTCTTATGGTTGCGAACGCCCGCCTCCACTCCCCCACTGGAAGCCCGGCGCCTCATACCACTTACCACTGGCGCTGTCATCATCAACGAGGTCGCGTGGATGGGCACCGCCGCCAGCCCCACCGATGAATGGATCGAGCTCCATAACACCAGCCCACACGAAATTGCCCTCGACGGCTGGACCTTGCAGGGTAACGCCAATAATACACCCAACATCACCCTGAGCGGCAACATTCCCGCCGGCGGATTCTTTCTCCTTGAGCGCACGGATGACACAACGGTGAGCGATATCACCGCGGATCAAATCTACACTGGCGACCTGGTCAACACGGGCGAAAGCCTGACCTTGCGCAACGCCGCAAATTCGGTGATTGACACCGCCAACGCCAATGAAGGCGCCTGGCCCGCGGGCGACAATATCAGCAAAGCTTCCATGGAACGCATCAACCCGCTCGAGCCTGATAGCGACGCCAACTGGGCAACCCACACCGGCCTGGTGCGCAATGGCCTGGACGCCAACGGCAATCCGCTAAATGGCACTCCCAAAGCGCGCAATGCTGCCGCACTGCCGCCGAACCCCGAAAATGCCGACCTGCAAGTTCTGAAAACAGGCCCGCTCACTGCGTCAGCCGGAGCGACGATTACCTACACGCTGCACATCGCAAACATCGGGCAGCGCCCCGCCGTCAGCCCGCGTATCACCGACACACTTCCAACAGGCGTTGTCTTCCGCAACAGCCGCCCCGCGCCAGCGCTCGCCGCCGGGCAAAACGTGATCTGGAATCTCGACGCCCTCGGAATCGGCGCCGAGTGCCAAATCACCCTCACCGGGACACTCGTCCCGACCGCCCCATTGACACTAGTGAACACCCTGGTCGCCCATACCGCAACCCCCGAAAGCACCCGCCTCAACAACACAGCGCTATGGACCACGACCCTCACGAATGTGCTGATCAATGCCGTGCTCTTCGATGGCTTAGCGCCCCTCGATACCGATGAGGCGGTGCAAATCCAAAATCTCAGCACGGCGCCAGCGTACCTGAATGGCTGGGAACTGTGCAAGATTGCAAGCGGCAATGATGCCTGCCGCGCTCTTCCGAACATCACGCTTCCGCCGCAGGGGGGAATATGGCTCACCCGCGACCTGGAGACTTTTCAGCAGAGTTTCGGTTTCGCGGCAGATTATCTGCTCTCGCCCTGGCTAATGAACAATCTCGCCAACGAAGGCGACGAGCTCATCTTGCGCGATGCGGCCCACAGCGTTATAGATGCGGTCGTATTTGGTGAAAATGGTGACCCTAACGCCGCCGGATGGCAGGGTGACGCCCTGCAAGTCTACCAAAATGATGTAGCCAGTGCCGAAGGCCAGATTCTTCACCGCATTCCCGATGAGCTCACCGGGCAACCGGTCACCGATACCCACACCCTTGCCGATTGGATGCAAGCCGTCAACGACCCGCTCCGCGGACGCCGCGCAGTCTTTCCGGGTTGGGACTTCGTGGAACCATTTTTCTGGCCCCTGACAACAACGACAAGCGCCACCTTGATGCTTGGCGTAACGCCGGATAATGGCTATGCAATCATCTCGCGCACGCTGGAATCAGCCCAGGAAAGTATCAGCATCGAGGTCTACACGCTGAACCACGGCGACCTGACCGACCTGCTTGTTGCCAAAGCCCAAAGTGGTGTCAGCGTCACGGTGCTGCTCGAGGGCAGCCCGACAGGAATGGCCGAAACAGACCCGCGCTGGCAGGCCGAGCTCCAGGCTTGCCAGCTGCTCGAAACAGCGGGGGGTCAATGCTATTTCATGATTCATGAAACAGCAGAGAGCATCTTCGCCCGCTATGAGCTAATCCATGCCAAATTCATCCTTGTAGATAACCGGTGGGTGGTCATCACTTCGCAGAATTTCGGAAACGCCAGCATTCCCTCAGATGATAAACGCAATGGCACCTTTGGATCGCGCGGTGTGGTGCTGGCAACCGATGCCCAAGCCGTTGTGGATCGAGTGACAACCCTCTTCAATGCCGATTGCGACCCAGCCCACCACCGCGATATTCTGCGATGGAATACGGGCGGCTACACCAGGTACAGCACACCCATCAATGCGGTAGACCTTCACGCCGCCGATGCCACCACTTACACCGTGATAGCCCCGGAACCCCTGGTACTCCATGGCGCCTTCACCTTCGAAGTCTTTACCGCCCCAGAAGCCGCATTGCGCCAACGGGATGCTCTCCTCGGACTTTTAGCTCGCGCGCAAGCCGGCGACACCGTCTATGTCCAGCAACTCTACGAATACGCCACCTGGGGCAGTGAAGCACTCGCGGGACCCAATCTGCGCCTGGAGGCCTATATCAATGCCGCGCGCAGGGGTGCGCGTGTGCGCATCCTGCTTAACAGCGGCGGATTCGATCAAGAGTACTATGACCCGACACAAAATCGCGCAACCGCGGATGTCGTCAACCAGATTGCCCGCGCCGAGAATCTCGATCTACGCGCGGCCCTGGGCAACCCCACCGCCTACGGTATCCACAACAAAATGGTGCTGGTACACCTTGCCGGTGAGGGCGGCTATATTCACATCGGCTCCATCAATGGCAGCGAGAGCTCCAGCAAGGTCAACCGAGAGCTCGCACTGCAAGGACAAAGTGATGCCGCTTACGCCTACCTTGAAACGATCTTTCTCCACGATTGGCACCGCTCCACACCCATCTTCCTGCCGGGAATCCTGAATCAATACACACCTCCCCAACACTTGCTGATAAGCGAAGTCTATTACGCCACCAGCGATGTCAATCGCGAATGGGTTGAAATCTACAACCCCACAGGCTTCCCCATAGACCTGAGCGCCCACAAAATAGGTGACGCCGCCACACCAACCGACTATGAAGGCATGTACGTATTCCCGCCAGGGACAATCATCCAACCGCAACAAGTGCTCGTCATTGCGGTGAGCGGCGCAAGGACTCCCGAAGCAGACCTTGAAATGGTGGATGATTCAACCAGGCCCGACATGCTGCGCTACATAGGCTGGGGTGAGGGCGGTTGGAACCTGGCAAATGGGGGCGACCAGGTTATTCTACTGGGACCGAACGAACAACCCGTGGATGTCGTGCTCTGGGGAACCGCTGTCTATCCCGGAGTGAACCCGCATCCCGGCGTCAGCCTGAGCAGTTCTTCCCTGGAGCGCTATCCAACGGCTGCAGATACCGAGGATTGCACGGTGGATTTCCGCGAGCGTGGCGTACCCGCGCCGGGGACCCTACCACAAAGCAAAGACTCTGGAACACTTACGCCGCTCCGAAGTCTCTCCAGCAAACTCCTGCTCAAACATCCATGGGATTAAAGGAAGGCGGCGGCGCAGCGCCACGCTGCACATCGCGTCGCACCAATGAGGTGCCGCCAATCAGAAGGACCGCCCCAACCCACTGAGCTCCCGATAGCGTCTCGCCCAGCAACAGAATCGCCAGCGCCAGGCTAACCACCATCTCCATAAGGTTCAAAATAGCGGTCTGAACGCCGCCCAAACGTTCCATGCTGAAAAACATTGCCAGGCGCGAGAGCGCCGTGGTCAACCCCAAGGCCACAATCGCCTGCCAACCCGGCATACGCACAGGCTCCAACGGCGCCCCTCCCAGCATACGCGCCGCCGAAACCGTAAGCGCCATCCCAGTGATAATATAAAGGGTCGCCGAACGCGAAGGCACATCGGCCAGAACCCATTGCCCCATAACCATATACCAGCCATTGAGCGCAGCCGAAGCGATCATCAACATCGCTCCAAGCTGGTTCGAAGGGTCCGTTACATTCCAGGGCGCTTGCACCAACAAAGCCCCAACCAACGCGGCAACCAGGCGAAAGATAGTGAGCCGCGTAATACTCTGGCCGGAAGCCGTGAGGAAAATGACCACCCACACCGCATACAACGAACTGAGCAGCGAGGCGCGTGAGGCATCTATCCGCTCCAGTCCGTTATAATAAAAAAGTGAACCCACACCATTGATGGCGCCGATTAACAGGCAGTACACCAACGCGCGCCACGGAATGAGAAACAGGCGGGGCCAAAACACAAAGTACACCAGCATTAAAAATACAGCCGCCACCAGTGTGCGCAACGCGGCCAGCGTCAAGGGCGTAATGCCGTACCGGTAAGCCAGTTTCCCGAGGATTGGAGCCCAACCGAGTAAAAACGAGCTCAACAACCCGCTGTAAATGCCCATGTTGCGATGGCGCAAGTCCTGGATGCTGGGACTTTGCCACAGTCTTCGCTTCAGTACGCCACCCTGCAACCTGCCGTGGGCTTCGACAGCGTGATTTTGCTCAGCAAACTGCTGCAAATGCCCATTATGCTGATCGGTTTTCACTCCGGGTCTTCCATGCTATACTAGACATTATGAAGAGATGGCGCACACTGATATTGTTGATGTTGGCAGTTCTCAATCTTGCCATCATTGTTCTGCTTATCCACGCTGTAATTCAGCAAAACAAATCCACACCCCCGGCAACAGCAGCCTTCTCATCCTGCTCACAGGCAGTGCTCGCAAACATCGAGCCGCACCTCTCCCCCGCCGTCGCCTGGGAAACAGACACCTTGACCGTAAGCGCAACCACTTTCTATAACTCCCCCATCCCCCCTGATAGCAGCGCGCAATCGCTCTGGGAAATGCTGGATAGCCTGCGACGCGCCCTCAGTCTGGGTTGTGCGCCTCCTGCCACGGTCACACTCATCGTTCACGCCCACGGGCAGACACAGAGCACTAGCCACATTGCCCAAATCACTGGAGCAGACCTCGCCGCCTGGTCCAACGCGGAACTATCCGATGCCGAATTAAGTCTCCACAGCCACTACTGGCACAACAGCGAAATACAGACCGTGCCGGCGCAACCCTGAACCCCCATCAACGCAATGCCGCCAGCAACCGCTCCGGCTCATTCGTGATGATGGCATCTACACCCCACTCTGCCAGCGTCTGAGCGCGCGCCACGTCATCCACCGTCCACGTTGCCACCCATAGCCCTCGCTTATGTGCGCGCTGGATGCGCGCCCGCGAAAGCAACCCGTGATGCGGGTGCAACGCCTCGTGGGGCGTTATCGGGCGCAGCAACTGCGCCCCCAACCCCAAACCATCATAAAGTAACCCGCACGGAATCTCCGGCGCCTCCGAACGAGCCCGCACCAGGGCGTAAGGCTTGAACGATGAAAACCACACGCGATCCACCAGGCCCAGGCGGCGTACTAGCGTCACAACCGCCTTCTCTAGTGCAGCATCCCGGCGAGCAAAAGCCTTGAGTTCGATATTGATGATGAGTTGCTGCCCGACAGCCGCCAGTACTTCCTCCAATGTTGGAATGCGTTCACCGGCAAACGAGGGATTAAAGCGCACGCCTGCGTCCAAACTCTGTAATTCCGCCAGGCTAAGATCGGCCACAGCGCCGCTACCATCAGTCGTCGCATTCACCAAAGCGTCGTGAATCACCACAGGCACGCCATCAGCGCTCAGATGGACATCTAATTCAACGCCATCTGCTCCCATCGCGGCAGCCTTATGAAAAGCCGCCAGAGTATTCTGGGGCGCGGCGTGGCTTGCCCCTCGATGTCCCAAAATCAATGGACGGTGTTGTGGCCAGGTTGTAGGGAAAGTCGCCATATTAAAGCTCCACAAAATAAGCCGCCGCAGCGCGATCCAACAACTCCTGGCTTAGCGAGGGCGGCACATTCAAATAACGCGCAATATCAATGATCTGATCCACTAAATCGCGCGGATGGCAGGCGCGTGGAACACGGTGGGGCTTGATGTAATGCTCCTTGATCAGATACGCCAGAGAGCTATCATTCCACTCAATGCCGCGCCCCTGACAGATGCGCTTCAGAATCTCACGATATCCATCCCAATCCGGGTCACCCACCTCAATTTTGTGGCGAATGCGCCGCAGAAAGGCCTCGTCCACTAAATCTTTCGGAGCCAGGTTGGTGGAAAACACAATCAAAACCTCAAAAGGAATCTCAATTTTCCGCCCTGTATGCAGCGTCAGATAATCCAACCGCTTCTCCAGAGGCACAATCCAGCGGTTCAATAAATCGCGCGGACGCACTTGTTGGCGCCCAAAGTCATCAATCAGCAGAATCCCGCCATTAGCGCGCATCTGAAAGGGCGATTCATAATACTTGTTGTTTGTATCATAAACCAGGTCCAACCCCTCCAGCGTGAGCTCGCCGCCGACCACGATGAAAGGGCGGCGAATTTTCAGCCAGCGCGGGTCCAACGCGCGTTGCGTAGCCGTATCCATCGCCACCGGCGCATGGTTGACATTGTCAAAGACCTTAACGACCTGCCCATCCACTTCGACGGCAAAGGGAATATAGATATCGCCCTCCATCAAAAGTGAACCAATAGCCTCTGCAATGGAGGTCTTACCATTGCCAGGCGAGCCAAACAGAAATATCGAGCGCCCAGAATTGACAGCAGGACCTATTTGCTCAAACGTGTCCTCATTGATCACCAAATGCGAAAGCGCTTGCCTCAAATGCCGTTTATTAACGGTAACCTCCTTGAGACCCTGCTTTCGCACCGACTGATTATAAATGTCCAGCGGCACCGGCGCCGCACCCGCATATTGACTGCGCTCCAGTGCATCCCGTGCCATTTCACGACCGCGCGCTGTCAGCACATACTCATAGGTGGATTCCGAAAGTCCACTGGCGCCGCCGGCGCCCCGCACCTCACAAAGACGCTCACGCTTCAGAAATTCCAGGCACTGGCTGACCACACCGGCAAAGGGCAGCGCCATCCGCGCGGACAGGTCCCGTCCCGAGAGATAACTCTCAAAGTACAATACTTTCAACGCCAAATCCGTCAAAAAACCAATATTCAGACCAGTTTCTTGAACATTACGCGGGGACATCGGTGTAAAACTCTGCGTTTGACTGCTGTTGCTCGATTGCGCCATCAATGACCTCCCCAAATCAACGCTAGTCTAGGCTGATACCACGAAGGGCGCCCGAGGCAATGTGCTCAACGTCTCTGCGCCGTATTCCGTTATCAGCACATCATCCTCAATACGCACGCCCCCTACCCCCTCTATATAAATGCCAGGCTCCACGGTGAATGTCATCCCAGGCAACAGAGAAGTGCCATTCCCTCCCACAATATACGGCGGTTCGTGAACCTCCATCCCCAGACCATGCCCCGTGCGGTGGGTGAAGTTAGCCGCATAACCCGCCTCCGCAATGACTGCGCGAGCGGCAGCGTCAACAGCCTCCGCAGTCACACCCGGAGCTGCCGCCGCACGCCCCGCCTCATTGGCGCGAAGCACAATCTCATGGATGGCGCACAAAGGTCCCGTAGGAGGTCCCAACGTCACCGCACGCGTCAAATCCGAAGCGTAACCCTCCACAAAAGCGCCCCAATCCACAACCAGCCAATCGCCAAAACAGAGTTGCCGCGAGCCGGGAACCGCATGTGGCAGCGCCCCATTAGGACCCGATACCACAATCGGGTCAAAGGATATCGCATCGGCGCCGCCGGTGAGCAAACGCGCCACCAGGCGCGCCGCAGCTTCACGCTCCGTCATGCCTGGGTGCAACTCGGCCAACCAGCCCAGAAAAGCCGTTTCCGCCACGGCAATCGCACGGCGCATCGCCGCCAGCTCTGTCGCCGACTTTGTCACCCGCAACTGGCTCAAAAGGTCATCTGCCGGCACCAACTCCGCGCCAGAGGCATAACGCTGTAGAATCCGCGCTTCCAGCAAACGCATCCGCAGCGACTCCACCCCGATGCGTGCCTCCGCCAACTCCAGAGCCACGCACGCCTCGTGGAAAGCCATTGCATAGCCCTCTTCATCTGTATATGAAAACACCTCCATTGACGGGACTTTCCCGGCTTCAAGCGCCGGCAGCACCATCACGGGAGGCTGATCCACAGGGAACAATGCCAGCGTGGGTCGCTCACTTAAATGAAAACCGCAACCGGTGAGGTAGAGCAAATTTGGGCCCGGCACCAACGCAATAGCATCCAATCCTTCAGCCTGAGCAGAGTCCAATAGCCGTGTCAACGATGCTTTATTCATCTGGTCCTCCCACATGTTATGATTACCACTCCCGAGCATTCGCCCCAGGTCAAGAGCAACCCATTCGCATTTGCAAACGACCTACATCAGGCGTTAACTCTCTGCGTCTTTTTTCTGCAGGAGTGATTTTCGTGAACGGGGCTGCGCCCCCGTTCACGAAAATCACAAAAAAGAACTACCCTCCGCACCTCTTTGGCACGCTCAAATGTCTATACGTATGACCTCACCCAGCCGACCTTTGAACTTCCCAATAATTTGTCCTATACCCATACCCCGAATGCCCATTGCGCGAGAGCCAATTTACACTACAATGCACCCACAAAACAGCCATAAATGGAGACGCCAATGATTATCGGTTTACCCATCGGCATGGTGAATTCCAACAGCTATCTTATTTTCGATGAAACCGGCGACGGCGATGGCGCCATCATAGACCCGGGCGGTAAAATTCAGCCACTGCTCGACCAAATCACCCGCCATCGAATACTCCCGCGCTATCTGCTCAACACCCACGGGCACTTCGACCATACCGCCGCCAATGCGCAGCTGAAAGCTCTCTACGCCATCCCTTTAGGAGTACATCCCGCGGATTATGCCCTCTTAGCCGCCGGCGGTGGTGCGGTTGCGTTCGGGATACCTCCTGTTAACTCTCCATGCCCAGACCTGGAATTGAACGATGGAGATATCCTTGAAATCGGGCAACTGCACCTGCAAGTCTACCACACGCCGGGACACACGCCTGGCAGCGTCTGCATCTACTGTCCCGAAGAACGCGCGTTGTTTACCGGAGACACCCTGTTTGCGGGCAGCGTCGGAAGGACCGACCTCCCTGGTGGTAATGCCAGACAGCTCACAGCAAGCCTCTTGCGGCTACTCGCGCTCCCACCAGAAACCCGCATCCTGCCCGGTCACGGGCCTCAAAGCACGCTTACAAATGAGCAGCGGCTCAACCCCTGGCTACAGCGGCTTAGCGCCCAACACCACTAACCGGCGTTCCCTCACCCGCACCACAATCACGTACGAACAATGACCATCGGGCGATTAGCCCGATAGCATCTTGAGCACACCCAAAAGCCCCAAACCCAATTTGACCGCGTAGCCGGGCGCCATTGCGGGAAGGTGCTCGTGCCCTTCGGCATCAACCTCAACCGCAGCGGTATTGTAGTAAATCCATCCGGCTAGTGCCCCTACCACAGATCCAACGACACCGCCGATTAACAAAACGCGCAATTTGGCATTCATAATGACCTCCTGTTTCCCGTTGTAATCTTTTTCAACATCGTCTCCGTCATCCGCAGGGTACTATGGGCGCGAATAAACGGTGACGCAGCCTGGCGCGTACCAGATTCCACCCGAGCGCGCAACAACTCGGCATACGAGAATGCAACGCGCAAATAATGGCGTACCAGCGGGCGCAGACGGTGAATGCCATACGCCAGCCCACCGATTAACGCCAGCGGGATCAATGCCATCACCAAAGCCTGCAAACTCAAAAAAATCAAGGCGATATCACGCGGATTCGACCACATGTGTCCTCCTCCCAATGCACACACCCGACTCTCTTCTCAGTATACCGCGAGATTTGAAATCAGAGAAATCATCTGGCTCTACTTCGCCCCACTGAGCCGCCCCGCGCTCCTCAGGCGCGCCACAACTCAGGCAGTCTCAGGCGCCCAGACCCAAGCGGGCCAATAAGGGGGGCCCCAGCAACAACAAACCGACCACCACCGCCACACCTGCCGAAAGCAGCACGGCTCCGGCAGCCAGGTCTTTCACGCGCTTTGCCAGAGGGTGATAATTCGGGCTAGCCAAATCCACCAACACCTCCGCGCCGGTATTGAAAATCTCCGCCACCAGCACCCGCCCAATACTCAAAAAGAGGCTCGCCCATTCCTGACGTGACACGCCCAACCACAGCCCCATCACAATCACCACGGCAGTGACGCCGAGATGAATGCGAAAATTGCGCTGTGTGCGCACCACATCCCACAACCCGGCGGAAGCAAAGCGGAAACTGGCTAACAGACTAAAACGTGGCTGCGGTTTCATTCCGGTAAGGGAGCCTCGATCCCCAACAAAGTCAAAATCGCCGTCTGAGCCTTCCACATCCGCGCCTTCTGAGCCGGTTTGGCATGATCATAACCCAACAGGTGTAGGACGCCATGCACAATGAGCAACTGCACCTCCTGCGTCACCGTGCATTGAGCCTCTACAGATTGCCGCTGCGCCATGGGCAAAGAGATAACCACATCCCCCAGGTAACGGGGGAAATCAGCCATGCCGCCCGTTGCCGCAAATGGACCGCGTGTATCATCCGCAAAAGACAGCACATCAGTAGGCCGGTCTATGCCGCGGAAGCGCGCATTTAGCGCCTGCAATGAGGCATCATCACTGATGACAATCGTCAGCTCGCAAGGGACAGAAACCTCTTGATGCTTCAATGTAGCCAGGGCTGCCACGCGCAACAACAGCAGTTCCACGCCTTCCAGCGGTACCTCTTCCTGAATCTGAATTGAATGGGAAATGCTCACGCCTTAACCTCTTCTGTTGCTTTTTCCTTGGTGTCAGGATACTGAATCCGTGGGTGATAGGCGCCGCGCAACAACTCGATATACGTCGCCCTTACCGACTCCAAATCTTCCAAAGTAATCGGGCATTCATTAAGTTGCCCTTCCTGTGTTCGCGTCTCAAAGACCTGATTGACAATACGGGTGATTTCCTCCGCAGAAGTCGAATGCGCCGCCCGGGTCGCCGCCTCCACACTATCCGCCAGCATCGCCAACGCCGTTTCCACGCTCTGCGGCCGCGGTCCCGGATAACGAAACAACGCCTCATCCACTAACGCCGCTTCCCCGCCCGCAGCAGCGACCGCTTTCTGATAGAAAAAACTGGCGCGCAAAGTCCCATGATGCTCGGAGATAAAGGCGCGAATACGCTCTGGCAAACCGTACTGCTTTGCCAACGTCAAACCATCCCTGACATGCCCAATCACAATATCGGCGCTGGTTTGTGGGTCCAGACGATCGTGCGGATTACTCAATCCGATCTGATTCTCGATAAAGAAATACGGACGCGCCAACTTGCCCACATCGTGATAATAAATCCCCGCACGAGTCAATAAAGCATTCGCCCCGATGCGCTCCGCAGCCTGCTCCGCCATACTGGCGACCATCATCGTGTGGTGAAAGGTTCCGGGGGCTTCACGCAACAAACGTTGCAACAGCGGGTGATTGGGATGGCTAAGCTCCACCAATCGAAAAGTGGTGACCAAATCAAAAAAGGGCGCCAGCAAGAATAAGCCGCCCAGGGTCAACCCGCCGCTGACCACGCCGCCGGCCACGCTGACGCCAGCCTCGATCAAAAACGGAAATGGGTCGAGCAAAAGCGCTTCGAAAGACACAAAAATGAGCCGCATAATGGCGCCCGCTATCCCGCCGAGCAAGCCACAACGAAATATCGAAGCCGTCTGCTCATAACGCGGCAACATCAACGCAGCCGCAAGCCCATTTGCCAACAAAATCAGCGCGACGTGCAACGCCGACCCCGTAATCAGACCGCTAATAAAGGCTACATAAATGACCCCACCAACTGCGGTAGCATAACCCGCGGTAGTCGTTAAAAGCATCCCCAACGCCGCGATAGGGAACAGGTAAAGCAATAGCGATCCGGGTGACACCAGCAGGCGCGCAAGCGCCATGAACACCACCATCACCAGGAAGACCACAGCTTCCTGACGCGCATTTTTGAGGACCTCAGGCTGCAAGCGAACCAGGTACAGGCCCAGCAACAACGTTGCCGCTGCCGCCAACAAGCCCTTCAGAACAATATCCCGCCAATCGCGACGCTGCTGCGTCAGCCCCAATTCTTCCAGCGTCTCCATCTCCAGTTCCGAGACCACACTGCCGCTACGCACAATGATCTCCCCGGTCCGTACGGTACGATTGACCGGTCCCACCGCCCGCGCCGCATCTTCCCGCGCCTGGTCAGTTGCAGCCTCATCAAAGAAACTGTTGGGAACCACAAAGCGCCACACCAGGGCCACCACCAGATTGGCTTCATCCTGGGGGACATCAAGCGGCACCAGCACCGGCAAACGCTCCTGAATCTCGGCAATATTAGCAGAGCGGATTTCTTCACGGCGCATAATCTGGTCCAACAAACTGCGCGTTTCTAGCTGCACGCGCGCCCAACTGGCATCGGGCAGCGTCAGCAAAATCCCAATATCGTTGGCCGACAAACTCCCTAACTCGGGAACCGCCAGCACCCAACTGCGTTTCTGCGCTTCGGTCGCATAGCTATCCGCGCGCAACGCTGAGAGATAATCCAGCACCTGGCGAATTCGCGCCAGTTGCTGGCGTGCAATCTCGAAATCCACTCCGGAAAAGACTGGCGCAATTTGCCGGCGCGCCTCATCCTGCGCCCTGAGGCTTTGCAGATCACTGACAAAGGTGATATCGCGAGGGGAGAAAATATCCTCCGTGGCAACCGTGCTCACCGCGACATCATATTGCCCGGTGAACGTAAAAACCAGCGTCAGGGTGGCAAACACAGAAAGACCCAGGCCATACAGAACCTGTCGCAAAGTCCAGCGACGCGAGTGCGGTTCAGGACGCCTGGGTTTCATCAAAATCATGGTCCATTTTGAAGCACAGAAGAGGGAACCCCCAAGGGGCCCCCTCTTCGTCGCTCACACTGATATGGAGGGGTTCACGCCGACAACAGACCACGCACGATCTGATTGACCAGCCGCCCATCCGCTTGACCTCGCACGCGAGGCATAAGCACCTGCATCACCTTGCCAATATCAGCAAGTGAGGTCGCCCCAGCCTCCGTAATGGCAATCCGAGCGAGTTCAGCAATCGCTTCCGGGGATAGAGACGCCGGGAGATACGCTTGCAAAATCTCCAGTTCCGCCAATTCCGCAGCTTCGAAATCAGCTCGTCCCGCCTGACGCATCATTTCTAAGGCCTCAGTGCGGCGTTTAATCTCTTTCTGGATCAGTGATTGGATGTCCTCATCCGTTAATGAGTCCTGCTCGGCTTCTGCGAGCTGCACTGCCAGCAGGACCATGCGTAACGCTGATTTGCGACGTTCATCGCGCGCACGCATAGCGTCCTGAAGATCTTTTTGGAGCTTTGCTCGTAATCCCATGCTCTCACCACAGTCTAATAGGTACGCCGCAAATCTTTCAGCGTCGTACGACGAGACTTGCGCAGTTTCGCAGCCCGTTTCCGTTTCCGCACAATGCTCGGCTGTTCAAAATACCGCCGTTTGCGAATTTCGGACAGAATACGGTCACCCTGCACCCGCTTCTTGAATCGTCGAAGCAAAGAGTCAAAGGACTCATTGTCATCGGCCACTACAAAAGTCACGTTTCTCCCCCCCTTCGCTGCCCTCGCTACATTTTCGCCTGGGACTATCGCTCAAGTTCCGCTCGATATAACACCCGGGGCGACATCCAGAACCCTTGAGCGCACATCAAGCCAAGCCGTATTATAACGGTGAAAAAACTAATGTCAAATTGAATCACCACTCATAGATCAACGCCAACACGTGCGCATCGTCAGCACGCAATTCGTGCAAGTGTCCCCCCGGATACCGTTGCTGGTATTCGGCAAGTTCTGCTGCCCGTTCTGGAACAAAAATGAAGCGCGCCGGCGCCGTAACCTCCGGAAATTCCCCCGGCTGAACATCCACACCAACCTGGTCGCGCAGCAGAAAAGCCAGGGTCCCGAAATCCCAATACATGAAAGGCGCACCGAAGAAATACGTCATCCCCTCCGCCGGATGGGATTGACAATAGCGCGCCACCTCCGTTCCAATCCAGGCGGTTGGATTGCCATAGACACGCCGGGGAGTGTAGCGTGCAAAGTAAAAGCCCAGGTTAAGTACCGCCACCATCACCATGAGGACCCCCACCCAACGCCGCACCACCCGTGAATCCCATTTCCTCGCGGCGCCACAAATCTCCAGCAGCGCCTCTACCCCCCATGCGATACACAAAGCCACCGCCGGGACCAACAACAATCCACGCTGACTGCTAGGGGGATTCTCGGTCAATGTCCACGCCATCACTAGCGTAGACCAAAACCACAGCAACGTGAGCGCACGCCCCGGGGAACGGGCGCGCCAAAACACGGCAACCATCCCAACCAACAGCAGCACTCCGGAAACAAAGTCCAGCAGCGGCCTCTCCGGATGATACCAAAATGTGGGATCAGGCGTCAGGTGAAAGGCCGTAACGGACTTCCAGAATTGTTGCCCCAACAGAAAGAATACGCTGCGTCCGGTAATCTGGATCTCGCGCGCCAGCCAACCCGACGTGAAGATACTCACAGCGCTCGAGCGCGCGAGCAAATCCGTGGGATGCGCAGCATACCAAAGCCACAGCGGGATGGTAATTACAGCCCACCCCGAAAGCAACCAGAACACCCCTCGACGATAGCGGGGCCGGGCTTGCGGTTCGAGAGTCAGCCCGCGCAACCCAAGAAATACCGCCGCGATGACCGAAACCCAGCGGGCGCCAAAATACGTAGTCCACCCCAGACCGAGCACCAGCCCTGCCCAGCCCCATGCCGCCGAGACCTCACCACGCTCGCAATCGCTCAGGGCGCGGCACAACAGCCAAAAACCCAAAGTCGCAATCAATGGATCGAAAATCTGATTCGACGCCAGCCGGCTAAAATGAAGATGGTAGGCAGAAAACGCGACCACAGCAGCTGCAACCCAGCCCACACGGCGACCGCCCCAATCGCGCCCTAACAGAAAAGTGGTATACACGGTCAACGTGCCCACCAGTGCCGAGAGTGCTCGCGCGCCGGCCATACTCGCGCCGCAAAGACGCATCGCCCAACCATACAACAGGAAGGATAACGTGGGTACGGAATACCACCCCGTGGCAAAAGGATTGCCCAGGGGGCGCTCCACAAGGCGCAGACTGAGCAGCGCCTGCGTCCCCTCATCTCCGCCAAAGTTTGCCGGAATCCCCCCCAGATTGATGGCGCGCGCCAGAAAAGCCGCCAACAACAATCCCCCCAGCGCCAGCGAAGCCTGGCGTCCAAGGGGCTCAACGCCCTGCCCCGCGCGCCTCCCTCCGGGTAGGCTCACCGCAAAAATCCCTACAGCGATCACCCACAGCCCAAACAGCGCCGTAAAATCTGCATCTGGAGCCTGCCGTCGCGACTCAAAGCCCACCACCAGCGACAGAGCCAGCGCAACGACACGCCACACACTGTTTGGACCTGACGTCAGCCAGGCGGCAAGACGCACGTGCAGTGCTGCGTACTTTGCAGGGGGTGATGGATATGCAGCGCGGAGAAACGTGATACCGAGGCTCAACAACCCCAGAACAAAACACAAGCCCGCGTCCCAAATCAGGGCACGCCAGACCCACAAATAGATACCTGCGGCAAGCAGGAAAAGCCCACAGATCAATCCCGTCAGCATCAGCCGGTTTTGCCAGGCACTCACATAGCGCAAAGATCGGCAATTTCCTCCGCGGCTTCCCTGGCTCGATGGCGCAACAACCCCAATGCCGGGCCCCCGCGAATGGCAACTGCCAGAATCATCAACGTGCTCACGCTCAACGCGTACAGCATATAATCCCCGCCCGCAATGCTCTGCTCAAAACGTAACGGCTCCCGCCCCAAAATCCGCGCCACTTTGGCTGAGGTAACCCAGCCCTGAATCGCCGCTTGCGCCATGACGTCGGCATCAGATTTGGCTAACATTCCCACCCAGGTCGCCATTTCATCATCCACCGTAAGTACCACCGCGTCCGCGCCCACCTCCTGTGCCAGACTGCTCATAGCACGCTCGACAGCCTTGCGGTGCTTGCCTACCGAAGCCCGCAACTTAACCGCGGCTTCGTTGACCACCTTCTTTTCGGCCTCAGCGGCCCGCGGCGCCGCCGGTTCAGGCGCAGGGCTTGCCGCCGGAGCCGGTTCAGGCGGTAAGGTATCGGTAATACTGATGCCCAGAGGCAGCAACGGAGCGCGTAGAGCCGCTTCAATGCGCTCCTCCAATTCTGGCAGGAAGAAAGGCTTCGGCAAGATGCCCTGAATCACCAGTGAGGAAGCCACTTCGGGCGCGAGAGTCTCGCCCATCAATGGAATCAGAACCAGCCGCAACGTTGGCTGCATCTCACGCATCTTCTGGCCCAGAACTACCGCTCCCGGATCGTCCACCGCCATATCCAGCAATGCCAGGTCCAGATTGCCTGCGCCGGCAAGTTTCAGCGCCTCATTGAAGTTGGAAGCCCCCACCACATCGTGACCGTGCCGCTGGAGCTCCTCTTGAAGCAAGGTTGCAAAAGCCACATTGGGATCAACGACCAGGATATGCATACCGTCTCCTTCTGCTCCCGATTTCCGATTCCATTGTACCGAGTAAAAGAGAAAACGCAACTAGAAAGTGTTCTTTGACCGCGCTTTGCGTGGTCAAAGAACACTAAAAAAGAACCCTCTTCGCCTGTTTGCAAAACCACCTTGGGTTTTCCCCAATAATCCATCGCATCCCCCTTGCATTCAATGGTAAAATGAAAGCAGCACACAATCCCAGGAGGCTGTAATCATGAAATCATCCTTTATCCTGCGCATCATCCTCAGCATTGCCACCTTGAGCGGAGGCTTGCTCTTAACCCAGAAGAGCAGCGCCGCCGCCCTCCCACCCCTGCCACCTGTCAACAACTCAGATGGCAGCCTGGGATTGTGTTACGCCTTCTATGACGATACCTGGATGCAGCTCGCCGGTGAGGCCGGCGCGCGCTGGGACCGCTTCGACTTTCGATGGAACGCCATCGAAACCGCACCAGGAATTTACAACTTCTCCGGGCATGAGGCCATCCTCCAGCGCTACAATACCCAGGGCATCCCCATGAACGTCGTAGGCATCCTCGGTTCGCCTGCGGTCTGGGGCGCCGATTGTCCCGCAATCATTCGATCAACGCCCCCCCAAACCCTGCTGGGGCATATCCGCGAGGACTCGGTGGGATGGCGTCCCTGCCTGCCCAAAGGGCTGTACAGCGCCTGGAATGATCCCGAAAATCTCTGGGCCGTTTACGTCACGCAGGTAGTCGAGCACTTCAATGGTCAGGTATCTACCTGGGAAATCTGGAATGAGCCAGACCTGACCAGCTATTGGCTCGGCACGCCCCAGGACTACGTCCAACTCCTCAAGGTCGGCTACCTGGCAGCCAAAGAAGCCAACCCCAGCGCCACCATCCTCTTTGGCGGACTGGCTTACTGGGGCAATCCCGCCTTCTACCGCCAGGTACTCAACTTACTGGCAGCCGATCCCGAGGCGGCAGCCCACAACTATTACTTTGACGTGATGTCCCTCCACCTCTACTCCAACGTCTATCAGGCGCATGATATCGCCGCGGAGGTCACAGCTGCCATGCAAGCAACCGTTGGGCCCCACCCACTGTGGCTGACCGAAACCGGCGTCCCCCTCTGGAACGAGGACGAGCCGCCCACCGATCCTAACATCCCGTGGCCGCCACCTTACACCGCAACGGCTAATGAGGCTGCCGCTTATATGATTGAAGCCTACGCCAATGCCCGCGCCGCAGGCGTGGAACGTTTCTTTGTTTTTCGCCTCCATGATGATCACGCGGGTATGGGGCAACGCTACGGCATCACGCGTGATGATCACTCATTGCGCCCCGCCTACATCGCCTACCAGGTTGCTGCCGCCTACTTGCGCGATGCAGAAGAGGTCGTCGGGCCCTTTCGGGGTTCGATTCACCGCGTGACTTTCCTCAGTGCTGCGCACGGACGTACCGACGTGATCTGGAATTCCACCTCAATCCCGCGCACTTTCGAAGAGCCAGCCTTTAGCTCCAACATCACTCTCATCACGCATGAAGGCCTCACCTCCCTGCTTGCGCCCACCGGAACCTATACACTCCCCCTGGGCGCCGCCACAGCCAACGAGAATCCGCTGGAGGAGTACATGATCGGTGGACCACCGCTCCTGCTTGCCTACGGTGACCTGGGAGACACACAGCCGCCCCTATCAACGTTGAATGCCCTCCCTACCCACACCCTGCCCGGTACGCTGGCTTTGACCTGGATTGTGACTGATACCCAAACCGGATACTGGTACGCCGAGATTCAAGCCGCGCGCAGTGACACAGGTCCCTGGAACGACATTGCGGGCGCGCAGCAGACGGTAGCGCGCACACGATTTGTGCCCACAACCATCACCGAAAGTGGACCCTGGTATTTCCGCGCCCGCACCCGCGACCAGGCGGGCAACTGGGAACCCTGGCCCGCCACCGCCGAGATTTCCACCACACTGCGCAGCACGCGGCTGGTCACGGTGACGGTATCCGCCTTCAGCGATTTGGATGGGGATGGCATTCAGGATGAGGGCGAATCCAATCTTGAAGAAGTCGCCTTTGCCTGGCGTGATGCAACCGGCGCCGAGGTTGCAAGTTACACCGGCGCCGCCTGGACCGTAGCGCAAGAAGTCCCCTTTGGCGACTATGAAATCCTCATCTTGAAGGAGGGGTATCTAACTGCCCGTATCCCCCTGGATGTGGCGCTGGCGCTCGAACCCTTGCATGTGCAACAGCATCAGGGACTCCTGCCAATACGTGGGCAGAGTTACTTGCCCCTGGTGCTTAGGAAACAGTGAGCTAACCAACCTTGCTATTCAGAGCAGCCATTCATGTCACATTAGCGATGCTGGCATTACTGTTCAGCCTGGCGCCCGCACCGCAACAGCCGGGTCTCTTGTCGCTAAAAACGGCAGAAACCCATTTCGCTGCGGGGGAATTTACCGCCGCCGAAACCGCCTTTCAAGCCGCGAATACACTGCTGCCACACAGCACTTACCCTCGGCAGCGTCTCGCCGTGCTATATCTCCAGTGGAACCGTCCCGCTGAAGGGCTGGCAATTTGGGAAGCGACACCCGATAGCGACCCCTTCCTGCACTTACAACTCTTAGCCGCAGCCGCAGAATGGGATGCCCTTGAAACCGCAGCGCAAGCTTATCTCAAGCGTGTACCGGCGGATGAGAAAGCCTACGCCCTCCTGACCCAGGCACTGTTATACCAATCGCAGTGCCTTGAAGCCGAATCGGTCGCTGGGGTTTGGGAAAAGTATAGCGCCGAAGCCGATGCTGCCTTAACCGCCGCACTCCTGCGCTACACAGTGAATCCCGCTACCCCCGAACCGGCAATTTGCGCACTGGACCCAGACCTCTGCGCCGCCACACAAAGCTGTACTGGATCAGCTCAATGTCTGCAACGGCTCGGTGAGAGCCTCCTGCGCCGGCAGCGCCCCGAAATTGCGGCTTGCGCTCTTGCTCAAGCCACAAAAATCGCACCAGAAAACGCGGATGCACACGCCTGGCTTGGGGTCGCGCTAGAGCAGATTGGCAATCCCGTCGCTGCCCTGCCCCACTTCCGTAAGGCGACCACCCTTGCACCCGATTCCGCACTGGGTTGGCTGCTTCTGGGTCTCAGCCAACTCAACCAGCAGAATATCGTCGAGGCTCACGCCGCTCTATTGCGCGCGCAGGCGCTCGACCCCGGAAATCCGGCTCCGTGTCTGGCAGTAGCCGGCGTTCTGGTAGCGCAAGGTGACTACGCGAATATCCCCGTCTGGACCACGGCGGCATTGGAGCGCGCCCCTGATGATCCCGAGATTTGGAAAGCCACGGCGCGCTTTTACCTCACCCGAAATCTAGCGCTTAATGAGGAGCCTCTGCATGCCGCTGCCGGTGCAGTTCAACTGGCACCGGACGATGCCGGGGCATGGACGCTGCTAGGCTGGGCGCAGTTCAATGCGAAAGACTTCGATACCGCCCTGACGACCCTGCAAACCGCGCTTACTTATGACCCACAACATGCAGAAGCCCATCACCTGCTCGGACTGGCCCTGCAAGCCTTGGGACGTCAAACCGAGGCCCAAGACGCCCTCATCCGCGCCCAAGACCTCGGCTATCAACCCCGATAGGTCACGCCCAAACTACGGATTGCGGCGAGCCTCGCGGTAGACGTAGAGAATCCGCTGCAACGCAGTGAACCAAGACAGCGCCGCCAGCAAAATCAACGCCGGACGAATCCAATCAAAGAGCAAGCACACCCCCAAAAGAATAATGCGCTCAATGCGGGTCAGCAAACCGGTCTTGCAGGCATAGCCCAAACCCTCGGCGCGCGCACGGGTATAGCTCACCATCAAAGCCCCCAGCAACGTCGCAAAGATTAAGTAAACCTCCAGAGCCGAATCACGCGGATACAGGGCGACCAACAGGCCAAACATCAACACGCCTTCCGAGATACGATCCAGAGTTGAATCGAGAAAGGCCCCAAAACGGCTGCGTTGCCCGCCCACCCTTGCCAGCGCGCCGTCTAGCGCATCCACTGAAGAGGTGAGCAACAACAACGCCCCCCCCAGGCGTGTATATCCGAAAGCCATCAACACGCTCACCCCTATGGCCAGGCCAAGACCGGCGAGGGTAATCGTATTTGGATGAACGCCCCAGCGGTGCAACACGCGCGCAATCGGATAGGTGATAATGGATCCTTTTGACCGCGCCCAATCGGTGAACGTTTCGTACTCTTTGGTTTCTCCCTGACTCATGCTTCAACCTCTCCCGATGAAATTGACGCTGCCTGCAGCGATGATTCGGCAAACGAAAAACCCAGCAATGCTTCTAAATCGGTCATCAAATCGCAGAACTGCGATGGAACGAGCCGGTACACGACCTCACGCCCCAACCGCCGCGAGTGTACGAAACCTGCCAGTCGCAGCTCCTTCAGATGCCAGGAAAGCAACGGTTGGCTGATTCGCAGGGCAACACTCAAATCTACCACATTCGATTCTCCAGCCGCCAACGCAGCCAAAATCCGCAAACGTACCACCGCTCGCAACGCCTGAAAATTCCGCGACAAGCGCCGTACAACAGGTACAAGCTCCCCCGATACTTGAGGACGGGCGGTCATATATAAACCATCCTTTGATAAAGAAATCTTTATATGAATTCTATGCGCAAATCCCGCCAAGTCAAATCTGGGTTCGCCTGACAGAATAGTGTTTTTCGGTCGCGCTTTGCGCGACCGAAAAACACTAAGAAGAGATCCGCTTCACACTTCATAACATGCCGGTTTTAGGAAAAAGCGTTTTTGGAAGCGGCGCCGTACCCGGCGCCGCTTCCAAAAACATAAAGAAAACCCTCTTCGTCTGTTTGCGCGACCTCCTCCAGTTTCCCCCAAAAATAAGGCCTTACAAAAACCTGTCCCATCCCTTGCAGTTTCTGGTGAGTCAGGCTACAATGGAGGCAGCGGAGGTTTCATTTTCCATGCCCATTCGATTACTACCAGAAGATATCGCATCGCGTATCGCCGCCGGCGAGGTCGTCGAACGCCCCGCATCAGTGATCAAAGAGCTCGTCGAGAACAGCCTGGATGCTGGTGCCACGCGCATCGAGACTGAAACCCTCGAGGGTGGACACAAACTGCTGCGCGTGCGCGATGATGGCGAAGGCATCGCCGCAGCAGAAGTCGCGCTCGCCTTTCGCCGCCACGCCACAAGCAAACTAGCGACAGCCGCCGACCTCTTCAACATCCTGACGCTGGGATTCCGGGGCGAGGCGCTTGCCAGCATTGCCTCAGTCAGCCAGTTGAGCTGCAATACCCGTCACGTTGCAGAAGTCGCGGGAACGCGGTTGCGCATTGCTGGAGGAGAGATTCTTTCCCAAAGCCCTGTGGGCTGGCCTAAAGGTACGGAAATCTGCGTGGAAGAGCTCTTCTACAACGTGCCGGCGCGGCGCAAATTCCTTCAGAGTCCGCGAACAGAACGCCGTCACATTGATGGATTTCTCACCCGCTACGCCATCGCCTATCCCCACGTGGCATTTACAGTCGTTCACGATGGGCAAGAAATGCTGCGCACCAGCGGCAATGGCGTGCAGCGTGAAGCCCTGCAACAGGTCTATGGGCTTGAACTCGGCGCAAGTTTGCTAGAGCTGGCGCCCAAATGGGCATCTGGCGAAGGCTTGCGCGTGCGTGGCTACACCGGAGACGTCACAACCCATCGCTCCAATCGAGGCTACATCACCCTCTTTGTGAATGGCCGCTGGATCGAAGACATGCGAATCACCTACGCCGTTATCCAGGCATATCACACGCTGCTGCCCGTGAACCGTTATCCCATTGCCTTCCTGCTGCTTGAAATGCCCGGCGAAGAGGTGGATGTCAACGTCCATCCGGCCAAAACAGAAGTCCGCTTCCGCGACCCCGACGCAGTCTTCCGTACAGTACAACGCGCCGTACGCGCAACGGTGGTCAGCGAAGCCCCGATAGCCGCGGCATGGCAACCCGACTCCTCGAGCCGCAGTAACCTGGAAGCCCCTCAAGCCACCACACCGGCGCCGGAGCGCCAGGCAACCCAAAACGCGCTGTGGGTTGAGCTGGCAAGCCTGCGTCCCGCGCCACAACTCGCGCCGCGCGGGGAGACAGCCCCCACACCCGGTCCACAACAAACACCCTCGAGCGAACGCAGTTCACGCATTGCACCGGGAATCAAACTGCCGCCGCTTCGCGTCATCGGTCAGGCAGCCACCACCTTCATCATCGCCGAAGGTCCCGACGGGCTATATCTGATTGACCAACACGCAGCCCACGAACGGGTGCTCTACGAACAGTTGCTCACCGCGTGGTCCGAAGGCGGCGTCCCGGCACAGCCCTTGCTAGAACCTGTGAGCGTGCAACTCTCAGCCGAAGACGCTGCCCGCATCGAGGAACACCTACCGGCGTTGGCGGAACTGGGGCTTACGGTCGAACCCTTTGGTCCCAACAGCTTCCTGGTACGCTCCGTGCCGGCAACATTGAAGCACCTTGCTCCCCAAGACCTTCTTGCCGATATTGCAGCAGCCGAACTGGACCGCTCCCCCATCCGCGAGGGATTAGAAGCCCAAATGGTGCGCCGTATCTGCAAGCGCGCGGCAATCAAAGCAGGGCAGACCCTCAGCCGTGAGGAGATGGAAGCCCTCATTCACGGATTGGAACAATGTCTATCGCCGCGCACCTGTCCGCACGGGCGCCCTACAGTGCTGCAGATTTCTGTCGAGCAACTCGCATTGCAATTCGAAAGGACGTGAACGCCGCGGCGGTAGCGTGGCGTGGTGTTAAGCTATTTCCAAGTACAGTGACTTGCCAAAAGGAGGAAAAGAATGGCGACTTTTGTGATGCTATGCAAACTGTCACTCCATTTCCCTGGCGAGGTGAAATCCCTGGCCGAACTAGACGCGGATTTAGGCCAGCGTTTGGCGACAGAGTTTCCTGAAGCCAAACGCGTCGCCAGCTACGTCTTGCTGGGAGAATACGACTTCCTGCACGTCTTCGACGTGCCCGATGCCACTCAGGCGGCCAAAGTCGCACTGCTCATTCACTCCCTGGGAATGGGCGCCACCGAAACCCTGACCGCAATTCCGTTCCAGGAATTCCACAACGTGCTTGAGGAGGATTGAGTGCAAGCTGCCCCTGCGCCTATACCGACACAACGCCTGGATGCTCTAGCGCTGAGAATTCTCGGAATCTACGACCTTAGCGAACCACCGGTGCCTATCGAAACCATTCTACAACATCCACCCAAAGAGCTCCTTCCCACAGCGGTGGATATCACGGACCTCTCGCTGGTATTTGGTATCGGCGAACATCGCTACGAATACCGCGTTGCCGTCGCGCGCCTGCTCTACCGCGAGCTTTGCCGCTACAAAGATGAGCACAATGAATCCCTGCCCTACACCAATGACGCGGCGCGCTACTTTGCCGCAGCCCTGCTCATTCCCGCCGAGTGGGCGCTCAAATACATTCGGCGCCCGCTGAGCAACCTGCAGCAAATCAGTGAGGCATTCCAGGTCCCAGAGTACATGATGGCAAGCCGGTTAGCGCAAATGGGAAAACGCGTGCGCGGCATGTGAGGGCACAAACGACCAATCACCAGAAAAGGCTCATCGGGTATACGACAGAGTGTTGGGAAAAATAAGATCGCCATCTTGTAAACGACCTCATCAGCGATCAACTCTCTGCGCCTTCTTTCTGCAGGAGTGATTTTCGTGGTGAGGGCTGCGCCCTCACCACGAAAATCACAAA
>JAFGFB010000029.1 GCA_016931315.1 Anaerolineae bacterium
GCCAGTTGCTCGCGCGCCAGTTGTTCAGCACGCAAGGCGTCGGTAGCGGCCTGTTCCGCGGCCACAGCGGTCTGGGTCACCTGCCAGGCAACTGCCGTCATGCGCGTGTCATTTTCCGTGCGGATGGCTTGCGCTGTAGCGGTCGCGTTCTCCCAGACAATTGCCCGCGCCTGCGCCTCGGCGGTGGCCGTGGTTTGCCAGGCGATAGCGGTCGCGGTAGTTTCCCACTCCCGCGCCTGGGCGGTGACCGTCATGTTCCAGGCCTGCACGTCGGCTGTCATGGTTGCCTGCCATTCCGCCGCTTTGCGCGCCTCCGCTGTGGCGGTCTGATCAGCGTAGTAGCGTCGTAGCGTCTCCTCGGCCTCGATGGCCGACAGGTAACGGTCTACCTGCGCCTGTTCAATGGTGGGTTGCAGGGCTGACGAGGTGATCACCGGCGGCGCGGTATAGCCCGTGCTGTAGGCGCTATCCTCGCAAGCGACTGCCAGGAGCAGTAGTGCTCCGCAAGCCACCCATACTCCTACTGGTTTACCACGGCCAGGAGATGTCCGCATCAGAGCTCTCCTCGACAGTCAGCGCTGGTGACGCCTGACGTTGTCCATGCAGCTCGCGCAGCATGTGCAGCAGTTCCAGTTGCATCAGGGTATTAAGGCTCTGCTCCAGAGGCGCTGATGTTGGTGCATCGGTCCGGCCCCAATGTGCGTTGGGACCCGGCGTCCACCGCCTCGCTATAGTCACCCCTTCTATCCGGCGCAAGCGCAGCCACAAGTACAATACTGCGCCGCCCGCAACAAGCAGCACCAGAACGAGCACGATGGCAAGCATGGTGGCCGTGACGCTCCCTGCAGTCTGACCAGCGGCGCTCACGGTGGCGGCAGTAGCGACCTGGCGTGTAGCCGTGGCCTGTGCGCTCAATGCTACGATCAGCAGTAACACCCCAAGCACGATCACCACAAGTAGCAGCTGTTTGCCGAAGCGTGCAATTAGCACCAGGGCTAGCAGGAACAGAATGCCGTAGAGTAGCCATTGCGGTTCGAAATTCATGCTTCCTCCTGGAGGCTGAACAAAGTATCTAGCCCGGCGCTGAAAGTTTCATCTGCATCTGTTGGGGGGACATTATGGCCCACGGTGAATGTATGCTCGGCGAGCACTGCTTCCACAATTGCGCGCATCTGGCTTGCAGTCGGTATCTCGGCAAGGCGTTCCATGACCATCGGGGATGCGGCATCCATGCTGACGATCTGTGGAGTGGTCAGACCGCGCCGGAGTGCGTCACGAATGGCTTGAGATCTGGTGCCGTAGGGCGCGGATTCCAGAGTGGACAGCCAGGCGATCAAGTCGTCATCTGAGCCTGCGTATAACCGTACGCGGATTTCGTGGATCATGGCATCCTCAATGCGGACAAGTGCGGATGAGTGCGGATAAGTGCGACTATCCGAGCGCCACAGCTTTGATGGCGCCGAATCCGGGATCGAGTCCCACTACGACAGCCGCTTCTTTGAAGCGGCGCCGGGCATGGCGCGCCAGTCCCAGGGCGTTGGCCAGGACTGGCTCCGGCAACACTTGTCCGTGGGGGTATTGCTGAAGCAGTTCCTTTCGCAGCGCCTCAGCGCCCCCTCCCGTGAACAGGAGTCGAGAGATCTGGCGTCCGCTGCCCCATAGCCCAGTGATGTAGTCAATCACTCCACCTGCTGCAGCTTGACGCGCCAGCTCGGCTTCTCGGCTGAGGTCTTGGAAACCAGCGTTGGTCTCCAGGCGTGGCTGACGTAGCAGATGGTCGGCCTGGTGACGGCTTAGCGCTATACCATAGCGCTCCTGGACGCTCTGCATTAGCACCTCAGCGGCGCGCCGCATCCCAGCGGTGTTACCGCCAGTCATCGCCTTAAGGATTGTCGTTCCGCGCAGTGTGAGTACATCTACGGTATTGAAGCCGATGTCGCAGATGGCGATCGTGGCTTCGCGGTCTTGTGGTGCAAGTGTGAGACGCCCTTGGTCGTCGTAGGCAAAAGCGGCATATGCGCCGGCGGGTTGCGCCATGATGTCTACTGCGCTGATGGTGAGGGTATGGACCTGGTCATTAAGTCGGTATTGATGGGTTCCTAAGAGCCAATTCCGTAGGTTGCGGCGGGCTTCCTGAGCCTGGGCGATTTCGAGCATGACAAGGTTGGGTAACCCGAAGTTTACAGCGATAGTATGAGCATCCGGGCTTAGCAGTTTTCCCAGTGCAGTGAAGGTCAGCGCTCGTAATTCAGGACTATCTTGTACACGCAAGAAATCCAGGCGTTCGATAGGTTGGGCGAAATCCCGCACCTGCGCGCCGATCAGATAGGTTTCGCCGTTGCCGTTCTGATATACGTCAATTTGAGCGGTTCGGCGTTTGTTGCCATGCAGGGATAACAGCCCAAGGTCGGTGCTGCCAATACCTACGACCGATTCGATTTGAACACTGCCTTTCATATGCTCGCCTCCGGGATTGAGTTGATAGAAGCTGATGCTGCTGCGACAAAGGCGACTTGTAGAGGCCGTCCCGCGGTCCATTCGAGGGATTTGCTGATGATGGGATATAAGCGCCCCCTTAGCCAATCTAGCCCAAGTTCGCTGCATACCTGAACCAGTAGCGTACCATCGTCCTGATGTCCAATACAATGGCTACCTCGCAACCACGAGTTAAAAACGGGTGCAGTCAACTGGAGCTCCAGATCTTCCAGCGTTGCTTGCCACAGTCGCTCATCTGCTGTGGTTGTCCGCGGTTGCGCTGGACGCACAACCGGCTCTGAAGTTATAGAGGGTCCCGCATAGAATGTGCCGCGGCCGTTGTTGCGCTCGCGCGCTTCTCGCCACTGTAGTAATGCAACCTCAGCGGTCTCACCAGGATAGCTGCTGACTTGTTCCCACACCTCAAGCAGATTGCTGAGGTTTCTAGGGTTGTAGTCCTGCGCCAACCACCAAACGAGCACAGCTTCCCAGATTTCTAGTGCTGTGGTCTCGGAGGGTATACTCGCGGCGAGGAGTTCGCATATCGCCGGACGTAACCGTACACCGGTAAGGCGTGTATGTGCGACTACTGCGGGGTGTTGCGCTGGAATGGGGACTTCCGCGGGCGCAGGAGCCGTGGCATCTCCTTCCTGGTTTTTCTTAACTGGATCAGCAAATAGGATATTCTTTGTTTCACCTGGTGAAGGGGGACTTTCATGTGGTGAAACGGGGCTTTCACCTGGTGAAACGGGGCTTTCATGTGGTGAAAGGGTAGGGGGTTCATATGGTGAAAGGGGGTCTGCATTTGATGTGGCCTCCGTAGCCATCTCGCGTCGTTGCGCTCGTGACGTTTCTCGTTGCCGGCGCTTGAGAGTGGCGCGTTCTGTGAGGCTATCACCGGTAGCTTGGCGCCAGGCGATGTTACGTTCCCAGAGATCCGGGATGCTGAGGTGCCACAGGCCCGTTTCAGCGTCCTGATACCCAGATAGAAGGCGCTTGGTGATCAGTTGTGCTCGACATTCACTGACCTTTCCAGTACTCATCATCGCAAGATCGGCTAATTTCGGTGTAGAGATTCTACAAGTGCCGCTATCTCCCGCGACCATTTTGACAACACTCCAGAGGGTGAACTGAAATGGGTCGCTGCATTCGTACCAGACAACCTGCTGGGTCACCATGAAATAGCGGTGATCAGTGGAATCTTGTTGAATCAGACTTTCAGCGTGGATTCTCTTGCTCATCTTGATATCTCCTTCTCGTTTTGTATGGTGTTGACGTATCGGTGAGTCCCAGAAGGAAATCGGTTGTGGTCTCCAAGACCAAGGCTAGTTTCGCAACAGTAATTCCCCACACATGGGGCCGCTCTCCACGTTCTAGCCGGAAAATATGATGGGTGGTTAGGTCTGCAGCCTTTGCCACGCGATCTGCAGATAGTCCCCGTTTGTGGCGCATGTCACGTAGCCTGTCGCCGCGAAAGCAAATGCTGGACAAATCGGATGTTTTTTGGCTCATTGGTTATTCCTTGAATTTGAGATGAATGGTTCATGGCTAGTTTTGGCATTGTTATACAACCTGGGCTGTGATGTATCAGGTAACACTTGTGGATTGAAGTGAGCAGAAATTCGCGTAGTCACGCCCTCGTTTCCAAGTATTCCAGGTGGTACATTTCTGTTACCTGATGAACGGATTTGACCTGTCGGCGTAGAGGTCGAAGGTTCAAATCCATCCGCCCCGACACGAGAAAGCGGCTCGACTTTAAGTCGAGCCGCTTTCTGTATATGCAAGTGAGCTTTTTGTACTTACTGCGGCACTACTCCGGTGACGCCCTGCAGCAACCAGTCAAATCCGAGCAGCGCCTCATCCGACATGGCTTCACCGGCTGGCACACGCAATGTGCCGGTGTTATCATAGAGCGGACCGGTGAAGGGTTGCAATTGCCCACTGATGATTTGTGCCTTGGCCGCATTCACCTCTTCGGCCACTGCCTGTGGCACCATCGGGCCAAAATCCGCCAGGCTGAAAAGCCCATCGGCCATGTGTCCCCAATAGGCATGTGTCTGCCACGTTCCATCGCGCGCGGCTTGTACCGTTTGACGGTAATAGACGCCCCAATCCCAGACCGGCGCAGTCAACACTGCATTGGGAGCGACGTCAGTAGAAACGGCGTTATAGCCCACGGCGTAAATGCCATTCTCTTCGGCAAGTTTATCCGGTTCAGGTGAATCGCTCTCGCGGGCAATCACATCCGCGCCCAGGTCCAATAACGCCTGTGCTGCCTCACGCTCCTTGGCTGGATCAAACCAGCTGAAAATCCATACTGGATTGACTTCCACCTCGGGGTTCACGGATTGTGCGCCAAGGGCGAAAGCATTGAGGTTGCGCACTACTTCGGGGATTGGGTAGGGGGCCACATAGCCCAGCACATTTTTTGTAGTCATTCGCCCGGCGACCATGCCTGCCAGATACCAACCTTCATAGCCGCGCCCGTCGTAAATGGCGACGTTGGGCGCCGTCTGGTAGCCCGTGGCGTGCTCAAAAATCGTGTCTGGATACTCTTGCGCTACTGCCATCACCGCGTCCATGTAGCCAAACGACGTGGCAAAGATCATATCATATCCCTGCTGCGCATAATCGCGGATTATGCGCTCGGCGTCCGGGCCTTCCGCGACCATCTCGCTGTAGGCCGTTTCCACACCTTCCAGACTGGCGAGTGCCAGTCGGCCCTGGTCGTGTGCGTGGCTCCAGCCTAGATCCCCTACTGGGCCAACATAGACAAAGGCTACGCGGAAAACCTTCTCGGGCTGGGCCGTGGGTTTTGCGCACTGTGTCAGCAACACGCTGGCCAGAACCAATAGTAGCACCATCCAACGCTTGTGAGTAAACATTTCGCGCCTCCGTCAACTAAAAGGATGATAGTAGCTTCCGTTTGCGGGAGCTTCACTTCTATTGTACAGCAAGCCTGGGAACAGGTAAAGCGCCAGCTGAAAAATGGATATGTTTTGTAATTATAATGCCTAACTGCAAATGACTATTTAGGAAAAGGCGTTCACATGATTATCGGCTTGCTGTTTTCCCTAAGTTGAAATACACCCGGTCAGGGTATAATGTAGATTATTGGGGCGACCTGAATCGGAGCCATGCAAACAAACGAAAAGGTCTTTGGGAGTGTTTTTGATGTTACGTGCTATGCGGCATCGAAAGACATTTTCCCCCACGCGTTTCAACCTGGCATTCGTGCTTTGTGATGAAATCTGAACAGTTACAGCGCAATTTTTCCCAGTTGGAGATCAAAATATGACACAACAGCTACAACGTTGGGTCCGGGTTGCCCCGGAGGGTGTCCCGGTGTGGGGGCTTTTGGAAGAGAACAGCGTTTACCGCGTTTCCGGCACGCCTTACGGAGCGTGGCAGCGTGCGGAGGTCCTGGGGGTAGTGCCTGAGTTGGCATTGCTGGCTCCGGTCATGCCATCCAAGATTGTTTGCGTGGGGCGTAACTACGCCGCTCATGCGGCTGAGCACAATGCGGAGGTGCCCAAAGAGCCGCTGCTTTTTCTCAAGCCGCCGAGCAGCGTGATTGGGCCGAATGCGCCTATCCTTCATCCTGCGCTCTCACAACGGGTGGAGCACGAAGCGGAATTGGCTATCGTTATTGGGCAGCGTTGCCATGCTGTTGTCGCAGAGCGAGCCTGGGATTGCGTGCTCGGCGTTACCTGCGCCAATGATGTCACCGCGCGGGATCTGCAGCGTAGCGACCAACTTTGGACGCGCGGCAAGGGCTTCGATACTTTCTGCCCATTAGGACCGTGGGTCGTCACGGGTGTGACCGCCGCTGACTTCGTCGACGTTGCTATAAGCTGCCGCGTCAACGGGGCAACGCGGCAGGCGGGACGTACCAGTGAGATGGTTTTCACTCCGGCGGAGATTATCGCCTATATCACGCAGGTGATGACGCTCGAACCCGGCGATGTGGTGCTCACGGGTACGCCGGCGGGCGTCAGTCGCCTTTATCCGGGCGACGTGGTCGAGGTGGAGATTGAAACCATCGGCTGCCTGCGAAATCCCGTCGCTATGGTGTAATGCCAGGGCTATAGCATCTGGGAACCCGCCCCATCGTGGTGCCTGGTGCACCGCAATTATGTGATCCGTCACGCTTCTGTAACGAAGCTGCTGTAAGATAGGCACAAAACTTAAGAAGAGGTGCATACTATGAGCTATGAGATTCTCGAAGAGACGCCCTACGGGGGTAAAATCCATGTTCTGACGACTGTGGATGATTTGAATGAGCTGTCCCTCACTGGGCGAAAGCTGCTTACTCTCTATCAGGGAGAGCAATTCCGCGATTTTCCCACTGCGCTGCTGGCTTTGGCGGAGAAGTCGGAGTTGCCCTGGGTCGCCGTGTGGCTACGCGACCTGGCAGAGGCTCAGACTTGCCACTTGGAGGTATGTCTTACCGAGTACGCCGCGCCGCAGGTTTTCCTACGCTACCCCATGACCGAGAAGTGGGCGCCCGCGTTGAGCTTCCAGGCCATACACGAGCTGCCCTATGAGACGCCAGCACTGCTGCGCCAGGTTTATGCGTTGATAGGTGGGATTAATTTCGAGGGCTACGGCTATGCGGGGGGGCTGCTATGCCCTCCAGATCCGTATCCCGATTTGGGTAGTTATGATGAATGGCGCGACGAGGATATGCCCGACTACGATGGCTTCATGGCATTCTATGAGACCTGGACAGGCGATAAGCTGCTGGTCAACAGCGAGGGGGAAGTGGGTTGGTTTGTCCACGATGACAGTGCTAAGTGCCGCTTGATCGGCGCATTGGAGGCAGTGCTGCCGGCGTTGTTCGCCGCGTTGGGTGAAAATCGTCCCTTTGAGCCGTAACCCAGCATACAAATTCTGAGGAGTCTTATGCACCCACAAGTACAGGCTTTACTGAACATTGTCAAACGTGGAGAGGCTGAGGAGATTGAGGCGGCACGGGATTTGGTTCATCCGGAGCTGCTGCCGGATTTGCTCGAAGCTTACTGGCAACTGCCGACTTGGGATGATAAAGCCGGGTTGATGCAGCTCTTTTCGGATCACCTCAGCACCGGCGGCGAGAAGGCGATGTTGGATTTCCTGACTGCACCCACCACGGAGCTCAATGATGAGTATTTCACCTCAGGTAAAATTGTCGCGCTGTGCCAGCTGGCGGGCACGTTTGAGTTCTACGAGCGCCTGTGGTATAACCGCCCATTGTGCGCCACGGTTATCCAACGCACACTGTCTGGTGAGAAGCCCAGCCTCGCCCTGGTGGAGGCGCTAGATAGGCCCAAACTGCAACCTGTTCCACCTGAACCACAGCGGAAACCTCTGTTATCCAGGTTAACGGTCCGGCAGCGGAATGTCCTCGCTGTTATCTTTGTCATCCTCTATGGGGTGGCAGCGCTTGGATTGTTGTATTTCCTTCTCTCAAATTCGACGCGTATGCTGGTGAGCGCGACCTTGCTTGGCCTGGGCGCTGGCGGCTATTTGCTCTATGGTGCCATTGTTCCAAAAGTGACCCGTGGTGAATCTGCTGCGCTTCGGTGGCTACTGGCGCTTTGTGGCTTGTTCGCGTTAGGCCTGGCGTCGTGGTCGGGCTTTACGCTTTTTAGTGGGGGCTTTGCAGATGACGCACGTCCGCGCTCGGGGGGCGCCAACCTCGTGTTACCGGATTGGGCTTCGATTTTTGTGATCCTCACTCTGTTTGTGCTGCCCTTCTTATTGACCTGGGGCCTGTTACGTTGGTGGGAGCATCGCGGGCGTGCGTTGGAGAAAGCGGCGCAACAAGAGGGCGAAACCTTTGTGATACAGCCTCTGAATCGTTGGGGGGTGCTTTTTGGCGCGTTTGGGATGCTGGCGATTGGGTTGTTTCTCTTCATCTTGGGACAAGTGGATAACCGGGACCTGCTGGAGCTGCTGTTTGTGCCGGGCATATTCGCGGCGCTTGGCATCGGATTGTTGGTTTTCTTCAGGCATACTACGGGACTGGTGTTGCTAACTCTTGAGGGTGTATCCGTGCGCCGCGTGTGGGCGCGCGAGCGTGCGATGCGCTACGATGAGATCGAAAGCATCCGCCCGATGGTCTTTGCTGTGCCGCCTAACATGGTCTTGCGCGCGGGTCCGCGGAAGCTGCGGATTCCGCGCACGGCGCAGAACTTGCCACGCCTGTTTGCCTTGCTGCTAGAACGTGCTCCGGCGTTGCGGTGGAAAACCGTATCCACTCTGCAACAATTTACACTTCGCGACCATGGGGCGCTGCTCAACGCCCTGGATCGCTGGTTGATGTCGCCGCAAGATCTCGTCGCCCTGGAACTTTCGCCGTTGGAGATTCGTTATCAGCGCAAGGATGGCGGGTGGTGCGAGCGCCGGGCACGGAATATCGTGCGGATAGAGTTGGAAACAATTCACACCGCCCGACGGCGTTTTGCTTATTTACTGCCGCGTATCAATCTGGATCTGTATGATATCGTCGTGACCTTCCGTGACGGCGAACAACTGCGTATTGCGCAACGGACCGTGGTGCAATTCGGCAGTACGCCCGAGCAGTTATATCTCACCTTGCAGAATCTGTATCAAGGCAGATAGCATGGGCGCCGTTTCGTATAGCCTGCATTCGATGCTTGGGCTGAGGTGTGGTCGCGTGTTGGCAGGACGGTAAGGTGACGGATGCGCTTCGACCGCACTTCCCTTAAAACCTGGTTGGCTCCGCTGGTGAATCTGGAGAGCACACTGCTGCTTTTCGCTACGTTCATTTTCCATCACTATTATTTTGGGGCGGACTTTGTGGCAGCGCCGTTTGTGGCGCTCGGCGGCGGGATTTTGTTTGCCACCACACTCTATGGCGCGGTGGTCTTGCTGGCGAATCTGGCACAAGCCCCTGCGGATTGGCAGGAGTTCCGAGCCTTCATGGTCTTCCTTGGCAGCGCCTGGATTTCTATGGTTTATATAGCGCCATTTTGGATGCGGGGCGCTTCAGCTGGCTGGGCGGAGTTGTTGGCACAGGTAGCCTATGTGCTGCAAGCGACGTTCTCTCTGACACTGGTCATTTTGCTCTTGACGCAGGCTCCGCAAAGCCGTTGGGCTGTGACTCCGCGGTTGAGTGGGGCGCCCGGCGTGTTAAAGTCCCTGCTGATCCTGGTTTATGTTGCGGGAATGACCTTGTTTTTGTACCTGGTTATGGGCGTTGCGCCTGAGGCTGTGACGGCACAGGTTAATCTCTTGGGCCTGTTGCTGTTGGAGGCTGTGGCGAGGGCCACGATCTCAATTTGAAGCGGGGCTTATGCCTGGCGGTGCAAGCCGGGCACTATTTCTACCTGCTCCGCGCGTTCAATCCCACGTTGCAGTGGGACGCGCCAAACTCTGAGGAGGAATAGCCAATGCGTGTTTTGATCAAAGCGATTACCGGCAATGATGTGGCGCAGGTGCGTGCGCTGTTGCAGGAAGGGGTGGACATCAACCAGCGCTATCTGGCGGATTACCCACTGGAAGCGGCTATCCGCACCGGCAGCCTGGAACTGGTGCAAGCGTTTCTCGAATCCGGCGTGGATGTCAATTTTGTTTACGGCGAGCCGGAGCAGCGCAACCGCGAGACGGCGTTGACGTTTGCCGTGCAGGGTAATCAACCGGCACTCTGCCAGTTTTTGCTGACGCGAGGCGCCGACCCCAATTATCTGCAAACCGACGAATAGCGTAACGAGGATCAGACGGCCCTGGAAATCGCCATCCAGCGCAACCTGCCGGAAGTCTTCGCTGTTCTGCTGCCGTACACCGATTTGAGTATCGGGCGAGGGTTGCATTACGAGGGGCGGCACATCCATCTGGCGTGCCGGGGGGGCCATCTGGAGATGGTGCGCAGATTGGTGGAATCTGGTGTAGATGTGAACCTGCGCGGCGGTGTGAACGAACTCACGCCGTTGCATGTCGCGGTGGAATACAATCATCCGGCTATCGTTACCTACCTTCTGGCGCGCGGCGCAGACGTGAACGCGCCAGACCGCCGTTTGAACGTCCCACTTCATGCCACCAAGAGCCGCGAGGCGGCGCAGTTGCTGGTCGAGCAGGGGGCTGAGGTCAACGCTCAGAATGATTTTGGCGAGACGCCCTTGTTCCAGCAACGAGACCCGCAGATTATCGCACTGCTGCTCGAAAACGGCGCGCAGGTCAATTGCGTGTGTAACTCCGGTGAAACACCGCTCCACAAGGTGCTGGCCAGCGCGGCGTATCCCTATCTATTTGGCGCTGCGGCGAATTCCGCCCATGCAATGGCAGCGGTAGGGCAGATCGTCGCCTTGCTGGTGGCGCACGGCGCGGATGTGAATGCCGCTACGCGTAAAGGCGCAACGCCCTTGCATTACGCCTGTCGCGATGCCGCGCTCGAAACCGTCGCGTTGCTCATTCAGAGTGGGGCCAATGTCAACGCGCGCTCCGCCGGGGTGTACGATGGCGCGCCCCTGCACATCGCCGTCGAAGCGAAA
>JAFGFB010000320.1 GCA_016931315.1 Anaerolineae bacterium
CGCCAGGGCTTTCGCCAGGAAGGGCTCGCTCATTCCCTTGTGGTACGGCCACGCCGTATCCACGTAATTGACACCACGATCAATGGCGTAGCGGATCATGGCCGTTGCTAGCGTCTCATCGATCTGCGCCGAATCGTCGTTCAGAATGGGGAGGCGCATCGCGCCAAAGCCCAGCGCTGAAGGTTGCCATTCGAGTCGTCCAAAAGTGCGGTATTGCATGCGAATCTCCTAACTGATTCTAAATCTCAATGATTCACGATTTTACTATGCATGGCAAGATAGGCAATGTGTCAGGGTGTTCTTCCGGTGCGACTTGACAACGTCTATATGCAGAAGCCCTCCTGCGTCACACTTGCCGTTTGGGGTAACTGCGGCAGACTAAGAATAGGGATGCCTTTTTTGGGTTTTCCCATCGGGTATCGCGTTAGCTGGACTATTGCCCCATTCTCCCCCATTTGCCTGGTTTGATTGCGGGTCTATCTCGCTATGCTGATGCTTTATCCCTCTGTCCCTGGCCGTTTCTAGCAGGTCAGTTGATTTCTCCAGGTTCAGGGCTTGACATTGTCAGTCAATGGTACGTTTCTCCCTGGTCCCGGTTATTGACGATCAATTTCTGTTTTGGTCTACTCTGATGGACAACCTCTCTGTGGGATCTATGTCACGGTATTCGACCGTGGTGACATAGACCTCGAAAAACACGTCCCCTACGGATCTTCCATGGATTTCGAACGTGCATCGTGCGACCTCATCCTTTTCAATAGTACCTAACTCTACCATATACTCCCTAACGCGCGCATAGGGGTGCCAATGTCCTGTCAACTGGCAGCTCACTTCAGTCAGGGTCATGCCTGTTGAATTGGTGATCACCACCGTCAAAGTGTGGGGGTTGCTTATCGTGATGCTTGCTGGCGGGTTGTCAAAAGCAACCAGTATATGCGGTATCTCGGCCGATTCTGCTTCCGTGGTGGGTACAACCGTAGGTGAGGGAGAAGGTGTGCCTGTGGGCGTCATTGTCGGCGTCGGTGTTGGCGTGGCGGTAGGCGTGGGTTGAAGCAGACCTTTCCAGGGCTGAAATGCAATGGACAAGATTCCAAGGATAAGGCAAAGCGTCAAAGCGATAATGCCGATCAGCAAAAGCCATTTTGGGATTCTTGTCTTGCCCTTCGACGGCAGTACCATCTCGTCCGCCATCACGCTATTCGGGCTGGAAGAATCTCCGGTGTGGTGATGCGGTGCTGGTGGCTGGACATACCGGGGCTGGGCTGCCGGTATCCCCGAAGGCGCGTTAGCTCGCATGGCGGGCCCTGGGTACGTCGCTGGAGGCGAAGGCGTCTGCCTCATGGCCAGGGCGCCAATTGCCATCCCGCAACGGGTGCAGAAACGCGTGCCAGGCCGTAAGGGTGCACCGCAGTTGGCACAGAACTGGGGTGTGGCGTTCGGTGGCGTGGCCTGCTGTGATGCCGGCCCCGAAGGTGTTGCCGGCGCAGCTAAAGGTTTGCCGCATTGCCTGCAATTTCGTGCTCCAACACGGTTCTCAGTACCACAATAGGTGCATCTCATGTCAGGCCTCCATCCTCACTGCGAAGCTTCGATGCGCATGAGTGACTTTCTTACTCACCATCAAGAAACCAATCCAAAGGCGGTGTTTCAGGATCACGGTCTATTCAGCGAATTTGCTGCCTTTCAGTTGTCTGACGCTGGCGGTTTTTCCACTCAACCTTACTCTGTGGGGGTGACCTCTGCTTAGCTCATCCTGTGCGACCCTCTTACGGATCTAGCGTTGGATGAGCATGGCACTCTACCGCTTCGATTTGGCTGGAATACCCAAGTTTGCCTTAATCTCTCCGCTGCAGGTAACGTATACGACGCAGTCCTGACTGACTGCATCCTTCGGTGATAGACCAAACCATCTGCCTAGTCGCCGCGGAGGATCTTGCTGCCGTTCAAACTGTCCTCTGTTCTCAGCGGCGAGCAGCCCCATATAGGCGATGGCAAGCGTATGCGCCAATCTGGGCCTGGGGCTGTCCTTATCCCAGTATTTGAAAACCAAACGCATCATTGCTAACCTCTTGACCGGAATCCGGCGGAGTCGCGCCGGTAGTCAGATGCGGATGCGCAGTGACGGGTTGCGAAACACCCGGGGTGGAATATTTCCAGCAGCACGCCAACCGCTGCCAGGAGAATCTGGACCACCGTGGAATTCAGTCCACAAGCGCTTGTATCTCCTTTGCGAACTGCGGCGCAGTTCCGGGCACTACATCCACCGTAGCATCGGAGTCTGAACCATCGAGGCGGAATAACCAAACACGTTGCGGCCCACCCAGAAGCAGCAGTCCCATTTCGGAAGTGGGCGTATGGTCGGCTGCATACGCGACCCGCAGAGCGCTACCACGAAAGCGGCTGTTTAGCAAATCCTCGCTCAACCACTGCCGCGCCACATTTGAGAGGGAAGGCTGCGCCTGCAACTGCTGCTCCAGAGCAGCAGCATTCATGTCCTTTAGCGCTGTCAGAATGTCGCCGGACAGACGGTTCGTCGGCGCCACGAAAACCGGGGCCTGCGCCAGCTCAAAGAATTCCACGCCGTGCTGAATGACCACGGTCGGGTCCTTTGCTTCTACCAAATGGTGTAGCACGCCCTGTTCGACGCGATGAGCGATAATCGCACCGTTGAGGAAATGGAAAGCCGCCGACCACTCACCCCCAGGCTGAGAACGATGATAACGCAGCGAGAATTCTGGATGCACGAGTGCAGCTACCACGCGCTCTAGCTCCGAAGCCAGATGCAAACCAGCGTCGGCAGCTATAGTCAACCACCCCCGCGCCAACAGCGAGTGTCCCGCAGTCTTCAAGCGCACATGGGCTTCCTCGGCGGACATGGTCCCTAATTGTGCCACCATGATGTCATGCGCCATCTGGGGCTGTCCCAAAGCGCTGAACGCCAGAGCCAATTCTTCAACACTGAGCAGAAAATCTGTGCCGGGCATGTCATCTCTCCCTTCACGCCATTCCAAAATCAAAACAAGCGGCTCACTTCACCCGCAAGATCGTCCAACGCGCGGTCCAGGTGCTGCGTACCCGCTTTGACACCATTGATGAACCCATCCACCAACCATTGGTCTAGCTCTTGATCGTCTACCTTGACATTCTCCAGTTTCTCAGCGGCCCAAGAACCCGCCCTGGTGCCCAGTACGCCGCCGATTTTCCCACCTATCACAGTGCCCACCGGTCCTAAAGCGCTACCAAGCGCTGCGCCAGCGGCGGCGCCAGCCCAAGCGCCAGCCGCGGAACAACCCACACCTAGTGCCGTATCCACAATTATGCCGGTAGCAATTCTGCTGGTACCGCCTTTGTATTCCTCCCAGTTCTCGCCCAGTTCACTGACCCCTTCCAGGAGGATATTGCCTTTGCTGAAGCCATCTTTGAAGGCCGTCTTCGCCATGTGTTTGGGCAGATTGGCAGCCTTGATGTGGGTCAGATAGGGGCTAAGCCCTAGATCAGTTTTAAGAGCATGTCCACCTTTGATAACGACCTGCCCCAGGTATGTCCCTCCGAATGTCACAACGCCGACCGCCTCAAAACTGCCGCGAATGTCTTGTACATCGTCGAGCAACTGGTAAATTTCAGCTGCTTTAGAGGCATTTTTGAGATTCCCTCCGGTGACATCTGTAGCTGGAACAAACGCATCCTTTCCGGCGCCGCCTAAAGCCACGCCGAGCATCAGAGGCGTCGCTAGATCCAAATCCCACGGCAGGTTGAAAACTGCAGTCGATGCCTGAGCATCTTGTTGCTCAAAACTATCCGCAACTTTCTTCAACAAACACCCGAGGCGGTTCAGTTCTTCCGCCAGCTCCTGACATCGCGGAGATACCCGCCCCAATTCGGATTCGATGCGCCAGCGGCTATGACTGTCCCAGGCGCCCGTATCCAGAGAGTGAATCGCACGACGCAAGGTAGCGGCGGTTTCGGTGAGCTGCGTACTGGCATAGTCGAAACGCTGCGCTGCCCCGCGCACCTGCTCCGTGCGAATGCGAATGTGCTGCATAGGCTATCTCCTCAAGGGGGAAAAGAGCGCTGTCCCTACCCTAGCTGCAACAGGGCGTCCCGCTGGCAGCTCGGGCCGATCTTCGACTACACCCTCCCAGTGATGCCACGAATTGTACAAATGATCACGCAGGTGCGGATGCAATAGACTCCTGCCGTTGGTGCTCGCAAACCTTCCCATGTATGACTCGATCTGGAGACCGATCGCACCACAGCTTCTGTGCATGGCTAGAGCAGCCCTCCTACTGCACCGTTTGGGGCTATACTCCTATGGCGATGCAACGACCATGCATCGAAGCCCGGCGCCATCGTAGGAGGCAGAGAATGGAACCCAGTTACGATTAGCGGTGCGCGCTTCCCCTCCAGAATTGCCCCAGGATCCCCCCCGTAACACGCGACCCTCCCCGCTTTGAGGGCCAGAGGGATTCACCTGTCGTTCTGAAGGATATGGCCCATACAAGTCTACCACCCATTCCCATACATTCCCCGCTAAATCCAGTGCCCCTACCCAACTCGCGCCTCTGCGGTTACTTCCTACTGGTGCAGTTGACTCGTAACCATCACTCACCGATCTGTCCCCCGAATCATACGGGCAATTTATATCACAGAAATTCAACCGTGTCCCATCGAAGGTATCTCCCCAAGGAAACCTCAAGCCATTTAGACCACGCGCCGCATACTCCCACTCTGCTTCTGTTGGAAGCCGGCCTCCAGCCCATCTGCAATATGCTACGGCATCTTCCCATGAGACATTCACTACCGGATGGGCAACATCAGCCAGACTTCCGGGACCCGCCGGATGCAGCCAATCGGCTCCCCTGACCTCCCCCCAACTTGAGCCAATTCTAGCAACACTCCAGCCTTGTTTTTCTGCCTCAGTCACATACCCAGTGGCACTGACGAATTTCTGAAACTGCGCCACACTGACTTCCGTCCGGTCGAGCCAATATGCACCCAGCGCAACCGCATGCACTGGTTTCTCATCATCTCCTTCTTCGCTCCCCATCTGGAATTCCCCCGCCGGCACGTAGACCATCACCATTCTATCCGCAGCGCGTGTCCTGGTGCTACCCACGGAGAGCGGCGGCAAAGGCGTTGGCGTTTGAGTCAGCGTAGCGCTGGGTGTCGGTGAAGGAGGGGGTGTTTCAGTGGGGGTAGCGGTTGCTATGGGAAGCGGCGTTGATGTCTCAGTCGGGGTGGCATTAGCGGTCGGCGACGATGTAGCTGTCACGACCTGCATCATTTCCTGCGTCACCACCACTGTCTTCTCCATGATCTCTGGCCTGGGCGTGGTGCGCCCTGCCAGCGTGCTCACCCCCCAAATGAGGCTCGCGAGTCCCGCGACACCCAACAGCATCCAGACCCAAAGCGGAAGCCCGTTTTGCTTCAAAAACGCGCGCTCTTCGGGCGGCGAGACTTGTGCCATCTGACGAGTCCCACGCCTATCAGTCTTCAACATCGGTCGTCCTTCAGCGTGCCATTGCCCTATCAGGGCATCGTGCATCTCCGCAGCTGAGGCATAGCGCGCCTCGCGGGCAGGTTCCATTGCACGCAAGATCACCGTGTCAAATGTGGTGCTCACGCGGGGATTCAACCCGCGTACCGGATGAAACAGATGCGGGTCAGCCATCCGGTCGCTGGCGGTGGGGGGCGCCTGCCCAGCAAGGGCATGGTAGAAGGTCGCACCCAGGCTATAGAGATCACTGCGCGGATCAGTAGTCTGGCCCTGTTTACCATATTGCTCTGGCGGCGCATACTCCGGCGTACCCATGCCCCGCAAAACCGTGCGGGTCTGAGGATCGTGAGGATTCCAAAGCTTCACCAGACCAAAATCCACCAGAATTGCGCACCCTTGCTGGTCAATGATTACATTCTGGGGTTTGATATCGCGGTGCACTACACCCCGGCTATGACAGTAAACGAGCGCTTCTAGCAATTGTCGCATCCAGACGACCGCTTCTTCCTCCGGAATATTCTTTTGGCGCAAAATACGGGCTTCCAGACTTTCGCCCTCGACAAGGTCCATCACCAGGTAGGCGTTGCCCTGCTCCTCGAAAAAGTCGCGTACGCGTACCAGGTTAGGGTGACTCAAACGGCTCAGAATAACGGCTTCTTGCTTGAACTGCGCGCGCAGTTGTCCCAACGTCACAGCGTCCAAACCCGGTTGGGGAACGAATTCTTTCACGGCTACCGGCCCCTCGAGACGCAGGTCCCAGGCGCGGTAGACGGCGCCCATCCCACCCTGTCCCAGAAGGGTCACGATGCGATAGCGGTTTTGCAGCACGGTCTGAGCAGCTAAGACCATAAGGTCACCTCGATTCTATTTCAACTATAATGTACGGCCAGGACAAAACCATCGGCGATAGGATGCGCCAACAAGCCTTTTAGGATAGCATGATCAATGCTGGGGAAGAATTGCTGCACATCGCACTTGAGCACGTAGCGGTTCGCACGGGCAAAATCCTGCGCGCGGTCGGCGGCGCGATGCGTGCCTCTGCCCACCCGGCAGGCATAGCTGTCGTGGATCATCCGCGCCTCGAAAATGGGCTGAATGACGGCGCAGAGCGCGTGATGCACGACGCGGTCGCGGAAGGGGGCCGCCGAGATCTTGCGCTTCTTGCGCTCCACGATATAGAAATTCCGGTAGGCGCCGGGAGTATAGGTCTGCGCCGTGAGTTCCTCGTGCAATTGCCAGAGTTCCTCCTCCAGGTGATATTCGAAGGCTGCGACCTCGGCTTTGCCGCGCTTGCCGCCGCGCCGCGCGCGCCGGAACGCCGTGTACAGGCTATCAAAGGCGAGATGATCTGTGGGTAAAGCTGTTTAAAAGTCTTTATCATTCACCCGCTTCGCGTCTCAATCTCGGGCCGCTCTCCTGCCCGCACCCGCGCCACAAGTGAACCTTGCCTACCCTGCCGGTCCTCGGTCCCCGTCCCCGGTCAGGTATACACTCGTTCCGGTTTTCACTGTGCCCACCTCAGCTATGCAAAATGCCAGCGAGCTGCCAGAGGGGGGGTACCCCCCTCTGGACTCCCCCCACAATGGACCAGAGGACAGGGGACATTGATTTATTCCCCTGGCGCAACGGACACCCCACACCGAAACCCCCCGCGGTCGTTCGTATAGGAGGGCGTGCCCCCGCTGCGGTACGCGCTGCGCGAGTCGTTCCCATTGCCGTGCCACGAGCCCCCACGCACTACACGAGCGTCGCTACTCTGCGGCCCCGTCGGATTGACCTGCCTTCCGGAAGGATAGCTGCCATACCAATCCGCCACCCATTCCCACACGTTGCCCGCCAGGTCCAGCGCGCCTACCCAGCCGGCGCCTTCAGGATAGCTCCCCACCGGCGCGGTGAATTTGTA
>JAFGFB010000321.1 GCA_016931315.1 Anaerolineae bacterium
CCAGGCCATGTCACCCCACTCCACATCGCCTCAGCAGGAATAGGGTGACGTGACGCCGAGAGCAGTTGGCTACCTAAAGGCGCATAGACGCGCACATAGGCCCAATAGCAGCGCTCCATCATCTCCACATACACAGAATCCCAACGCGTCTCAGGGGTGCAGGCTATCTGTACCTGACTGGTGTTGGTGTAAGTCAAGGTCAGGGTGGCACTAGGTGGCGTCTGAGTCAGGTCCACCTCATATGCCATGGCGCGCGCGATCTTGGGGCTGGCTTTGTTATAGCCCACATTGGCTTCGCTCACCAGCAGGAAATCGCCCTGTGGAACCTGAACCGCACCATCCCACCCTCGCGCCGCGAGCACAGCCGCCGCTTCAGGATTGGTCAACAAGGCAATTTGAATGTGGTGCTCGTCCAGCAGCTGCAACACAGTCTTTCCGGCGAGCGCCAGGTCAATATCGCCCAGCGACCCCTCCACACGCTGCCGCATCGCCTGCACCAAATCTCCCATAAAATCCTTGCGGCTCAAGCGCCACTCAGTGGTGAATTTCCCCTCTGGCGGCGACCACGATTCATGGATGTAAGTTAGCAACGAAGCCTCGGTCACCGTCTCTCCACCGACCTCCACCGAACCCAAGGCGCCCACCAAACGCTGCACAGCAACCTGGTCCACAGCAATCACGCCATCAAAGGTAACCTCACGCGAAGGGCGGTAGAGTTCCAAACCCTGCGCAACCGCCGCCGGGAAATCCGGCGACCAGTTACTGTCACGGAAGACCAGCAATTCAATGCCCATGAAGCGCTTCAGCGCCTCGGGTGCAAGCGGATAAGGCTGCGAGAAATCATCCACAGTGTAGCTATCGGCAAAGGTCACACCGCCGATTTGCCCTGACCGCACCTCTACCTCGCCCACAGCAGTGATAAAGCCCCCGCCGGGGCGCAGCTCATCATCGTTCAACGCCAGGAATAGATAAGTGCGCGGAGAAGGCTCTCCCAGGAGCTCGGGCGCCACAATAGCCAGGTTTAATCCATCATCCAAAAGCGGTAATATTAAGTCCAGTAGTTCGAGCGGTTGCTGTAACCGCCAGGGTAGTTCCGCGGGCGAAAGCTGTGCATAAGCTGTCCGCGCACGCGCAACGGCGACCTGCGCAGCCGGCAACGTCGCACGCCCCTCAGCCAGCATTTTGGTCACCAGTTCCGGCGTCAAAGTGCCACTCTGCCAGGCTTGTAACGCGGGTTCGCCGAAGTCCCATCCCAATACCCCAGCCTCGGTCAGCGCATCTGCCAAATCCAGGAGCGGCGTCGCCTGTGCCAGTAGCGGGCCCACCTTTGGCAACCACCCCAACGCCGAACCCAACCGCGTCAGCCCGCGCACGGGGCGTAAAGCCACAATATCCGCGCGAATTTCCTTAAGGAGGTTTCCCACCTGCTCGGGGTGCGCCTTGAGCGTCTCCATTGGAGACCCCTCCAGCAATATCTGCGCCTCGGTCAGGTGTGCCTGCAACGATAGCGCAGAACGAAGCAGCTTTCCGGCCCCCAAGCCCACCAGCAAGACGCCTAGCAGCAGCAATACCCACGCCCCGCGCCTTAGATTGCGGGATGAAAGTAACGCCGTATACCAATTTTCTTTTCGTTCCACCAGGAAGCCTCCAATGTTTGGTGAATTCACCTTGGTAAAGGGATTGCGATCAATCTGCGCCCCGCAAAAAACGTCTCCAGGCCCACCGGTTCATCCACCGAAGCCCCCAAAAACTCGCGATAGCTGGAACGCGCCCACAAATCACGGTCTACCACCGTGATATCCAGGCGCAAGCCCAGGACCTCCTGGGCATACCACAGAGCAAAAGTCTGTCCATCGGATGCCGTTACCAGAACCGCATTCGCCGGCGCCTGCTCCAGAGCAGCCTCCAACCACATACCGACAGTGGCATCCCGGCTCAAGTCAAGCGCATTCCACTGCCAGACAACCACTACTAGCGGCAATAACAGTCCCCACCAACGCAAGCGCCGCCATGCAGGCTGCGCTAACAGATACTTCAACCCATCCGCCAGCCACAGCGCAGGCAACGTCAGATATGGCACAAGATACACCAGCGAATCCGTGGTATTATACCCGATAGCGTAGAGGCTTGCCATGCCAAAAGCCGCTCCTGTAGCGCACAGGAGCGATTTTTGGTTCTGCCACGATGCCCTAAGCCCAAGCAGTGCAAACAACATGCCTGCAGGCGTAAATTGCCGTACCAACAACACTGCCCATGCCAATAACCGCTGCGGTACGTGCGCCCAGGGCAGAGCAAAAGCGTACCCCCAATACAAGCGCGCCGTCACAAATTCCCACCAGCCCGCCAGCGAGTGTAAGTCGCCCCAAGGTTGTAACCCGTCGCCCATAACCGGTAAGAGGGCATAAGGCAACAAGCCCACCAACACACCACCAGCCAACGCCGGAAAACTGCGCCGCGGAACACTAAGCCACAAGGGCGCTAGAAAGAGAAGAACGGGATGCACGGACAGCCCCAACCCCCAGACCAACCCTCCCAGGAAGGCGCGACGCAGAGTCTTCAGCGAATCCCATGCCAGTGTCAGTGTTAGCATGGCAAAGAGTGCTGCGGTGGAATAAACCTCAGTGATGAGCGCCTGCGACCAAAACAATGGGGCGACCACTAAAGATAAAGAGGCCATGAGGGCTACTGCCAGATCATCACCGCGGCGAAGGAGAAGCGCCGCGAACAACGCCGCGGTGAGCGCCGCCATGACAGCAGAGAAGAGATTCAACCGCCAGGCAGGAGAACCTCCCCACGGCAAGCGCAACCAGGCACGGGTCAGCAACACATAGAGAGGAGCCCCCGGCGGGTGAGGAAGCCTACCAGTAACAGCAGCCACTGCCAAGTCCCCGCCATCGGCGCCCCAATGCGCCCAAGAAAGGTCGGGCGCAAGGGTCAGGATATAGAGCGCCAATCCCAGGAAGAAGATAGCACCCACAATGACCAGGTGGTGGCAGGGCCCCCCTTTACCGCGCCTTAGTCCACAGCACAGATTGCGTCTTGGTGACATAGCGTACAAAACCACCCAACATCGTGGCATTCGCAAAGCAAAAGTAGAAGATCATGCGCACCGGTTTGAACTTCCACCCCCAAATTTCAAAGAGCCAACCCAGCACCGCCAACACATAGAACGTCACCTGCCCCCAGAATGCCACACGGAACACCAGGTCAGCCAGAAGCGCGGCGCTAGCGCACAATGCTGCCAGCATAAAGAAAGGGGCAAGCCAACGCAGAACTTTGTGCGAGACATATTGGAATGCAATCAAACCATAGCGCAGGGAAAGCAAACCGCGCAAGCGCCCAATCGCCTGAAAGCCGCCCGCCGCCATTCGCGCCCGACGCCGCCACTCTCCTTGCAATGAGGGCGAAGCCTCTTCCCAGGTCACCGCTCCCGGCTCGTAGACGACACGCCAGCCATCCATGACCAGCCGCATTGCCAAAACGAAATCTTCGATCAGATTATCCGTTTCCAGAGGACGGTACAGCTCACGACGAATGGCAAAAAACTCACCCACTGCGCCGATCGCGGTGCTCACCAGAGAATCCGCCCGCTTCATAAAAGCTTCATAGCGCCAATACGCCGACTCGCCCTCCGCCTGGACCCCCGCGGCGGGGCGAATGCGCTTCTCACCGCTCACACATGCCACTTGGGGATCGGCGAAGTTAGGCAGCAGCTGCCGCAGGCTATCCGGTTCCATCATCGCATTTGCATCAGAAAACACAAGAATGTCGCCGTGCGCATAGGGCACAGCGCGATTCATTGCCGCAATTTTGCCCTGTCGCTCCGGCCGGTGCAGAATCTGCACCCCCTTCTCCACATAAGCCGCGACCAGCTCCACAGTTCGGTCGGTCGAGCCATCGGCAATGACGATAATCTCGCGCAATGCAGTCGGGTAATCCAGAGCCAGCAGGTTCTCCAGCTTCTCATCAATAACCGCTTCTTCGTTGTACGCGGGAATAATAAAGGTAACCGGCAATTCCAGTGGCGCGCGGTTATGAGGGCGCGGGCGGTAACGCGCCAGCAAAGCAATGAAAAACGGGTAGCCAATATAGGTCCAGAAAATCAACAAGGCGGATAGAATAAAGATGCCGATAAGAATCCAACGCACCATAGCCCCACCTCACGCCCTACAGGGCATATTCCACCACGACATAGCGGCAGAAGCGCCGGAGCAAGGGCAAGTAACGCAGCAACAAGCCATCAATAGCCCAAAGTAAGCGAAAGAACGCTCCGCCCTCGCCGCCGAGCAAGCGCGACAGGCTGGAAAGGAGATAAAATTCGCGAACCTCCGTGGTGCGGAAAAATCCCCCAAGCAGAGTAATGTCGGCATATGTCAACGGGCGTTCATGCTGCGAGTGGTATTTGCCACGGTAGGGAAGATGCCGGCGGGCGAATTCCAGCACTGGATTTGCGCCCAGTGGTTCACGGAACAGCGCCTTGCCTCCAGGCTTGAGCACGCGCCGAAGTTCGGCGCCCAGCACCTCCAGGTCTGTATGGTGCAGCACGCCAAAACCTAAC
>JAFGFB010000322.1 GCA_016931315.1 Anaerolineae bacterium
CTGGGGTTGCGGTGAGGTGAGGGGGTGTGTGGAGTGAGAGGTGGTCGCCGCTTCGCGGCGGTGCGAACTGGAAGTTCGCGGTACGTTTGCGGCGGCTAGGGTTGCGGTGGGGTGAGGGGGCTGTGGAGTGGGATGTGGAGTGGGATGGAGGTGTTTTGAAGGGTTGTGACGGGTGGATTCACGGGTATAATTTGTGACTGTGATATTCAAGAAGGGATTTCTGAGCTGTTGGGTGGTGGTGCTGAGCCTTGCTCTGCTAGCGGGCTGTGGCGGCGTTGCTGCCGATGATCCTATGGCGGTCGTCACCATCCAGAATAAAGGCTCCGATACGATTGTCAATCTGGCGCTCGCCTGGGCTGAGGCTTATCAGCTGGTGAATCCACAGGTGCGGATTGCGGTGACGGGCGGCGGCTCGGGGACGGGCATCACGGCGCTGATCAACGGGACTGTGGATGTGGCGAATGCTTCGCGGCAAATCAAGGATGAGGAGCTGCTGGCGGCGCAGGAGAACGGAATTGAAGTGCGCGAGCTGGTCATCGCGCGGGATGCTATCGCCATTGTGGTACACCCGGATAATCCTGTGGACACTCTCACGTTGCAGCAGATTTCTGACATCTACAGCGGGAAGATTACCGACTGGCTTGAGGTGGGCGGGGAGGATCGCCCGATCGTGTTGCTCTCCCGGGAGACCAATTCCGGCACCCATGTTTACTTTCTGGAGGAGGTCATCCGTCTGGGAAAGGCGGATGACAAGACTCTGTTCTCGCCGGATACTCTGTTGTTGCCCTCGTCTGAAGGTATCAGCACGGAAGTGCGCCAAAATCCCAATGCCATCGGCTATGACGGCCTGGGCTACGTGACCCCTGATATGAAGACCCTCCAGGTGGGGCTTACGCCCGAGGGACCTTTCTGGTCCCCAACCGCCGAGACGGTCAATGCGGGACAGTATCCTATTGCCCGCGAGCTCTATATGTACTTGGCTGCCGACGTCTCGGATGCGATTAGCACGTATCTGCAATGGATTCTTAGCCCCGAAGCGCAGCGTATCGTGCTTGACCTGGGTTTCATTCCGGTTGGCGCTACGGAATAGCGTGAGAGTTGTCATGAAGCGTTTGCCTGGACTCCTGACTCAAAAACGCACTGTTTCATTCTCGGAGTTTCTCATCGAGCGGCTTATCGGGCTCACGGGCCTTTCGGCAGTCGCTCTGGTCATTATGATATTTTTCTTCCTCATTCGGGAAGGCGTCCCCGCCTTTTTCGAGGTTCCCTTCAGTAGCCTATGGAGTACGCGCTGGTATCCGATTGAGGATTATTTCGGATTGTTGCCCCTGATCGCCGGTTCGGCGTTGGTGACCATCGGTGCGGCAGCCATTGCGTTGCCGCTAGGGCTAACGACGGCGATTTTCATCGCTGAGATCGTGCCCCGTTGGGCGCGGGAATTCCTCAAGCCACTGGTCGAAGTGTTGGCAGGAATTCCATCGGTGGTCATTGGTTTCATGGGGATGCTGGTGCTGGCGCCAATGGTGCGCGTGGCGCTGGATATTCCCACGGGGTTGACCGCCTTTACGGGGATGATTTTGCTCGCCTGGATGGCGCTTCCGACGGTGGTGAGTGTGGTTGAGGATGTGCTGGATACTGTGCCGCGCACCTATCGCGATGCCGGGTTGGCGTTGGGCATGACACGTTGGCAGACTATCTGGCGCATTGTGTTGCCAGCGGGACGCTCGGGAATTCTGACGGCGTTGATGTTGGGCGTGGGGCGCGCCATCGGCGAGACGATGACAGTGATGATGGTGACCGGCAATGCGGCGCGTATGCCGTACGCGCCCTCGGATTTCTTTATGTCTGTACGCACGATGACGGCGACGATTGCCGCGGAGATGGGGGAAGTGGCGCAGGGAAGCGCCCATTATCATGTGTTATTTGCCGTAGGTCTGACGTTGTTTGTGATCACTTTCCTGGTCAATATTGCCGCCGCGGCGATGGTTTTCCGCCAGGCGAAACGTTCTGAACGGATGCTGTCCTGATGTTCAACCGGCAAATTGCCCAACGAATTGCTTTTATTCTGATTAGCCTGACGGCGCTGTTGGTGATCCTGCCGATTTTTGCGATTCTCGGCTATATTGTGGCGAAGGGAATTGGCGCTATCAGCTGGGAATTTCTCACCTCCATGCCCCGCAATGGGATGAAGGAGGGGGGATTGCTGCCGGCGATTGTAGGCACTTTGCTGCTGACCCTGGGCACCGGGATGATCGCCGTGCCGATTGGTGTGGGCGCCGCGATTTATCTGGCAGAGTATGCCGGTGATAATGCGCTTACGCGGGCTATACGTATCGCGATTATCAACCTGGCGGGCATTCCCTCGGTGGTCTATGGCCTGTTTGGTTTGGGGCTGTTTGTCATTTTTCTGCGTTTTGGCACTTCGATTTTGGCCGGCTCGTTGACTTTGGGTATTATGACCCTGCCAGTGATTATCAGTACGGCTGAGGAGGCGCTGCGCGCGGTGCCGCAGGAGTTCCGGTTGGTGAGCACGAGCCTTGGCGGCACGCGCTGGCAGACCATACGCAGGGTGGTGCTGCCACAAGCGCTGCCTGGGATCATCACGGGCATCATCTTGGGGCTGGAGCGCGCCGCAGGGGAGACGGCGCCGATTTTGTTCACGGTGGCAGCCTTCTTTTTGCCGCGTCTACCGAGCTCGATTCTGGACCAGACGATGGCGCTGCCCTATCATCTCTTCGTCATCAGTACTCAGGTGCCGGGAATGCCGATTCGGATTCAATATGGGACCGCTCTGGTGCTTCTGGTTTTTGTGCTTTCCATGAATGTGTTGGCGACGTTGATCCGCCGGCATTATCGCAAGCAGCGGGTCTGGTGAGTGAGGCGCGGAGAGATGCAGGCGGATATGCAGGCGAAGATTCGGATTGAGGATTTGACCGTGCGCTATTCGGACGGGACCGAAAGTCTGCGCGGTATTACGATGGAGCTGTACGCCAACCAGATCAATGTGCTTTTTGGCCCGGCGGGCGGCGGTAAGAGTACGTTGCTACGCACTTTGAATCGCCTGAATGATCAGGCTGATGTGGTGACCCAGACGGGGCGGGTATTGCTCGATGGCGAGGATATCATGGCTTCAGGGTATGATGTCATCCGCCTGCGGCGGCGGGTGGGCATTGTCTTCGCGCGTCCTGTGCCGTTGCCGATGACGATTTACCAGAATATTACCTATGGGTTGGAACTGGCGGGTGTGCGGGACCGGCAGCAGCTGGATACGGTTGTGAAGCGCTCGCTCAAGCAGGCGGCGTTGTGGGATGAGGTGGGCAATCGCCTGCATGAGCCGGCGCACGCGCTTTCGGGTGGGCAGCAGCAGCGGCTCTGCCTGGCGCGTTCACTGGCGCTGCAGCCCGAGGTGATTCTCCTGGATGAGCCGACATCGGGGTTGGACCCGATTTCGACGGGTAAGGTTGAGCAGACCTTGCAGGACCTCAAGGCGACGTATACGATTGTCATTGTGCCGCACAGCATTCAGCAGGCTGCGCGCGTTGCCGATTGGGCGGCGTTTTTCCTGCAGGGGGAGCTGGTTGAATGTGGCCCGCGGGACCAGATTTTCACGAATCCCAGCGATAAGCGCACGGATGAGTATATTACCGGACGTTTTGGCTGATTGGGTTTCCGATATCTATGCATCAGGTTTCCATCTCCAGACAAACCGCCCGCCGTTTCGTGTTGGGAAAGCAGGGATTGTGGCCCGGACGTCGCTGGCAGGGCCTGGACGGCGTTGCGCAGGCGCTCCACGCTGTCGAGCGGGTGCAACTCGATCCGCTCTGCGTGCTTGCGCGTAGCCACGAGTTAGCTCTGCTGAGCCGGGTTGAGGGCTTTTCTCCTGCGCACCTGGATACGGTGCTGTTTGAGCGTCGCGAGGCTTTTGATTTCGGGGACACGCTCTTCATTCAACCGATGGCTGAACTTCCGTATTGGCGCGCAATAATGCGCCGCAAGCGCACGGAGCCACGCTGGCAAGCGTTTGCCGAAGCTCATGCCGGGTTGTTGGCAGAGGTGAAAGCCGAGCTGCGCGCTCGGGGACCCTTGGGCAATCGTGATTTTGATGGGAAAGTGCGAGTCAACAGCTATCGCGCCAGCAAAGACACCGGGTTGGTATTGTTCTATCTGTGGCTGACGGGGGAGCTGATGACGCATCACCGCGTGCGTTTCGAGCGGGTCTTTGATTTCGCCGAAAATATTGCCCCCGCCGCCTACGCTTATGAGGCTCCTCTTGAAGCGGCAGAGGCATTTCTCGTGCGGAAAGCGATTGCATTTTGGGGGCTTTGCCGCCCCCGGTATTTCGGGGCTTTGCTGGAACGGAAGTGCGCTGCGGCGGAAAGCGCTCTTTGGGCGAAGCAGTTGGCGGAGGTGGGCGAGGTGGTTCCGGTGGCGGTGGAGGGGCAGCGGGAGCTGCACTATGTTCTGGCGGCTGATCTCCCTCTGTTGGAGACGGCTGAGGCGGGACGGGCATCGGAGCCATGGGCGGCAGTGATGTGCAACGCCGAGGAGGAGGTCAGTTTTCTGGCGCCGCTGGATATTGTCAGTGCTCGGGGGCGCGCGCGAGAGCTGTTTGATTTCGACTATGTGTGGGAAGTTTATAAGCCGGCGGCGCAGCGCCGGTGGGGCTATTATACGTTGCCCATTCTCTATGGCGACTGCCTGGCAGCGCGAGCGGATTTGAAATTCGAGCGGAAGACACGGGTGCTTCATGTGTTGGGGTTCTGGCTGGAGGAGGAGGCTTCTGGTTCGGATTCGGCTTTTGCGGCGGCATTGGCGCGCGGGTTGCGGCGGTTGGTGGATTTTGTGGGGGCACAGGAGTTAGGTGATGGGCCGGTGCGGGCGGTGTGCCCTGCGTATGTTGCCAGCCCGGGTGGATGGGCGCGGTAGGGCATTTGTTCAGCAGGGGCTGGGAGCGGCACACCCGTGGCGGAGAAGGTTACAGGGAGAGGCGGGGCGCCGCTTCAGCGTCGGCGCCACTGCGTGGCGGGCGAACTGAAGTTCGCGGTACGTTTGTAATGCGGCAGAATGCCGCGGCTACTGAAAAAGAGATGGTGTTATGATTGATATGATTTTTCTTCACGCTCCGAGCGTGTATGATTTTCGTGAACGGGCGACGCTCTGGGGTCCTATTTCGGACCTGGTGCCCTCTACGCCCGTGTTTGATATGTATCCCATCGGTTTTGCGACGATGTTGGCGTATATCGAGCAACATGGTTTTCAGGCCCGGATTATGAATCTGGCGGGGCGGATGGTGCGCTCGCCACGATTCGATCCCGATCGGGCGTTGGCGAAGTTGCGGGCGCCACGGGCTTTTGGCATTGACTTGCACTGGTTGCCCCATGCGCACGGCGCCCTCGAGGTGGCGCAGCGGGTCAAACGGTTGTATCCGGAAACGCCCATCATCTTTGGGGGCTATTCGGCGACGTACTTTCATGAGGAGCTGATTCGGTTGCCTTACGTGGATTACGTCCTGCGGGGCGATTCCACGGAGGAGGCGCTACGGTTGTTGCTGGAATGTCTGCGCTCCAGCACGGCGCCGACTGATGTACCCAACCTGACCTGGAAACTGCCTGAGGGCACGGTGCGCGTCAACCCGCAGACCTATGTCCCGGATACGCTGGATCATCTCACGATGGATTATCATCCGCTCGTGCGGTCCGTGGTGCGCGACCGCGATTTGCTGAATTATGCACCGTTCAGTCACTGGCTGGACTATCCCATTATGGCTTCGCTCACGGTAAAGGGGTGTACCGAGAATTGCACCATTTGCGGCGGCTCGGCTTTTGCGGGGCGCAATCTCTCGAACCGGCAGCGTCCGGCGTATCGTTCACCCGAGTGTCTAGCCGAGGATGTGCGCCGTATTGGCGCTCTGAGCCGGGGTCCGGTTTTCCTGCTCGGCGATTTGCGGCAGGCGGGGATGGATTATGCGCGGCGCTTTTTGCGTGCGGTGCAGGGGCATCGCGGTCCGGTGATCATTGAGTTTTTCCGACCCGTTGACCGCGCATACATGGAGGAATTTGCCGCTGCCTTGCCGGATTTCTTTGTCGAGTTTTCGCCGGAGTCGCACGATCCGGCGGTGCGGCGGGCTTCGGGAAAATCTTATTCCAATGCCGAAATTGAGGAGACGATTGCCGCCTGTCTGGCGACGGGCGCCCGGCGGTTTGACCTCTTTTTTATGATTGGCCTTTCACAGCAGACGCCGGACTCTGCCCTGGCTACCGTGGATTATTGTCGCACGCTGTTGCAGCGTTTTGATGACGGGCGCCTGGCGCTCTTCACCTCGCCCTTGGCGCCCTTTCTGGACCCGGGCAGCCTGGCGTATGAACATGCGGAGCGGTTTGGCTATATCCGCCATGCGTGGACTCTGGAAGACCATCGCCAGTTGTTGTTACAGCCCACCTGGAAGCATATCCTTTCCTATGAGACGCGGTGGATGAGTCGCGATATGATTGCGGATGTGACGTATGAGGCGGGTTTCAGGTTGAATCGTTTGAAGCGCGAGTTCAAGCTGATTAGCGCTGAAAAAGCAGCTGAGACTGAGGCCCGCATCGGACAAGCGCGCGCGCTGATGGCTGAGATTGAGGGCCTCATGGCGCGGTTGGAGCCGGCGGCGCTGGAGCAGGCGTTGCTGAAGTTAAAGTCGCGAATTGATGCGGCAAATACCTCGACGGTGTGCGATAAGTCGGAGCTGGATGTACCGGTGGGAGCTATGCCCTTCAAGCTGCTGAATCTGGCTAAGGTAGGGGTTGGAGGTCTCCTGCCTGGGGCTTGTGCTTAGCCGGGAGTAGAGTATCCTTGGAGTTACAGACGGCGTTTTATTCATTTATCAAGCGCCGCTGACCATCTTATTTGATCTTATAGGAGCCTCATGATTCATATTATTACGGACAGTACCTCGGACCTGGGTCCGGAACTGGTCGAGCGCTACAACCTTGGGGTTGTGCCGTTAGCGGTCCATCTGGCCGAAAAGACCTTTCTGGATGATTTCTCGGTGACCGGCCCGGAATTATTCGCGTTGGTTGAAGAGAGTGGCGTTTTGCCCAAAACAGCAGCGCCTTCAGTGGGTGAGTTTGTGGCGGCTTTTGATCTTCCCGGTGATGTCATCTACATTGGGATTTCCTCAAGGTTATCGGCGAGTGTGGCAAATGCGCGTCTGGCTGCCGAGACCTTTCCGGCAGGCAAGGTGCGCGTGATTGATTCGCTCAACCTTTCCACGGGGCTGGGGCTCTTGGTGTTACATGCGGCTGATCTGCGCGCTGAGGGAGCTACGGCTGACGAGATTGAGCGCGGTGTGCTGGCGGTTTTGCCTAAGGTACGCACCTCTTTTGTTATTGACACGATGAAGTATCTTTACATGGGTGGGCGTTGCACGGGCTTACAGAGTCTGATGGGTGGGCTATTGCACATTCGCCCGGTGATTTATGCCCGCCCTGACGGAACTTTAGGCGTCAAGGATAAGGTGCGCGGCTCGCGCACGCGCGCGTTGGATTCCATGGTTCGTGCTTTCCACGCCCACCGGGATGCAGTTGACTTGCGCCGGGTTTTTATTACCCATCCCGATAGCGATGCGGATGCGGCTTATCTGAGCGCCGAGTTGGCAAAACAGGCGCCGGTGCAGGAGATTATCAGCACGCATGCCGGTGCGGTGGTCTCCAGCCATTGTGGCCCGGGGACGGTTGGGCTTTTGTATTTATTGAAGTAATCCGGGCAGCGCCCGGATAATCACTGTTTGAGGAGGCTGATTGCGTGTATGCTATCCCGCGTTTTCCCAATTTCCGCTCATTGACGCTTGCGGATCGTGACTTTATTGCCGCGCGTCTGTGGGCTTATCAACCCCTGGTCTCGGAGATGACCTTTACGAATCTCTTTATCTGGCAAGAGATTTATCACACGACGTGGTCGGTATTGGATGACCATCTGTTGTTTTTGGTGCAGGATGCGGGTGAGCGCTTTTACTTCCTGCCTCCCATGGGAGTGGGTTCGCGCGTTGGGATTGTGCAAACGGCGTTGCAATGGTTGCGGGAAACTCAGCCGGGAGAGGTGGCGCGCATCGAGCGCGCGGATGGGAGACTGGCGGAGGAATTGCGCAGTGTGGAGGGTTTGGTCATTGAGCCGACGCGCGAGCATTTTGACTATGTTTATTCGCGTGAGGCGCTCACTACGCTCGCGGGGCGCAAGTACAGCGCCAAACGCAACCACATCAACAGCTTTGTGCGCGAGCATCACTACGTCTATGAACCGATGACGCCCGCGAATTTGAAGGAGTGCCTGAGGGTCGCCTGTATCTGGTGTGAGAAGCACCGGTGTGAAGATGATATGAGTCTGTTGGAGGAACGTGACGCGGTCTTTGCGGCACTGACGCACTTCGAGGCGCTAGGTGTGGTGGGAGGCGTCCTGCGTGTGGATGGGTTGGTGGAGGCGTTCACTATTGGTGAGATGCTCAATGCGGATACGTTTGTGGTCCATATCGAGAAGGCTGACCCCGATATTCGCGGGCTGTATCCGTTGATCAATCAGGAGTTTGTGCAGCACAACGTAGAGGAAGGCGTTGCCTGGGTCAACCGCGAGCAGGATATGGGTGAGGCGGGCTTGCGCCGGGCTAAGGAGTCCTATTATCCCGATCATTTGATGGAGAAGTACCGCATCTGGGTGAAGTGAGCGAACCAAGCAGCTTCCAAGGCTCTTCGAGAGGTGGGCGATGGTCATAGTGGCAGTGCTGGCGGCGTTAGTGGTGGGCGCGGGTAGCTCACTGCTGGCTGAGGTGATCATGGCGCGGCGCGTGGGGGTGAAGCCCCAGTGTCCTTATTGCCAGGAACCCTATTCGCCGGTGCGCTGGAGCGCCGTGCTTGCTCTTTTGACCGGGCGCCGTGCCTGTGAACGGTGTGGACAGCCTTTGCGCTGGCAACGACTGGCGGGCGAGGTTTTTCTGATGGTTCTGTGGGGCGTGCTGGCAGCGCGCTATGGGCTAATCTGGCGGGTCGCGTTGACCATGCTGGCAGGCGTGCCACTTGCCATGGTGCTGGTCACCGATCTGGAAACGCGCCTGATTCCGAACCGCATCATGCTGCCTGCCATCGTGGCGATGGCGGTATTGGGCAGTCTGATGGGACCTGCCGTACCCGGTATCGGTACGTGGACCTGGTGGCAGAGTCTCGCCGGAGGCGCGGTGGGCCTGGGTGTGTTTGGGGTGCTGGTCATGCTGGGGACTTTGGTGTGGGGCGAGGGCGCACTGGGCCAAGGGGATGTGAAGCTCGCGACCTATATCGGCCTGGTGGTGGGTTTCCCGCTGATTATCGAGGCGTTGGTTTTGACCTTTGTGGGCGGCTTTGTGGGCGCGGTGCTCCTGCTGCTTTCGCGCAAAGGTTCGCTGCGCTCTTTTTTCCCGTATGGGCCTTTTCTGGTATTGGGCGCCGCTGCAACGATGTTGTGTGGCATCGAGATTGTGTTGTGGTATTGGGGATGAGGTGAGGTTATGTCAGTATCCACGTCCCTGTCGGCAGCATGGCTCAAGAATCCCGAATTGCCGGGTGCGCCGTTTTTCTGGCACGCGGGACCTGTGGGGGTCTTTCTCAGCCACGGTTTTACGGCAACCCCGGCGTTGATGATTCCATTGGCGCAGCGGTTGCAGGCTCAGGGCTACAGTGTGGCTGGGCCTTTGCTTCCAGGTCACGGCAGCACGCCGTTCGAGCTGAACCGTTGTGGCTGGGAGGATTGGGTAGCCGGTGCGGAGGAGGTTTACCTGCGTCTGACTGCGACGTGTGAGCGCGTTTTTGTAGGCGGAGAATCGCTGGGTGGTCTCATCGCGTTGTATCTGGCGAGTGTACATCCCGAGGTAGCGGGGGTGTTGGCTTTCTCTCCGGCTCTGTGGTTGTATTCCACGAAGTCTGCATTGCAGGTCCGGCTGTTTTGGCCCTGGCGCCCGTTTGCGGAAAAGCCAGCGGGTCGCCCGAGCCACGCCGATGCTTTCTGGCAGGGCTACCGGCTCAATGCGCTGGCGGGCGTTCGGGAGCTTTTGCGGTTCCAGAAGGTGGTGCGGGGACGGCTCTGGCGCATCACGCAGCCGTTGATGGTGGTGCAAGGATGGCTGGATCGGGCGGTCGCGGCGAAAGGGCCGGAGTTCTTATGTCAGACGGTGCGGAGCGCTGCGGCTGAGATGCATTGGCTGCCATTATCGGGGCATTGCACCACGATTGATGCGGAGTGGGAGAAGGTGGTGAGTTTGAGTCTGGATTTTATCGGGCGCAATTCATAGCGGTTTGCGCTGTGGGTATTAAGACAAAAAGCGGGGCATTCCCTCAGGGAATGCCCCGCTTTTTGTGGCGGAGAGGGCGGGATTTGAACCCGCGGTACCTTGCGGTACACGCGCTCTCCAGGCGCGCGCGTTAGGCCGGACTACGCAACCTCTCCAAACTTGCGGCATTATAGCACAGTCGGTTGATTGCGCAACCGTGGGAGGTAGGGGGGGTACGTTTCAAAATGGGGGCGAAAATCTCAGGCGTCCCTACGGGACGCAATAAAAAATTGATTTTTGTGATGGGGCTTTGCCCCATCACAAAAATCAATCAAAGGAAAGGGGGGGGCTTTTCTTGTGTTTTGGGGCGCGCGAAGCGCGCCCCAAAACACTTTCTATCAAGCTGCGGCTGCGAAAGGCACTGCTGCGCCAGATTCGCTCTGGACGGGTTGTGCGCCGTCCTCTTTTTTGCGCTCGGGGAGTTCGCGCCCGTCAAAGGCGGCGGAGAACTCCTCAGTGTAAAGTGTCTCGCGCTCAAGCAGGTGATGCACGATGCGCTCGAGGTTGTCGCGGTGGTTGCGGATGACGTCTTTGGCGCGGTCGTAAGCTGTGTGTACCAGGCTTTGGACCTCGGAGTCAATCTTCTGCGCCATCGCTTCGCTATAGTCGCGCTGCTCGCTAATTTCCCGACCGAGGAAGATCATCTCTTCTTTCTTGCCGTAAACGAGCGGGCCGAGGTCATCGCTCATGCCGTAGCGCATGACCATATCGCGCGCCATTTTGGTGACCCGTTCCAGGTCGTTGGCTGCGCCGGTACTGATTTCATCGAAGCAGACTTCTTCCGCCGCGCGACCTCCGAGTGCATAGGCCATGTTGTCGAGGATTTTGCCACGCTGCACCAGGTAGTGATCCTGTTCGGGCAGGGTCAGGGTGTAGCCCCCCGCGATACCGCGGGCCACAATCGAGACCTTGCGAACGGGGTCGCACTTGGGGAGCACGTGGGCGACGACGGCGTGACCCGCTTCGTGGTAGGCTACGATGCGGCGCTCTTCTTCGGTGATGACGCGGCTGCGTCGTTCTGGTCCGGCGATAACCCGCTCGATGGCTTCCTGGAATTCTGACATACTGATGCGTTTCTTGCCGCGGCGGGCTGCCAGAATCGCGGCTTCGTTGATGGTGTTCTCGATATCGGCGCCGACAAAGCCCGGTGTGGATTGCGCGAGCAGGCTGATATCAATGCGTTGATCTATGGGTTTGCCGCGCATGTGCACGCGGAAGATGGCTTCGCGCCCGCGGATGTCGGGTTGGTCCAGGATGACGCGGCGGTCGAAACGCCCGGGACGCAAGAGCGCCGGGTCGAGGATGTCGGGACGGTTGGTGGCGGCAATCACGATGACATTGGTGTCGGTACCAAAGCCATCCATTTCCACGAGGATCTGGTTGAGAGTCTGTTCGCGTTCATCATGTGAGCCGCCCAACCCCGCGCCGCGATAGCGCCCGACGGCGTCAATTTCGTCCACGAAGACGATGCAGGGGCTGTGGCGCTTAGCCTGGTCGAAGAGGTCGCGCACGCGGCTAGCGCCAACGCCGACGAACATCTCGACAAATTCGGAGCCGGAGATGCTGAAGAAGGGCACGGCAGCCTCGCCGGCGACGGCTTTTGCCAGCAGCGTCTTCCCGGTGCCGGGTGCGCCCATGAGCAAGACACCTTTGGGGATGCGCGCCCCGAGGTTGATGAATTTCTGCGGGTCTTTGAGGAATTCGACAATCTCTTGCAACTCGGCTTTAGATTCCTCGATGCCCGCCACGTCATCGAAGGTGACGGTGGGACGGTCTCCGCTGAACATGCGCGCCCGGCTTTTGCCAAAGGACATGGCCTGATTGTTGACGCCCTGGAATTGCCGAATAAAGAGAAAGGCCACGACGCTAAGGGCGATGATGGTCAGCACGGTGGTGCCGGCGCCGACCACGGTCGCCCAATCCGTAGGCTCCTCAATGGTGATGACGACGTTTTGCAGCGACTCTGACGTTACGCCCAAAGCCAGGAGCTGCTCGACGATAGTAGATTCCGGTTCCTTGCGCGAGATTGCCTGTTTATCATCCTCGTAGGTCACCTCTACATTGCTGCCTGCTACTGCTATGCTTTTGACTTTGCCAGCGTTGATATCCGCGGCGACCGATTGGATAGATACGGTCTCCCCGGGTTCGCTGTTGCCGAAGTAGTTGAATAGCAGAAAAAATACAGCGATGATTACGATGACGTAGATGAGGGTACTGTTATTTCCTTGTTTTTTCACGTTTCCTCCTCTTCTTCCCGAAAGCATTGATGTTGACCCCTTCCACTGGGGGCGGTCTCAATGCTGTTGTCGTGTTATGTGTTTGCGATATTTCTCTGTCGTCACGGGAAGATTGTAGGTGCATTATACCATGAACCTATCAGAAGGGGTTTAGAGGAGAAGATTGATTTTTGTGATGGGGCCTTGCCCCATCACAAAAATCAATCAGAAGACAATTGGTGAGTCGTTATCTTACGGGCTGATTTCGAGCTGGGTTATCAGGATGCTGTTATCAATGACCTGGGCGGCGCCAGGGTCAATGACCTGGAGGCGCGCATTTTCGGCATAGAGTCCCACGCGAATCTGGTAGGTTCCGGCGGGTGTGCCTGCCGGAATGGTGAGTTGATGGGGGTCAACGATGATTTCGCCGGTCAGCCAGCTGTTGGTGGGGCTAAGGCCGTTAAGGGGTTCGCTATCGTGTTGGGTGACCAAATTCATCTCCGGCGAGAGCAGGTGCACAAAGACGGTGTAACGTTGCCCGGTGGGTTGTAGCGCACGCCATCGCAAGGTCACCGGCAGGGTGTTGCCGGGGCGCATGGTGGTTTGGGGCACACGCGCTTCCTCCAGGATAATCAGGTTGTTCAGGTTGACTTGCAGGGGGATGGGTTGCTCGACGCCGCCGCTGAGGGTGAGCGTTATGGTGGCTCCAGCGCGGATTTGGGTATTGGGCGCGGGCTGTTGTGCGAGAATTTTCCCACGCGGTTCGGTGCTCCAGGTTTCTTCGGTGACGATGAGCAAGCCCTGGGCTTCTATATCGCGGCTGATGACTTCGTGCTGGTAGCCTACCAGGTCTGGCAGCAGGAAGGCGGCGCCTTGTGCGACGGTGATATTGACGACGCTTCCGCTTGGGATGCGTGTGCCTGCCCGTGGGTCTTGTTCCAGGATAGTGCCAGGCAGCGCTTCGGTCGTTTCGCGCTCAGCGGTCACCGCGAGTGATAGGTTATAGCTTTGAAGCAGGCGTTGGGCTTCCGAGGCGCTCAGATTGATGAGGTTGGGCACGGTGACAATTTGTGTCGTCGCTTCAACCGTGGGAGTGATGGTGGCAATCGCTGGTGCGGTCAATACGGCGGGGGTGGTGTACGTGCGATAGACGCGCCACATTAACGGAATGAGGCCTAATACGGCTGCCGCCGCCACAATCCATAGCAGCCATAACAGCCAATCGGGTTGGTCGCTTTCTGCCGTTTCCTGGATGGTAGAAGGTGCCGCCGGGGCGCTTTGGGGTTGGGGGCGTGGCGGCAGGGGCGGAGCCATGGGTGGCGTTACCGACTGTGCTGGTGTGGGATTGAGCGGCGTGGCCTCGGGGCTGCCTGGGGCGGCGATGCGTTCCCGGTTGAGGGGCGCGCCTGTTGGCGCCGCAACGGCTTGCAAGGGGGTTGTTCCTTCGTCGGCGCTTTGGCGGTAAGCTTCAATGGCCATGCCGAATTGTTCGGCGTTGCGGTAACGCGCGGCGGGTTCTTTCGCCAGCACTTTGCGGACCAGCCATTCCAGACGCGGGGGAACGCGTGGATTGAAGGAGGTCATGGGCGTTGGTTCTTCGCGAAGGTGTTTCAGGACGAGTTCGTTGGGGTCTTCGGCGTGGAAGGGTGGCACACCGGTCAGCATTTCGTAAAGGATGATACCGATGCTGTAGACATCCGACGCGGGCGTGGGAGCCTGCCCCTGTACTTGTTCTGGTGCGATGTAATGTGGGCTGCCCCAGATGACGCGCTCGGCGTTGGCATCGTCCGAGTCTTTTTGGAAAGCGCGTGCGATGCCGAAATCCGTGATTTTGATCTGCCCCCCTTGTGTGACGAGTACATTCTGGGGTTTCAGGTCGCAGTGTACCAGCCCGGCGCGGTGCGCAACCCCGACCGCAGCACAAATCTGGCGTGCGAATTCCAGGGCTTGCGGTAGCCGTAATGGCGCTTGTTGGCGGATGAGCGTTTTCAGGTCTTGCCCGTTGACGACTTCCATGACGATGTAGGGTTGTTCTTGTTGGGCGTCGGGCTGATGGGCGCTAACATCGTAGATATGGACGATATTGGGGTGGTCGAGCCGCGCGGCGGTGCGCGCTTCATTCAGGAAGCGCTCGCGAAAATTTGGATCGCTGGCATAGGGTTCTCGGAGCATTTTGATGGCAACAGGGCGATCCAGCAGGGTATCCTGCGCCCGGTAGACCAGCGCCATGCCCCCGGCGCCGAGAAGTTCTCCCAACCGGTAGCGGTTATTCAGTATTGTCGAGTCCATGGAGGACCTCCTCTAGGAACGCGCTTATACGCCAGACCCTGGCGCGACGAATGTGAAAGGCATTCGGACATAGTTTTTTTTGCCATGCTCAGCGATATTCTACAGCAATGGGATGAAATGACAATGGAGTATAGTTGGGTTGATTTTCCTCTCTAGAGCGGCAATAGTAGCTAGACTAACGAGCGTGTGGGCGGTGCAAGAACACAGAGAGGTAGCTTTTTTTGTGATTTTTGCGGGCTGCGCCCGCAAAAATCACGCTTGCGGAGAGAGGGCTTGTCACAAAGGCCAGATGTGTTAGAATGACGTTTTGGAGACTGGTATGCAATCCAACTATATTCTGCTAGCCATTACCGGCATCGCCGGTGCTTTATTGTTGCTGGTCATCGAGCTGATTCCCGGGGTGCGGCTTTGGCGCAAGTCTCTGTCGGCAACCCTGCTGACCTTGATGACCCTGCTTTGGGCAACTCTGCCTCAGACCGCGCAATGGCCTCTTTCGATTTGGTCTCCATCAACCGTTTCGGGCGGCATTCTGTTGTGGGATTTGGACCCCGCATTGTGGGGGCTGGGCCTGGTCCTGGCGCTCGCCCTTAGCGGCGCCGCCTGGATCGAGGCGGTAGATTCCCGCGCGGCTTTGCCGCTTTCCGGATCGATTACCGTGGTGGCGTTGCTGACGGCCTGGCATGTGCTTGCCGGCGGGTCTTTATTGACCACACTGGCGTTGTGGTCGGTTTTTGATGTGTTGTGGGGCGTTGCCGGGTTGCTGGCGGGCAATGATGGTGAACGCATGACCTTTGCGCTGTTTGCCCACGGCGTCGCCTCGCTGTGTTTGTGGGCGGCTTATTTGTTGCTCTCGCGGGAGGGTGGGGGCACCTTGTGGTGGTCTCTGTGGCCTTCTGCCCCGACGACCCTGCTTTTAGCGGCGGCGGCGTTTTTGCGCATCGGGCTGTACCCGTTTCAGGTGGTGTATCCGCGCCGCTTGCGCGCGATGGGACCGATGACATTGGTGGCGCTGGTGGGGCCAGTGCTGGGGCTGGCGCTACTGTACCGCTTGTTGCTGCTACCCGCGAACACTGCCTTACCGCTAAGTATCGCTCTTATGGGGCTTCTCTCGCTGTTGTGGGGCGGGGCGCGCGCGTTGCTTTGGAAGAGTAAAGCCTCTCTTGTGTGGGCTAATTATGGGCTTCTGGGGGGTATCACGGCGGCGGTGGCGCTGACCGGCGCGCGTGCGCTGTTGCTGCCCGCGCTGGGGACATGGCTTTTGAGCTTTGCCCTGCTGCTGGTGATGCGGCGCCGGGATAAACGGGCCATCTTTTGGTCCTGGCCGGCGTGGATTGCGATGTTGTTGCTGTTGGGTGTGCCACCTTCACCGCTGGGGAGCCTGTTCCGTATGGTGTTAGCCGGCGCCACGTGGGGCGCGCGCGTGGGATTGCTGGTGGGGTGGGCTTTTGTAGCCGTGGCCTTGCTGCGCTGGGCACGTCAGCCCTGGGAGGCGCATCGCTCTGCCCCGCAGGAGACGCTGACGGTCACGCCGCTGTATACCTGGCAGCGGGCGGGCCAGGCGGGGGGCTTCGCACTGCCTTTAGGTGGCTTATTCTGGCTTGCGGTGCGTGCGCCTGAAGCGACCTATGACTTAACGGGCCTGTTGCTCTGGGGTTTGATGCTGCTGTTGGCTTTGGGCTTGTGTTGGGGAATCGCGGCAGGAAGCGTGCCCGGCTCAGCGTTGCATGCAAAAGGGCGCGTGAGCGAGTGGCTACGCACGAGCGCCGGCATTCTCGAGATTCTGGACTTGCAATGGTTGTATCGCGCGTTGTTGCGCGGTATGACCCATTTGCTCAGTTTTGTGCGAGTGCTCTTTGAAGTTGTCGAGGGTAGCAGCGCTCTGCTATGGTCATTGCTGGTGCTGTTGATTATCTTCCTGGTGGCGGTAAACCGATGACTCCTTTTGCGTTGTGGCTGGATCGTATCAGTGGTGTCACAACCACAACGGCGGTCTGGGGCTTGTTTCTTGCCGGCGCTGTCATTTACCTGGTAGCGGAATGGCGTTTGCGTGTGCTGGCGTTGTTCGGGCAGTATTTCTTTATTGGGGTGCTCTTTACCCGGGTTTTTGTGGATCGCCCGGAGATGTCGCTGCTGAAGGTGCTGGTGGGATGGCTTATCTGTGGTGCACTGTTTTTGAGCGCCCGAATCCGGCAGAGTGCGTCTGAGCATCCGCGTTTCCACTGGGCTGCCGATTTGCCATTCCGCGCCCTATCGCTGGTGATGATGACGGTGGTGGCTTATCTGGCCTCACAGCGCTATACGCTTCCCCTTGTGCCCCAGGACCTGGCACTGGGCTGCATTATGCTGGTGGTTCTGGCGCTGCTCTTTATCGGCACGGAGGAGGATTCCGGTGTGGTCGGCGTGGGCGTTCTGAATCTGCTGGCGGCGCTGGATGTGTTTTATTCGGCGCAAGACCCGGGGTTGGTGGTGACCGGTCTGTTGATTATGGTGAATCTGCTGGTCGGGCTGGCGATTTCCTATCTTACAGTGGTTGAGGTGGAGGCATGAACCTCGCCGGACCTGTGGTGGTGTTGGCGGCGCCGTTGGCGGTGGCGGGCGTGCTACAGATTCTGCGACGCTGGACGCTGCTTTCGGTGTGGCTTTCGGCGTTGACCGCTATTGCTATGGGCGTCATGCTCACTCTTCTGCCGCTCGAGGGGGCGTGGAGTTTCAGGGGCGTGACAATTGAATTGGGGCGCTCGCTGGTGGTGATGGGGCGGGTGCTGACGATTGAAGCGACGGATATCTTCGTCCTGCGCTATATTTTCTTCACGGCAGGGGCTTTGTTTTTGCTGGCCTGGCGCCTGCTACCCCATTCGAATTTCTTTCCGGTGGGGTTGGCGGCGGCGGCGCTGTTCTCCGGCGCCTTTATGGTGGAGCAGGTGGTCTATGCGGCGCTGCTGGTGGTGATGGGCGCGCTGTTGATGGTATTTCCGCTGCACGAATCGGGCGGCGCTGCGCGGGGCGGTTTGCGTTACCTGGTGTACACGACGCTGGCTTTGCCGGGTTTGATGGTGACGCAGCTGTTGCTGGACCTCTTCACGATTTTCCCCAACGATCAGGGATTGCTTGCCACGGCTACGGTACTTCTGGGCGTCTCGTTTGCGATTTTGTTCGGGGCGGTGCCGTTTCAGAGCTGGCTCTCAGCGGTAGCCACGGATGGAGCGCCGCCGGTGGTTACCTATCTTTTTACCGTCAACGCGGGCACCGTGTGGTTCCTGCTGTTGGCCTATTTCCGCAGCTATCCATGGTTAAGCGAGCAGGCAGCCTTAGGGTCGCTGTTCACGGGGCTGGGGTTGTTGATGATGGTGACCGGGGGCGTGCTGGCAGCTGCACAGCAGCGCCTGGGGCGCCTGGTGGGCTACGCGACGTTGGTAGATAATGGCGCGATGCTATTGGCTTTGGGTACGGGACGCATTGAGGGGCTGGCGCTGACGGCATTGCTGTTATTGGCGCGTCCGTTCTCGCTGGGGTTGATGACGCTGGGATTGCAGGGACTACGCCGGCTTACCGGCGGCGTGGATGCGCATGAGGCCTTGGAGGGGGCTGGTTTGCGCATGCCGTGGAGCGCGATGGCGTTTTTGGTGGGCGGCGTAGCGCTTGCCGGATTCCCCCTCTCGCTGGGTTTTACCGCGCGTTGGGGTCTGTATCGCGTGCTGGCGTTGACGAGCCTGTCGAACGCGCTTCTTGCGCTGGCGTCAACGGCGGCGGTGATGCTGGGAGTGGTCAGCAGTATGCGGGTGTTATTGGTGCAGACTTCATCACAGCGACTTACAACCGAGGCTGCGGCCCCAAGCGATGTGCGTGAGGACCGGGTGGTGGTGGTGTTGATTGTCGCATTGTTGTTGGTCACGCTGGCGTTGGGGTTTTTCCCCAATGTCGCCAGCGGCTTTGCCACAGAGATGGCGCACTGGTACACGTTCTTTAAGTAATGCTGCCTGAAGAGTCATCGAGTTTGCCGGTGTCGGATTATCGTGTGCGGCAGTGGGATTATCTGCTGCGAATTACACGCGCCCTGGTCTCGCGCCTGGACCTGCGGGCCGTGTTACGCTTGATTTTGCAGGGCGCCGTGGATTTGTTGCAGGGACAGGCTGGGTTGATTGCTCTGCGCACGTCGGTGCCGCTTTCAGAACGCCGCGGCGGTAGGGAGCGCTTGGTGGGGCGCGCTGCTGGCGAATTTGTTTTTTGGGCGAGCTATGGGCTGCCGCCCGCGATGGTGGAGGCCTTTGATCCGCTGGTTGAGGATGCCCCCGCGACCTCTGAGACAGGCGAGTTGGTGATTCCTGACCTGGGCGCCAAATTGGGGCGCATTGCAGAAGCGACCGGGCTTCTGTTGCGGCAGGTGGTCGCTTTGCCGATGGTGGTGGAACGGCAGATTCCTGGTCATGTGGGGGGCGCGGTGCTTGCCAAGCAATCCGAGCATGCTCCTCAGGAGCAGGATTTGCTGGGAATCATCTTTGTGTTTCGTTCGCATAGTCTGCGATTTTCGCCGGACGAGCGCCAGATTTTGGCGAACTTTGCGGATTATGCGGCTGTGGCGGTGAATAATGCCCGGCTGTACGAGACCTCGGTGACGGAGCAGCGGCGGTTGGACGCTTTGTTGGAGGCCAGCGCGGATGGCATTATGGTATTGGGCGCCGATTTGACGGTGGAGCGCATTAATCCAGCGCTGGCAACCCTGACGGGTTGGGCTGGCGCGGATGCTGTCGGGCGATCCCATGACGCGTTGATTTCCTGGGCGCAGATTGATTCTGGACAGCCGGTGAGCGCGGCGGTGGCTTCGGGCTGGCCGCTGGCGGGTTCGGAAACGGGCGGGCGGGCGTTGCCCGCGCATCCGTTGTATGTGGAAGGGCAGCTGCGCCGCCGCAATGGGAGCCTGGTCAGTGTGGGAATTACCTACGCGCCGTTGTTGGTGCGCACGGGCCGCCTTATCAATATTATCGGTGTGGTGCATGATATCACGCGCTTTCGCGAAGCGGACACGCTCAAGGACACGTTTATCTCGGTTGTCTCCCATGAGCTGAAGACGCCTGTGGCGATTATCAAGGGTTACGCCGAGACGTTGCGCCGGCCCGAAGCGCGCCGTAATCCCGCGCTCGCGGATGAGATGCTCGAGGCCATTGTTGAGGAATCGGACCGGTTGGCGCAGCTGGTGGATGACCTGTTGGATGTTTCGCGGTTGCAGGCTGGCGGGTTGCCTTTCCAGGATGTGGAGCCTGTGGATTTGCGCGTGATCGTGCAGCGGGTTATTGATCGCTACCAGCCGCACGCGCAGCGGCACACGCTCTCGGCGGATTTTCCGGATGACTATCCGCTGATAGATGGCGATCCGCGCCGTCTGGAGCAGGTATTGGATAATCTGATCTCGAATGCGGTGAAGTATTCCCCTCAAGGGGGAACTGTGCGCATCACCGGCTCGATGACGCCGGCGCAAGTTCTCGTTGCAGTGCAGGATAGCGGCGTCGGTATTCCCTGGGGAGAGCAGGAACGCATTTTCGAGCGTTTCTATCGCGTGGAAGGTCCGGAAACGCGAGCGGTTTCGGGCACGGGTTTAGGGTTGTATCTCACGCGCGCCATCGTTCAGGCGCACGGGGGTCGGATTTGGGTGGAGAGCACGCCAGGGCACGGCGCAACTTTCTTCGTGGCGTTGCCGCGGGAGACCGGCATGGTGCTCTGGCAGGCAGAAGGGGCGGCTGCGTGACCTGCTCGGGCCGGTCGCGGCGTGCCGGTGTGGATGGTTGCAAGGTTTTCGTTCACTCTAGCTTATTCAGGGTGAGATCATTTTATAAGGAGTTTCATAATGCCAACTGCTATTGCGCGTGTTAGCTGTCCTGTGTGTCATACCGAGTTCCAAACTTATATTGAGCAGGTATTGGATGCCCGAGTTGATCCCGGCGCGAAGAACCGGGTCCTGAGCGGGGCGGTGAATGTGGCCGTGTGTCCGCGCTGCGGCAATGGTGGGTCTCTCAACCTGCCGTTTATTTACCACGATCCAGACCACGAAGTGGCGCTTCTGTACCTGCCCATGGAATCCGGTAGGAGCGAGATTGAACGGCAGCGTTTTGCCGGCGTTTTGACGCAACAGCTGATGAACTCACTCGCGCCTGAGGAGCGCAGGGGTTATCTGCTGCAACCGGAAACCTTTGTCACCATGGAGAGCCTGGTTCGGCGCGCTCTGGAGATCGAGGGGGTGACCGAGGAAGAGATGCAGCGGAGCCAGGATCAACGCGAGCTGGTGAGCCGTTTGTTGGAAGCGGAACCCGATGCCTGGGATGCGTTGATTGCTGAAAACGAGAGTTTGATTGATGAGGGTTTCTTTGGCTTGATCCAGTATCTGTTACAGGTGACGGGCGCGGAGCCGGAGGCGGCATCTGAGGCGGGGGCCGAAGATGAGGAAGCGCCAGTGAGCGCCGAGGCGGAACCCTTCCGGCGGCTGTATCTGCATCTCATCGAGAAACATCCGGTGGGGCAGAGATTGGTCGCCCGCACGGCTGTGGTGCGGATTTTTGCCGACAATCCGTCGGCAGAGACCTTGTTGCAGGCGCTGGTGGAAGCGACGGATACTGAAACGGTGAATATGTTGGTGCAGATGGGCGCCAAGGCAATGGATTATCGCTTTTTCCAGTTGCTCTTGCAGCGGGTTGAGACGGCAGAGACCCCTGAGGAGCAGACTCGTTTGAAGGCCTTGCGCCGGCAGGTTCTGGATCGGCGTGAAGTTCTCAACAAGGCCGGGCAGGACCTGGCGGAAGAGCGATTGGATTTGCTGGATAAGTTGATGTCGAGCGAGGACCCGCTGAAGATGGCGCGGAGCCATCTCTCTGAAATTGATGAGGCGTTCATGTATTTGCTACAGACGCAGCTGCAAGAGGCGCAAAAGCTTGATGATAAGCCCTTGCTAGAGGCGCTCAACCGGGTGGTTGCGGTCTTGAACCGGCTTTCGGAGGAAGCTATGCCGCCAGAGATGCTTTTTGTCCGCCGGCTGCTTGCGGCGCCGGATGAGGAGCAGCTGGTTGAATTTCTGCGTGAGAATCAGCCGTTGTTGCAACCGCAGCTCTTTGAGTTCCTGGAGGCGTTGGAGCAGGAGACCCGGGAGCGGGGCGATACGGGGGTAGCGGACCGGCTGGCGTTGGCTCGCCAAAAGGCGCAGGAACTGGCAGGTCCGATGGAGCCGGCGGCTTCAAGCCTGAAAGCGCCAACGGCGTCCCGCCCCGCGGCGGACCTCGATGAGGGGCAGCGACAGACGCCGAGCGGCCTGATCATCAGCCGCCGCTAAGGATTGGGGGTATGTTCTGAGATGCGTCCAGCGTTGCAAGAGGCGACGTTGGACGCATTTTGCTTTTTGCTAGAGCGGCAAACCTGGCTAGACTAACGAGCATGTGGGCGGTGCAAGAACACAAAGTGGTATCTTTTTTGTGATTTTTGCGGGCTGCGCCCGCAAAAATCATACTTGCGGGGGAAGGCACAGAGGTTTTTCCGAGCTATCTAGCCGATTTTGCCACTGTAGTTTTTTGCAGTGTGACACGCTGTTGTTCACCAGGAGGATGTGATGGCATCTCAAAAGCTGCTGTTGGTTGATGGACATTCGTTGGCGTATCGCGCTTTTCATGCGCTGCCCCCCGATTTGCAGACCTCCAAGGGCGAGCTCACCAACGCGGTGTTTGGCTTTGCTTCGATGCTGCTCTCGGTGCTGCTGGAGGAACGCCCCGATTACGCCATCGTGACTTTCGATAAGGGACCCTCGTTCCGGGTGCGCGAGTATGCTGAGTACAAGGCTCAGCGCGCGAAAATGCCAGACGAGATGCGTGGGCAGATGCAGCGGGTGCGCGATTTTGTGACGACGCTGGGGATGCCGCTGGTGGAGCTGGACGATTACGAGGCGGATGATCTTTTGGGTACGCTCTCAAAGCAGGCGGCGGCGCAGGATCTCGACGTGGTGATTGTTACCGGGGATCGTGATGCGTTGCAGTTGGTGGATGATCATGTGACGGTGCTGACCTCCGGGCGGCGGTTTTCGGATACGCTGCGCTTTGATCCGCAGGCGGTGCGCGAGAAGGTGGGTCTCGAACCGACGCAGTTGATTGACCTCAAGGCGCTTATTGGTGATAAGTCGGACAATATTCCCGGGGTGCGGGGTGTGGGTGAGAAGGGCGCGACGGATATGCTTCGGCAGTATGGTTCGCTGGAGGAGGTATACGCGCACCTGGAGGAACTGTCCTCGCGTTATCAGCAGGCGTTGCGTGAGGGACGGGATTCCGCGCTTCTAAGCCAGCGGTTGGGGCGCATTGTGCGGGATGCTCCGGTGACATTGGACCTGCCATCCGCGGCAGCATGGCGACGCGCCAGCCGTGAGCCTCTGAACGCGTTATTGCAGGAGCTCGAATTTCGTAGCCTGTTGGCGAAGATTGCCGAGTTGCCTGCCCCTGCGGGCTTCTTGCCGGAAGGGCAGTTATCGCTTTTTGGCGCTGTGGAGGAACCGATCGCTTCGGAGCCGGAGCTGGCGGAAGCCGGATTGGGGCATTATCAGCTGGTCGCCGATGAGGCGGCGTTGAAGGCGCTGGTTGAACGGCTGTACACTGAAGCATCACGTCTGGCTATTGATACGGAGACGACCGGCACCGACGCGTTACAGGCGCAGCTGGTGGGGATTTCGCTGACCCATGCGCCGGGGGAGGCATGGTATATTCCCCTGATGGCGCCGGATGGCGAAGCGCGGCTGCCTTTGGACGTTGTTTTGCGGCACCTGGGACCGGTGCTGGGCGATGTGGCTTTGCCCAAGGTGGGGCACAATCTCAAGTTCGATGCCAAGGTGTTGCGCCGGGCAGGTTTGCCTTTGGAGGGGCTGGTTTTCGACACGATGCTGGCGGAGTGGCTTATCAATCCTGATTCGCCCAACCTGGGTCTCAAGAACCTTGCCTGGGCGCGTCTTGGGGTTCAGATGACGGAAATCACGGCTCTTATCGGCTCGGGGAAGGAGCAGAAGCGTATGGATGCTGTGCCTCTGGCACAGGTCACCCCCTATGCCGGGGCTGATGCGGATATGTGCCTGCGTCTGGAGCCGCTGTTGCAGGAGGAGTTGCGTGCGCATGCGCAGGAGCGCTTGCTGCAGGATGTAGAGATGCCGTTGATTGCGGTGCTTGCGGAGATGGAGACGACGGGGGTGTATGTGGACCTCGGTTGGCTGGAGTCGCTTTCGGCGGAACTGGCGGAGCGTCTGGCGCGGCTTGAAGCGGATATTTACGAGCTGGCGGGGGAGACGTTCAATATCAACTCCACGCAGCAGCTTTCGGTGATTCTGTTTGAGCGGCTGGGTTTGCCGTCGCGCGGAATCAAGAAACTGCAATCGGGGCATTATTCGACGCGGGCGGAGGTGCTGGAAGGGCTGCGTGGGTCGCATTCGATTGTGGAACGGATTCTGGAGCATCGCGAGCTGGCGAAGCTGAAATCTACTTATGTGGATGCGTTGCCGGCGCTCGTCAATCCGGAGACCGGACGCGTGCATACCTCGTATAACCAAATCGGGACGGTCACGGGCCGGCTTTCCTCCTCGAATCCGAATCTGCAAAACATTCCGATTCGTACTGAGGAGGGGCGACGGGTGCGGCGCGCTTTTGCTGCGCCCGGGGGGAGCGTGTTGGTCGGCGCGGATTACTCGCAGGTGGAGTTGCGCGTGATGGCGCACGTGTCTGAGGACCCGGCGTTGATTGGCGCGTTCATGCGCGGTGAGGATGTTCACGCTCGCACGGCAGCTGCGGTTTTTGGCGTGCCGCTCTCCCAGGTGACCTACGATATGCGCCGGATTGCTAAAGCGGTGAATTTCGGGTTGATCTATGGACAGGGCGCTTATGGGCTTTCCTCGCAGATTGGGGTGAGTGTGCCGAAGGCGGAAGAGTTCATCACACGCTACTTTGCGCAGTTCCCTTCTGTGCGGGCTTTTATGGATCAGGTGCAGCGGGAGGCGGCGCGGCAGGGTTATGTCGAGACGTTGCTCAAGCGCCGGCGTTATTTCCCTGAGCTGGCCCCGAATAGTCGCGCGAGTACCAATCAGAGGCAGGCAGCCCAGCGGATGGCGATCAACACGCCGATTCAGGGTACGGCGGCAGATATTATCAAGCTGGCGATGTTGCACCTGAACGCTGCCCTGCGCCAAGCGGGTCTGCGTTCGCGCTTGATTTTGCAGGTCCACGATGAGCTGGTGGTCGAGACGCCTGAGGCTGAGGTTCCAGAGGTGGTGGACCTGGTACGGCAATGTATGGAAAAGGCCTTTGATTTGCGCGTGCCGCTGAAAGTGGACGTTGAGGTGGGGGCGAATTGGGAGGAGATGCGACCCTGGGCTGAATAAGGGACGCGGAGAAGGGAAAGGGACGCAGATTAACGCTGCTGAACGCTGATTCAGAAGCGAAGAGGAGAGAAGGGGCGCAGAGAGGGGAAGGGACGCAGATTCACGCTGCTGAACGCAGATTCAGCGGCGATGTGATTCGCTTAGGTGCGGGGCTACAGGGGGTCAGGGTTGGGGCATCCAGTTTTCGAGCCAGATTTGCAGGGTATGCCCGACGGCGGTCAGGCTCGCGGCGGAGACTTTGTCGGGGGTGTCTTGCGTGGTGTGCCAGTAGGGGTAGTCGAAATCAATGATGTCTACAGCCGGGATGCCGCGTTGCAGGAAGGGGACATGGTCATCAATCATGGTGTGGCGCGGCTCGGGTATGAAGCGGGTATCGTAGCCGAGATCCGCGGCGCGACTCCAAATCTGCTGGCGCAGGCTGGCGTCGGAATTGCCCTCGTAGTAGAGTTGCTGGTCGGCGTCGCCAATCATGTCAACGAGTATCATGGCCTTGAGGGGCGGCTCTCCTGATTTGCCCCAGTGCTCTGCCATGTAGGTGGAGCCCACAATCCATTCCCAACCATCCAGCCGTCCGTTATCCTCAGCATCGAAGAATGCCAGATAGATGCGCGATTCAGGGGCGCGCCACTCGAGCACGCGCGCGAGTTCGAGGAGCACTGCGACGCCGCTCGCGCCGTCGTTGGCGCCCATCACAGGGATGGTGGGGTCCTCCATATCTGCGGCGCGCCGGGTATCGTAGTGTGCGCCGAGCAGAAGGGCTTGCGTACCCTCGCCTTGCCAGGCGAGCAGATTGCGCACCGGCGTTGCCTGGTAGGTAAAGGTTTGTTCGGCGGTGTTCCAGCCCCGGTCCTGTAGCTCAGCCAGAATCAGATCGCCCGCCAGGCGATTGGCCTCGCTGCCGGTGATGCGGTAGCCTAAATCGCATTGTTTTTGTACCCAGTCATAGGCGCGCTCGCCATCGAAAAGCAGCGGCTCAGGCGTGGGGGTGGGGTTTGCGGGAGTGACAACACGCTGTTGGATGCTGCAGCTGACGAGCAAGAGCAAGCCAATCAGAGCTAAAGTTATTCGAATGCGAATCGGAATTATGGTGCTCATGCGATTTTTTCCTTCCTGGTTAAAGCAAGAAGAGCATTGCGACGCCGCACATTGCCGAGAGCGTGCCCAGCACCGCACGCGGGGTGATGCGTTCCTGGAATTGCCAGTATGTCAGTGGCAGCAGCAGCACGGGGCTAAGTGCCATCAGGATGGGTGCAACGTTATAACGAATGAAAAAAGAGGGAAGCCCAAAAGGCTCCCCTCTTTTTTGTGTTAGGTTTTCAGGATGATCCGGGATACCTGCCCGTCAGTTATCTCGATGCGTTCAATAATCCCGCGAAGGCGCGTCTTTAGTGTACTGGCTGGGATCGCCTGTATCATCTCGGGTGAAAATGTGTCAGTCAGCGCCCTTAGTCTCCCGCGTAAACCGTCTATGTCCTGAGTAACCTTGAGGCGGTTCCCGATTTCCCGCAGCTCCTGCCCCATTCTGTCCGCTTGTGTTCGCAAGTCCGCAAGCCGCTTGCCGTACTCCTGCAAGTCAATGACGTTTGATTCGTAGGCGTCCGCCCATCGCTTTTCTCGGGCGGAGAGATTTTCAATCGCCTGTATTATGGTTGCCTGTTGCGTCATGAGTGCATCAGTGTTCGCCGCTTCGTGTTCCTGAACGTAGGCGGAGAGGTTCCCCGGTTCCGTGGCGATTTGAAACAGAACGGTTGCGATTGTATCCAAGACCGCTCTTTCCTGAACATACTTGCTCGATTCACAAGGTTTGCCAGACGCTTTTGCCGCGCACCTGTAGTATGATCCCGCTTTCTTGTTGCCCGGTGCGTGCCAGATCATTGCCGATCCACAATGCCCGCAGCGCAAGAGGCCCGTCAGGACGTGAACCTTGCTTCCCCTGGTTGACGCAGCCCGTCCGCCCATCGTGTTTCGTGTTTCGAGTTCCCCGTCAATTCGACGCTGTTGCTCGATAGTTCGCAGCGGTTCGTGCGCCCCCTGTGCGATTACCACGTCGTCGGCCTCCAATTCGTCCCTGTGTCGGAGAACTTGATCGAGGGTCAGTTCCCGTCCGTATTGCTCGACTAATCTACCGTATGATGGAACAGGAGAATGACGGCGCTTAAAGGTGTTTTCTTCCTCGCTGTAGACCCGCTGGCTCCGTGTTAGTCCCCATATAACCATGCCGCAATAAAAGGGATTTATCAGGATGCCACGAATTGAATGTATCGTCCAGTGTTTAGCGCCTCCGGGCCACGGGACTCCCGCCGAATTGAGCCGCTCCGCTATGAGCCTGAGACCCATCCCCTCATCGAGAAATAGATTTTCAATCTGACCTATTATTGCAGCCTGCTCGGGGACGATCTCCGGGACGTCCAGAAGAACGGGATGCCCCTCCGCGACCTTGTCCCTTGTGTAACCGTAGGGTACAGAGGCCGCGTGCCATAGGCCACGACGCATGACCGCATTCATCCCATAGTATCGGCGTTGTACGATCCGACTGACCTCCTGCTCCGCCTCCAATGCGGCAAACGCTTCGATCGTGGCGGCTGAGGCGTATCCGCGCCGCCGTCTGTCGCCCGGTGGCACGGGATCAACCGGCTTATCCGTTGCATAGATTTGAACGTCGCAGCGGCCAAGGTAGGTTGAGATTTGGGTCAGTAGAGTTCGGGTTCGGCTGAGGCGGTCGTAGTCCCTGATAACGACCAGATCAATCTCCCCCGTTTTGGAGAGGTTTATCAGTTCCTCGATGGCTGGTATTTCCGCGATCGCTTCGTGCAGCCAGTCTATGCTACGCGATTGACCGGGGACGATAAGGGGGTCGTGAACCTCCTTCCATCCCCGGCGTTCTATCAGCGCCCTTGCGTTCGCCACCTGAGACGGTATGCTTGCCCTGTCGTCCGTGGCCTGCGCCGGCGTGGAAACAGCGGCAAAGATTACGCACCTGAACGTCATTCGTTGTCCTGATCCCTCGCCCTATCCATAACCCATTTCCTGAACTCCGCGAACTGTAGAACCGCCGCGACCTCGACCTCCGACAGGAGAGCGATTATCCTGTCAAGCCTGTCGTAGACCTCGCCGTCTCCCCTGGTCTCCGGCACGTAGAATCCAGCCAGTTCGAGGATTATATGAGGGTCGTCGTTGAAGAACTGCGCGATTTTCAAACAACGTTTTTCTGATGGACGGAAATGCCCCTGAGCTATCCCGCTTATGTAGGCATGACTGAATCCAAGTGCCTCCGCCAATGAGGCCATAGAATGACCGAAGTCCTTGACCCTGGTTTCAAGGTATTGTTCCAGGTCTTTGAACGAGGATAGCGTTGCCATCCAATCTCTCCCCCCTTCGCTCCTTACTAATAATAGGCGATCCCATCTGTAGAATAGCGCATATTCCGCCTTTTGTCAATAGCCTTAGTAATATAAGTCTTAAGAGGTTTATTGACATCTAGCGAGACAGGGGTAAAATATAGTCATGCTAGACGAAAAACTAATTCAGGGTGTTGTTGTTGTGGGTTTGGGTTGCGGAGCCAGTCGGCGCGCCCTCGATTTGCTGCTAATGGCAGTCGAGAATTCCGCAGAGACGTCAGGAGACGAAGCCACGACTCCATAGCGCCGCGTTTTGGCTCCTAGTGAGAAAAAAGACACGACCTCGCTGCGTAAAGGGCGCAGCGAGGTCGTGTTTATGTTCCTAATTTGTCAGGCGTTATATGTGAATGTTCTTGCCTGCCCGGCGGGTCGGTCGCGCCGTTCCGGGCTTGTATTCCAGATATATCGCCCGGTGTCCATTATATTCGGCGTCCTGGGGTTCCACCCCGTATGATCTGACTATGCCGTCAATCTCTCGATTGAGGGAAGCCCACGCCTCCTCCTCCGTGTTGAACGGGCCGTCTGGAACCCATTCGACTCCCGTTGCCCCGGCCCCGATTGATTTCGCGTAATAGAAGCCTAACAGCGGCCCTTGATGAACGTAGAAATAGCGACGCCTCATCCTGTATGAGCCATCTGCAAGCCTGTCGCTCATTTCAGAAAATCCCCCGCGTGAATCTGATCTGGATAAAATTGCATGGCGATCGCCTTCCCCGCCTCCGTGTTCATCATTTCCGGGGATGGAGCCATCCAGTATCGAGAGAGTTCGAGGCGATCCGCGTCCAGGCAGGCCCCGATTGTCGGTTCTCTCGTTAAGATCGGGTCACTGTGCCAGCGTAATGCAAACGAGAGATTTTCAAAGTCCTGAGTTTGCATCGCGTCCAGATACCCGAGGTCTCTGAGGTTCCTCGCGAATATGTCCGCCCTGATTCCGTGTTCCTTCTCCGGCCCCGTGTGGCGCTGGCTGTCGTGCAGGAGGGCAAACAGGCTAATGACCTCTTGCGACGCTCCGCTTGTATGGCGGGCGAGGTAAAGGCCATTCCGTTCCACATTCAGGAAGTGGCCTATATCGTGCGACGTCCCCGTCGGGATTCCCGCGAAGTTAGGAATATAACCCCATAGGTATTCGATCCAATCGGGGCGCTGCCATCTGTTGTTTTGTTGTTTTGTTTCCGTCATAAACCGTTCTCCCTGTACCATGCTTGCAGGTCGCGATTATCAAACGGGGGGCGGAGGGCGCAGAGTTGAACCACCCGAGAGTATGCCGCCTTTTTATCGCCGTCCGCCATAAACAGGGCCTTGCGTGCCAGGGCCGGGTCAACCTTGTTTGGGTTGCCCGTTTTCGGCTTTTGTGGCTGATCCCCTGTTACCCGCGCCTCCGGTTCCCGGCCCTCCTCGAGTGCGAGAAGGTCTTCCTCCGTCCAGCCATCGTGACAGGGGCAGTGCGTGTCCGCCGCTAATGCCCTGACCTGCTCCGGCGTGGATGTTTCGTCAACGGGGATGTAGGCGTAAGGATCGGGCCGCCCGCCGCCGCGTCGCGGGTACAAAGACGCGAGGTAGACGTTCGCTTTCGCGCATGGGTCGAATTGCTGCGTCGCCTTTTTCCCGCGACCAACCTTGCGGTAGGCGGAAGGCATTTTCCCCCGGTCGCCGTTCAGACGGCCCGCGACCTGCTGAACGATCCTCCATCTCTCTTGTGCTTTTTCGTCGTTGTTCATTCCGTCCTCCTGAGTTGTAGTGATTCCGTTGCGTCTATAGAACAAAAAAAGCCAATAGGCTTTAGTGCCTGTTGGCTTTTTTTTGTCCCTGAGTTAGTCAGTCAGGTTGTTCGGGTTAATGGGCATGAGGATGACCATGCGCTCGTCGCTTTTGACGATAAGGGGACGCAGTTCGGCGTCACAGCCTTTCGCTCGGATGGGTTCGTAAAAGGTCGCCTCGCCTCCGGGGACGCCCGCCATCGCTCGTTGAAAATATTCGCGATTGAACACAAATTCGAGAGTGGGATACCGGAGAAATACCATCGCGGGCCAATGGCCCCGCCGTCTAGGTTTGTATTCGACCCGGAAATCCCCGACCCTTTCCCATTGCTCCTGTAGTGCGATTTGCAAGACCTCGGCGCTAAGGCTCGTGACCTTATCCGCCTCCGCCGGGATGAATTCGTCAACGTTTGGGTATTCCCGCCCCTGTGGATCAACGGGTATCAATTCGATCTCGTTCCCGTCCTGGTTCCCCAAACGCCAAAAGCCCTCGGGGATGACGTTCGGCTTAGAAAGAACCCGGTGCATACAGAAGTAGTTTGCCGCCTCCATCGTGTCCGGCGTTACGTGTATCGAAAAGAGGATTGCGGGGGCCGTCACGTCCGCTAGTTGGTCGTTAGTGGCTCGAATTTGATCGAGCCACTTTAGGTTTGCCATTTGCCGCTGATCTATGGTTACGGTTATCGCGTCCATTCCGTCCCCTCCGAGAACGTCAGGCTCTGTCGGCTGTGGGCAATCCCCGTGTCGCCGGGGTGCAATTCAACCGCATTGACCTTCGCGAGTTGCTCGGCCCATGCCTGCGCCGTTCGGCGGAAACCGTAAGTCTGGACTTCGCCGCTCATGGGGCCGACCGACAGGCGTTCCATCTCGATCATGACTTCGGGCTTGTCCCGGTACATAGAGACGGTGATCCCCGTAACCGTGAAGTATAGATTCGCGCCTGTGTCAGGATTCGTTACGATAAAGTGTGCGCCGATTTCGAACGTGTATTCTGGTTGCTGCTGTTCCATTCTAGTTGCCTCCTGTTGATAATGTGTCACCTATTATAGTACAAGAAAAGCGGGCCGGTTTTAGTGTATCCAGGCCCACTTTCCACTCACTTTGCTAAGACGAAAGACCTCAACTCCAATGAGTTCCCGCTCGATCTCCCGGCTCCGCTCGACCATCGCGCCATCGAAGCCGTATCGGTATTCGCGCTCCTCCCATCGAAGGTGCGTTACCCGATAATGGCGGCGCTCGATGACCTGTCGCGCCTTCATCCCGTAGGTGTTCCGCGCCTCCTCCGGGGTTGGGATGTCAAAACCCGGCATGAGTTCTTCGTTGAAGTCCGGGATAAAGCAAACCATGACCTCGCTGACCTGTGTTCGTTTCTCCATTACTTGATCTCCCCTATCGCCCGCAGTTGTGTCGCGAGGTGCGTCAGCCTGAGTGCGCCGACCATGTGCGCGAGGGTGGCCTCCGCCGAGTCCGAGACCTTGCGCGAGAAAACGACGTGAAAGGTCGCTTCCATGATGTGAGGGATCGCGCCTTCGTAGGTTCCGATCTCGCCCGTCCCGTCCGGGGTGATCCGCATGTAAAGACCATTCTGCCCGCCGAGGTAGAACAGATATTCGCCCCGGTTTGCCTTGGTGACTGAGTCCATGACCCAGGCCTTCTCGCTGGCCTTTGTTACCTGCTGCCACTTGCTGAATTCGTTCGCGTCCATCCCCGTCCTCCTGAGTAATCGTGATTCGGTTGCGTCTATAGAACAGAAAACCCGACAGGTTTTTAGTCTGTCGGGTTGTTTTCCTAATCCCATGTCGGGGCGATCTTTTTCAATCGCCGCTCCCTCCTCCGTGCTTGTAGGTTATGGGGCTGTAGGCCCATTGTAACTGATACTTGCTTTGCTCGTTATAGGAAAGCGGATCCCGTGTGACTATCCACGAGTGCGGGATCGCCTGATCCCAATTCGCCCGATCCGCGTGCTCGATGATGACAGGCTGCTCGAAGCGCGCCCATATTAGGGATACCGGGCGACTAAAAGAGGCGTATACGTGGCGGAAGTCGCCGCCGCCTGCGCGCTCTATGTCGAATTTGTGGCGGTGCTGGAATTCGAGAGGGCTTACGACCGCCTTCCCGTTTTCGCGCAGTTGAACGATCCAGTCAAGCCCGCCCTGTTTGAAAAACCGCTTGACTCGATCCGTGTCGTCTGCGGCATAAACGCCGTCTGTGGCGGGCCGGAACCAAGCCGTCGAACAGTCGAGGACAAAGTACTGCCCAACGCCCTCCCCGTTTTCAGCATAGGCCAGAACGATCTCGTCGCCAATCTCCCACCCTCGAGAGTTCACCTCGCGGATGCTTTGTTCGAGTTCGAGAAACATACTTCGGTTCATGATTTCCCGAGGTGGGACAATCTGCGCCTCGGGCCGGACAAGCCATTGCCGCCCGTTGCGCTCCTCCACCCGCCAATTTCGAGGGAAAAAGGGAAGGTCGGCGACCGCAGCCAGAAATTCGGCCTCCTGCGTCGGGTAGTGGTTTTCCGCGTTTGTGAAGGGCCGCCCATCGAGGGGCTTCCAGATTTCGCCGTTAAAGCGCCATACTCCGCCCGTGTGGACGCCGTCCGGCAGTCCATCGGGACGAAGCCCAGGTTCAATGCGTTCCGCCGTTTGGTCTGGCGGCGTGGTTCGGATGCTGAGGGGTAATGCGTTTCCGCTCATGAGTCCTCCTATGTGTTAAGTTTGTGGCGGGGGCATGTCGCTCTGCGATTTACGTCTTGTGTCGCTCGTCGAAGTTGCCCCCGCCATCCATAGAACACAAAAACCGCCGGGTTTTTAGTCCGGCGGTCTTTTGGGGCCTCCTTTCCCTACATGGGCTTGACGCACGAATCCAAGATAAAAATCAGAGCCAGTGAGAAGAAAGCTACGATCCAGTCTATCATTGCGGCCTCCTGTTGCTAGTGAATACGATACACCCATAGTACAGCAAGAGGGGGCCGTTTTTAGAACCTCAAAAGAGGTTTGGATCGAGTCGCCATAACGCGGTTTTTAGTTCGCTCATGGCGGGTTCTTCGGCATCGTCGTCTATTGATAATGCCCTCATCGCCGCGTCAACGACCAGCAGGAAGCGCAGAACGTCCCCCGCCGGAAGCGCGATGACGCCGTTCCCGCTGGCCCTGTTTGCCGCCCTGATCGCCCGTTGCTTTAGCGCCTGAGTGTCCATTTCGCCTTCCTCCTTTGCCCTTATTATACTAACGCCACGAAGAAAGCAAAAGAGACCTTGCGGCTTTCGCGGCAGTGTCCGAGGTGGGGTTCGCCAAGAGGCGATTGATCGCCGCCTTGAGTTCAAACTCGCGCTTGATCCAGCGGTTTGCCGCCACGAGAATTGCGGTATAGGCGGAGAGCAGCCCTCCGATTGAAAATCCGACCAGGAATAGAAGCCAGTTCATTTTTCCCTCCTTGTTAGGTTTGACGCTGTTGCCAGCCAGACGCCGATCGCGTCCGCTTCGTCCGGGCTTGTGACCTGTTTGCCGCAAATGGCAGACGCCATGCTGAGAGCGTTTTTGTGAACGCCCGTCGCCTTTACCGTCGTCGGGTAGACTATTGCTATCTGCCCAGGTTTTAGGCCGTTGCTGTATGCCGCCGCCTTAACAAAGCCCTTGAGTTCCCCTAAAAGCCGATCCACCCGCCTGTTTCCCCTGTCCCCGGCGGGTTCCTCGATTGCCAGAACGTCCGGCTTGTGTCGGTTTAGCATCCGAACCACAAAGCCGTAAATCGCCATCAGGCGGGTGTCCTCCTTCCCTGTTGGAATGAAAACCCCGCTTTCGACGTAGTCCAGACCCTCGCCGACGCACCATCCGACGTGTGTTGTGGATTGATCCAGCGCAAGTATAAACGGCTTGCCGGGCAAGCGGTTCCCCGCTCGCCCGGTCTTGCCTGTGTTGCCTGAGCCTACCACCCGCCGACCTCGAGGCCCGTCCCGGTCTCCTCCGCCACGTAAAACTCGTCAGTGTGGCGATCCTCGACGACCGCCCCAAGTTCTTCCAGAAATTTCGTCGCCGCCCCGCATGAGGGGCCTGCGATGCCGTTCACAACCGTCGTAATCTTGCCGTCGCTGGAAATCGTAACCGTGATTTTCTTTTCCATTATGCACCCCCTATGCGTAAGAGTAGAGTTCGAGTTCGATCGTGCCGTCGGGCTTGACCTCCTCGGTCACCGACCACCCGTTCTGCCACGCCAGTTCGTAAGTCGCGTGATAGGCGTAACGCTGCTTGACCATGTTTACGAGGCGATTCTGCGACGTGCCGTCCTCGGCGGCCCGCCTGCCGTCGTAATCGCTCAGGATCATTTCGTAAGACCCGTCCACCTTGCGTGCGAAACCCAGGTCGTTTGCTCCAAGGCCAACGAACCGACGGCGAACGATGAATTCGGCCTCCTCGGCCCGCGTGTCGCCCTGGTATCCGATCAAGTGCGCCGGGTTCCCCCGATGATCCTCGAATTTGATTCCCAACTCGGCGGCGCAGTCTGCCAATGCCTTTAGCAGCGCCTCCTCCGACCTGAATTCGACCTCGATGCGTCTGTACTTGCTCATGACCTCGCTCCTTCCCTGATTCGTAGTGATTCCCTTGCATCCATAGAACAAGAAACCCGGCGGGTTTTTAGAACGCCACCGGGTTATTTTCCTAACTCGAAACAAGAGGGGGGGGCGGGAGCAATCCCGGCCCCCCCTGTTGCTCCCCCTGGTTTAGAATTCGAGGGCGCTGCCCGTGAATTGCGGCGCTCCTGTGGTTTGATCGCTCGACGCTGGCCGTGCGCGGGTTGCCCATTGCCGCATTGCTGCGATTTCCTCGCTCATGGTTTGTGCCAGCGGTACAACCTGTGAAGCCGCCGCCAAGAGGTCGCCCGTGTCGATGTCGGACTTGTGAGCCTTGAACGCCCGGCGGAGGGCCGCTTGAACCACGTCCTCGACCTCGCTGCCCGTGAATCCGTCGGTCGCCTTGACTACCGCTTCGAGTTCGAAGGCTTCGGCCTTGCGCCCGCGCTTGCCGAGGTGAATCGAGAGGATTTCGCGGCGAGCCGATGCGTTCGGCAGATCGATGAAAAACTTCTCCGTGAAGCGCCGGATTAACTCCGGGCGCAGGGTGCTGATGTCGTTAGCCGTTGCCACCACGAAGATCGGGGCCGATGTTTCCTCCATCCAGGTCAGGATTGTACCCAGGACGCGCTTGCTCGTGCCGCCGTCGTGCTCCCCACCCGCCCCACCCAGGGCCTTTTCGATTTCGTCAATCCAGAGAACGCACGGGGCGACCGCCTCCGCGACCTTGAGAGCGTTGCGGGCCTGTGCTTCGCTCTGGCCGACCAGCGACCCGAAAAGCGCACCCACGTCCAGGCGCAGGAGGGGCCGATTGCTCCCGGCGATGGCCTTTGCGGTCAATGACTTACCGCAGCCCGGAACGCCGACCAGTAAAACGCCCTTGGGTGGCTCGATACCAAACGCCGCCGCCTCATCCGAAACCGCCGCCTCCGCCTCCGCCGCCCACTCCTTCAGGAGGTCAAGGCCGCCGATTTCGGAGTAAGACGCTTGCTCCGGGTAGTATTCGAGAGCGCCGCTCTCCTTGATAATCCGCGCCTTCTCCTTCAAAACGAAGGCGATGGCCCGCTCGTCCAGTGCCCGGCTCGCAACGACCGCCTGAGCGAGAACCGCGTCGGCCTCGACCTCGGTCAGCCCTTGCAGTGCGCGGATCAGGCGCTCCCGCCCGCCGTTCAGGTGAACCGTAACAGTGTTCGGCAGCCGTGCGATGAAGGCCTCCATCTGCGCCTCCAACTGCTCCTTGCCCGGAAGGGGGAAGTCAACGACCGGGATACCCTTTTTCAACTCCTCCGGCATGTTAAAGTTCGGGGACAAAAGAACGACCGTCTGATGGCGGCTCTGTAGACCGAAAAAGGCGTCCCGGATGCTGCGGATCACCTGCGGTTGCAGGTAGGGGTGAACGTCCTTCAGGAGAAAGATCGCGGGCTTGCCGTGCGGTTCGCCGTCCTTGGGTGCAAACTCCTTGAGGATGTACTGAAAAACCGCCACCGGATCGAGGCGCTTTGCCGATTCGGGCCGCTCGTTGCCCTCGACCAGACCGGCGGTCATCGTCCATGAGTAGAACGCCTTGCCCTGGCTGTCCGCCATGGCCTTGATCACGGCCTCGACCCGGCTTTCCTCATGGCTCTCGACCACGATAACCGGATAACGCGCCCGGATCAAAACGCCCAACTGATCAATCGTCCCGGTTTGAGTTTGCTGCTTGTTCATCTCCCTGTCCTCCTGAGTAGTAGTGATTCGGTTGCATCCATAGTACAGAAAACCCGACAGGTTTTTAGAACCTGTCGGGTTGCTTTCCTAAGATTTCAGCCGGATTCCCTAGAATTCGATTGCGCTTGCCCGAGTTTGCCGAGCGACCTCCGCCTCGACCTCCGCCGCCTGCTGTTGGAGAATCTCCTCGACGTTGCCGAGTTCAGCGAGAACCCTGTCGGCGTCGTACTTGGTTTCGCCTTCCCCTGTTTCGACAAGCGATGCGCTGAGGGTCAACAGGGCCTCGCGGATGTTCGGGCTTGTCGCCACGACGTCCCCACCCATGGCCTTGTAAATCGAAACCAGATTGCGCGCCTTCTCCGCGACCTTGCCGCGAACGTGGCCGTTTTTGCGGATGGATTCCGCGACCTCGACGACGCTGGCTCCAAGCGTGCCGATGATCTGCCCGAGGGCTTCGGTAACGGGGCTGACTGTGTTTGCCAGTTCGACCCGCGCCCGGCGTTGCTCCTCCTCGAGGATGGCCTTGCGCCGTGCGTCCGCCCGCGCCTTGGCTTCGGAAACCTCCGCCTGTGCCAGCGTTTCGGATTTCCAAACCTGAACCTCGACCTCGCGCTTCGCGGCCCATGCCTGCGTGCTGCGAAGCTGTTGTTCGGCGACTTCGGCCTGAGCCTCCGCGTTCACCGCCGCGTGCTTGAGAACGTCCGCCGCCGTGAACAGGACGCTTGTGCGGTAGTCGGCCTGAATTCCCTTGATGTCCCGTTCGGTCGGCATCTGCGCTAAACCGTTGTTCACGACCCAATCCACAAACTCCGCCTCCGCGTCGTGCGCCGGGTCGTTCGGATCAAAGGACGCGCCCTTGACCACCACGACCGCTTTGCCGTCGTAACGAGCCTGCATCGAGCGCCATGCCCGCCGCCCGAGGTCGGCAAACCACGTCGCGTTCTCGTCCTTGATGTAAGTCCAGTCCGCGAGAAGGTCGCTCTTGAAGGTTTCGAGTTCGGCTTCCAGGGCCGCCCAGCGAGCCTTAAAATCGTCGTATGAGTCCAGCGGAAGCCAGACCCAAGGACGAAAAACCTCGAGGGTTGTCGTGTACTTGTCGGCGGCTTGCCGAAAGCGGACTTCCAAAGAGGCCAGGCGCTTCACCCATTGCGGAGGAGCCATCAACTTTTGACCGGCCCGGATGCGCTCATCGCTCTCGCGTGCCGAACTGATCCCGAGTTCTTCCCAATCCAGTTTCCGGGTCAGAACCGACCCGCCGAAAAAGGAGATCGAGATCAAAAGACCGTTATCCAACATGGTCTGGATGTCCAACATCTGCCGCTCCACGCGCCGTGCGTCGCCGACTGTCCGTTCTGCCCGAACCTGTGCCTCAGTTTTCCCGTTCATTGTAGCCTCCGTTAGGTGCTTGATTGATTGATTCCCTTGCACCCATAGGACACAAATACCCTGTGGTTTTTAGAACCGAATTTCAGAGAACCCGAGAATTGCTAGCACGCGGTTCCGGTTTGCCATGATAGGGGCGGGGTGAAGTCCACCGGGCATTCAATTTCGATCCAGACCTCGCCCGCGCAAACGCCGCCGTTATCGGCTCCGATTTGAACCTCCGGCGTTGCCGTGATCGCGTCCGCCGCGCCTTCCATCCATGACCCGTGTACCAGGATGCGGAGGGGTGCGCCCTTCCCGTGCCTTGCCCTGAAATCCTGTACGGTTTCCCCGATGGCCTGTGCGGGCTTTGTGTTTTTTGAAAATCGGTAGACCTCAAATGCCTTGAACGTCATGCTGTTTCCTCCTGTGGGATTAGAAAAGGGGGGCTTGTTGCAGCGCCCCGGCTTGGCACGCCTCTCGAAAGGCGGCCCTCTGCGCCGTGATCTCCGCGACCCTCGCCGGGTCGTTTGTGAGCGAAATTCCCGCCTCGACCGCCCGCTTGTGCTCCGGGACGCCCGCCCCGGCCCTCGCTTTTTCAAACAGATCAACCATGTGCTCCGGCATGTAGACAAGCCATGGCATAAATAGGAAGCCATTCAGTTTTGAGCATAAAACGAGGTCGTATACGATGTCCTGACCGAAAAGGCAAAGGCTATGGTTTGAGGCTGGCAGAAGCATCGAGCCAGTGCCGCAGGCCGGATCGCAGACGGTTTGGATCATCTGTTCCGGTTGCGGCCCGTCAATAAAGGTCATATCCGCCATCATTTTGCAGATTTCGATGGGGGTCGAGTAAAAGCCCGTCCCCCGTGCGAATTTCGAGGCCCGGCTATCGTCCCCCGGCAAGTTGCCCTGTAGAATAGTTGCCGACCAGTCAACATGACTGTGAAGGAGGTTCGCTAGATTGAAGTCGGTATACCATGCCGCCCGGACGTCCGCCGGGATGCGCTTGATCTCCGGTTCCATCTCCCGGTCGCCGAATCCCCACAAAAGCCAGCGCACC
>JAFGFB010000323.1 GCA_016931315.1 Anaerolineae bacterium
AACAAAGTGGAGCGGCAGGTCGGCAAATCCGCAGCGGCGTTGCTTCTCGAAGCGCGCATTGGCGAGCAGTTTGAGGCCATCGTTACCGGTGCGGCGGACAAAGGCACGTGGGTGCGGTTGCTCACGGTGCCGGTTGAAGGGAAGTTGATCAGCGGCTTCGCAGGTCTGGATGTCGGCGACCGGCTGCGCGTGCAACTCACCTCGGTCGCTGTGGAACAGGGTTTCATTGATTTCAAGAAAGTCAGCACATCTTAGGGCCTGTGAAAGTATGACTGCTCACGTCAATAGTAAAGAGAGACGCGGAAGCGTGGTTTTTTGTTAGGAGAGGTCCCGTTCAGCGTTGCATACCCATCACGCGTCACGGTCTGAGGCGAACATCAGCAGCAAGCTAAGCTCGCTGGCTTTACGCTGAGTAGCCTGAGTTTTTCACTTTCCCTGCAATTTCCCCGGACCTACTTCAAGAGGTGGTATTGGGTCAGCCGCTGCGCGTTGCTGCTGCTTGTGTTGATGGTAAGCCACGCTTAAATATGCGCCAAAGAGAAAAATAAGGCTGGTCAGATAAGCCCACGCCAGGAAGGCAATCACCGCGGCGACGGACCCATAGACGAGGTTCGAGACGGAGATGTAGGTGGTAACAAAAGACAAAAAGAGTTTCTTCGCCAGCTCCCAGAGCAGGCCCGCCCCAATCGCGCCGGGTAAAAGCTCGCGCCAGGTAGCCGCGCCATGCGGGAGTAGGACGTAGAGGGTCATAAATGCGATGCCATCGAGCAAGAGTGCCAGCGCCACACTGATCCCTCCCTTAATCCAGAGGAAGGAATCAGGCAACCAGGGACGGAGATCAGCAATCATGCTGCCGGCAAACGCCGCCAGGAAGAGCGCCGGGCCCACAAAAACCAGCACAAAGAGCAACGCCAAGCCCCGACGCTTCCAGCCCGGGCGCCGGCGTTTGATGCCCCACATCTCGTTCAGAGTGAGCGTAAGCGTGTAGAAAACGGTCGAAGCCGACCAGATCAACCCTACGAGGGCGATGCCGGTGACAGGACCGCGCGTTTGGATGATGGCGTTGATGTTGTCGCCCAGTAATTGGCCCAGGGCCGGCGCGACAAACTCCAGCTTTTGAATGATGAATTGTTGTTCCATCACCGGTCCAAGGCTCAGACTGGCAACGGCGATGCTTAACAGCGTGAGGGGAAAGAGAGAGAGGAGAGCATAATAGGCAATCGCTGCAGCCATAATCCCCGTTTCGGGCCTGAGCGCTGCCTGTGCCGCGTTCACCGTTATCCCCAACCAGCCGTGCGTCCACCCGTCAAACCGGTGTGCGTTGCGCACACTCTGTTTCCAGAGTTGTAAGACCGGCTCACCTAGCTTCCGAATGGTCAGTTTCGTCTTCATACTTGGAGACCCTTTACCCGCCCGAAAAAGTGAATTCCCGAACCTGCCCTATGCGCCTCCAAAAAGGAAGTTTTTTAAGGTGAGTCTTCTCGCCCGTGGGCATAAGCCCATCCACAAAAATCACAAAGAAAACTACTCCTCTGCGCCTCAAAAAAGAGGTTCTCTGTAGCGCGGGCGAGGCCCACGCTACAGAGAACAAAATACTACCTTTCACAGATTCTCACCTTCAACCAGCAGCATCGCCGGTTGAAGAGCATCTTCGATGTGCAGGATGGGCGCCGCTTTCTCCAGCAGTTGTGTCAGCCGCGCCATGCTACTGGTTATCAACGGCGGTGGTTCATCCAGCGCTTCAACAGTAGCCTGCACCCGTGCCAGCCGCTCCTCGAGATCCGAAATCCGGGTCACAGCCTCTGTTGCCGCACGGCGACTGACCAGGCGATTCCACAGAATCTGGCAGACGATGGACAAAGGTGGTGCGACCAGGATGCCGGGTAACCCGAAGACGTCAGCCAAGGCGACAAGCAACAGCACAGTCAGCATAGGATTGTTCCAGTTGCGGCTGAAAAACCGGGGTTTGACCCACACCTCCAAAGCCAACAACACGATGAGGGTGACGAGACCGCTCAGCAAGCTCACCTGCACACTGGTCAGCAACCCCACCAATAACGGCGCCAGCAGCGCCAGCGGCGCTCCCATCACGGGGATCAGGCAGATCAACGCGCCGCATAGCGCCAGCAGTACCGGATAGGGGGATCCGAGCAGCCAGTACCCCAGGCTCAAAAGCAACCCGACCAGCAGACTTTGCACGACCTGAACGCGCAAGTAAGCCCCAAGGTCCAGCTCAATCGTCCACACGATATCCCGCACCTGACTGCGCTGCTCCGCAGGCAACAACGAGAGCCAAAGCCGTTCAAAGTGGATTTGATTGCTGCTCCAATACAGGCTCAAAAGCAACACGAGCACCGCGCCGCTCACCAGGCTGCCCACACCTTGCGTAACGCCAAGGAGGGTTGGCAACACGAGCTGCCCCTGGTCTCCGGTCACGGCTTCGAAGAGCTGGCTCGGCGCCGGCAGCCGCGCCACCAACGCCAGCTGGAACGCGCTGCCCTCCAACCACAGCGGCAACTGCCACACATTCTGTACGGATATCGTCTCGGCTAGCTGTCGGACCTCGTTGATCGCAGCTTCACCGGCAGAGAAGAGCACGGTGCCGAAACTGCTCAGCACCGCCAGATAGAGCAGCAACCAGGCACCGCGCACCGGCAGACGGTTTCGGACCAGACGGGCAACCAGGGGGCGCAGCGCCGCAGCCAGGGCAAGCGAGAGCAACACAGTGACGACGACACCACGGAACTGCCACAGTGCGACTAGAGCCAACAGGGTAGTCAGCACTGCCGCCCCGAACCGTATCAGGTTTTTGTTCATGGTGTACCTGCCGGTCGGCTCTGGGCCAGCAAAGCATCCAGCTCGGTGGTGATCGTTTCAATCTCATCCATCACCTGGTCCAGCTGATTGACTCTGAGGATGGAGCCGCTTTTGGTGAGCCGCGCCTGCTTCCGCAGGTCTTGCGCCAGATCTTGCGCCTCATAGCGCAACCGGCTAGCATAGTCACGACCCGGTGCCCCCTCGGGTTCCACCGCTTCTGGACCAAAGACGAAGCGATTGAGCAGCAGTTGGAGCATCGCCGCGGTGGGAATCGCCATAAGCGCGCCCGCAATGCCAAACAAGGAGCTGAAGGCAAACAGCGCCAGCAGCGAGACGAACGGATTGACCCCGACGGCTTTCCGCATGATGCGCGGTACCAACAGGCTGTTTTCCAGTTGCTGAATCACCACGGAGGCGACAATGACCCAAATCAACCTGGTCGGTGCGATGGCGAGCGCTACGACTCCCGCCGGAATGGCTCCCAGCAGCGGTCCCACCATCGGCACAGCCTCCAGCAGACCTGCTACCAGCGCCAACACCAGGGCGTTGGGCAAGCCGATGAGCAGATAGGCTACCAGCGACAGCAAGCCGACCACCAAGCACAGGATGCCTTGCCCGGCAATGTAGAAACCCACCGTGGTTTCCATGGCTGCAATCAAATCGCTCAGGCTTTCGCGCCGGTCCTTAGGCGCCAGCAACAACGTTGCTTGTAGCGTGCGCGGTCCCTCCAGCGTCCAGTGAAACGTCAGCAACAAGATCACGATGGCAAAGAAGGCAACTTCAACGGCTCCAGTTACATAACCCAGCGCCTGCCCGGCTGAAGCCACCATTTCTGGCCCGGTTTGCTCGACTAATCCTAATCCCAGACTGGGCAGCGTCGCCGGGAGGAACTCGCTCAACTGCACCACAAATGGATTGGAAGTGCTCTCCATCCACACACGTAGGGTCTCGTAATAGCCCGGCACTGCGGCGGCAATCGTGGCGCTTTGTTCAACAATCAATGGGAAGAGCAGCAACACGAAACCAATGCCCAGGGCGAGCAGCAGACCGTAGATCAAGAGAACTCCGGCGACTCGGGGGACGCCCCACCGTTGCAACCAGCCCACCAGCGGCCTGATCACCGTGCCCATGAGGATGGCGATAAACAAGATGAAAACGACCTGGTAGAACCGGTAAAGCAGCCAGAAACTCAGGGCGACCGTGAGCAAAACCAGGGTCGCCCATACGATCCGTCGGAAGGACCAGGTGTCGAACTGCGAACGTAAATCTGGCGCCATGTTTCATCTATCCTTGAAGGTCAGCAGGCTCCTGTGTCCTCTGCAAGACTCAGTGTGCGAAGTGGTTGCTGCGTCAACCCTGGGCGGAAATGCTGCATTCGGGGAATATCCCTCAATGGGCTTGATAAGAGTCTGCAAAGGCAAGATCCTCTGAGCCAAGAACAGCAGAAGACGCAGAGGGCTAGTTTTCTTGATTTTCGTAGAATGGGTGAAACCCATTCTACGAAAATCGCCTCTCTAGAAGCGCAGAGCGCAGGTTCAGGAATGCGATTTGTCAGGCGGATTTGGGGCTCCCAAAAACCAATTTCCCATCAGCGACCTGCTGCGAAATCCTTACGTTACAAATCTCTCAACAAACAGCCCAGGGCTAAAAGCACAAACCCGGCAACCAGGAGCCATACGGCATAGCTGGCGAGACTGGCGAGAATCCCTTGCGCAGCAAGGAACCCCAGTAATGCGAGAGCCACAGCAATCCAAAAGGTAACCACTTTGGGTGGAGTGAGTTTCATGATTCTATTCTCCTTTTCTCGTTCAGAAGCCGAGGATTATATTACGCCAAGCAGGTTCAAGACGACGAGGATGATCGCGATGACAATCAGAGCATGCACGGCGTTGCCAGTTTTGGGAAAACTGGAAGACATCCGTGGCCCGAGAAAGCCAAGCAACCACAGTACCAGCAGAATGATAATGATCGTCCACAACATGAGAATGCTCCTTTCCAGAGAGTGTTAGGCCGCCCCCCGGCCGGGTTGACCGGAGGGCAATGGGTCTAGCTAGATAACAACCGACCAGGGTTGATAGGTCTAAGCGGTCAACGATCAGGTATGGATTGTCTTCCCCAAATCTTTGAGGCCCTGGCCCAGATTGTCCCGTTGCTCATCGATCGCATCCTGCCCGCGTTGTTGCAGGTCTTCTGCTTGCACCTGTACATCGTGCGTGAGCTGATGCGCTTTGCTGCGCAGCTGTGTCGACGCGCCTTTCACAGTCTTAGTTGCCTGATCGCGCAGGCTGAGGCCTTTCTTCTGAATAGTAGCGCGGGTCTTTTTACCTGATTGCGGCGCAAACAACAGCATCGCCGCAGCGCCGACCAATCCACCTGCCAGCAATCCGACCAGGAGTCCCCACCACAGATTGGCGGAGCCCTCGCAGTCACAATAGTTCATGCCATCTTCCTCGTGAGTACTCATTGTCTCCTCTCCTTATAGATTGGGTTGAGCCATTAGATGTCAAAACGGACGCTTCCGTCTCGCGCTTACTTAGTCGCTGGTAGTGGTGTGGGTGGTGCGCTCGGTGCCCGCGCCGGTCTGCTCCCGCGTTGAGCGCGAGACTGTGCGTGAGATAGGACGATCCGATGCGATCTGGATCACGCGCCCGATACCCCAGACGGCCAGCGCATAGATGGACATCGCAAACAGCGTCGTTACTTCGAGAATCATGCCGCCGGACGTGGGCGTTCCGATCAGGAGTGCAAACGGCGCAATGAATGGCGCCGTAACCCCATAGATGAGAGCGGCAAAGCCGCTGTCGGGATTGGCTGCGATCAACTTCAACATGAAGCGCAGCGCCAGCAGAATCTCCAGGAAACCCAGGATGCTCCACATGATGCGTTGAACCATGAAGATGGTCTGCCGCCGCTCGGCGGCCACATCGCGAGTAACCTGCTCGGTCGCGGCATAGCCCGGTTGTTGCGTAACCACCGTTTCCTCGCGGCGATCCACAGCAATTTCATTGGTTGGTTGACTTATCGTCATACTGCCTCCTCATAGATTGTACCGGAACGATTTCGTAACGATTCTCGTCCGGTATCTTCTCAAAAACTGTTTCGGTTAGGGAGCGGGCTGCGCCCGTTCCCCAAAAACCTGCTTCCCCTTCCCAAGGGTCAGGGTCGTTGCCGGTACCTACCGGCGCCGCCGACGGCCGCGGAAGAGACGGACAATCGCCAGCAGGATAATGGCGCCCAGCAGCGTGACCAGCATGGTGGGAACAGTGATGGCATCGTTGATGGTCCCAACTTTGAAGATGGGACTGAGAAAGAAACCCGCCAGGAACGCGCCCACAACAGCCACCACAATGTTGATGAGCAAGTTCGAGCGATCATGCATGAGCTCGGTCGCAATCCAACCGATCACTGCGGCAACGATTAGGTAAATCAGTAGGTTCATAATCTAATCCTCCTTTGAAGATAAGCATTAGTGAAGGGTGAGTCGTGAGTCTTTTCAGCAATCCTGGCAGCTCTCTGCCGACTGCTGACCATTTTTCATCCTCGTTGGGTGAGAAACCAACATGCAGAAATGAGGCCGGCGAATTACGCCACCGGAAGGGCAGACGCTGGCGGGTTGGCATCATGCTCCGCCGCCCGCATGCTGAGTTCCGCTTCTTTCTCGTGAACTTCATGCTCCGCCAGACGCTTGTTGATTTCCTCCTCAGCGCGCTCGCGGGTGTAACCATATTTCTCCTGGATGGTGCCGATGAATTGTTCGTACTTGCCGCCCACGCGCTCCAGGTCGTCGTCGGTGAGCTTGCCCCACCACTCCTTAGCCTGCCCGCGAACTTGCTTCCATTTGCCTTCAAAGATGTCCTTGTTCATAACCTGATCCCCTCTTCCCTTTTGTTAAATTTGCCCCTATTGAGACTTGCTAGCGCTCGGGGCAACGTCGCACACCAGCACTCCATGAGTCTAGCGCCGTGCTCAGCGCGCTCTCGGCATCCTGCGCTCGACTGGCTTTTCCCAGATGGCTTGCCGCATGATCAAA
>JAFGFB010000324.1 GCA_016931315.1 Anaerolineae bacterium
AGCAGAAGAAAGGTGTTTTTTTCGACGGCGCTGTGCGCCGTCGAAAAAAAACTACAGTGGCAAAATCGGCCAGATCACTCAAAAAAACCTCTGCGCCTCTCTCCGCGAGCGTGATTTTTGCGGGCGCAGCCCGCAAAAATCACAAAAAACTACCCCTCTGCGTTCTTGCATCACCCACGGGCCCGTTCGTCTAGCCAGGTTTGCCATCGTAGAAAAAAAACACTCGACAAAAACAGTTTCGAGATCGCCATTAGCAGCAAAAAACTAATTTTTACCGCAAGACGCGCTAATCTGGGTTATCGCGAACGATTACCTTTCCGATGTACGCAGAAAGTTGATAGAATCAAAAAGACTTCAACACCAAAGGCAAATACAGAGAATAGGTCCCCGCATGACACCAGAAACCGGCGCACAGTGTATAGCTGCCCAGTTCGCCAACCCCGGTCACCGCCTGACCTATCGCTGCACGCACCTCATAGACACCCGCGGAGACTATACCGCCTCCCGCCGCGATGTGATAACGCGGCGTACTCAATCCAGCCGCCGCCAGCACCGGACCGACCAGTAGTAATGCGACAATCAGTGCCAGCCACAAGAAGGTTCTGAATTTCATGGCCCGCCCCCTCATTGCAACGTGACAAGCATTCGAATCACGCCCTCGCCATCGGGCAACGCCTCCAGAGCCTTGCCAATCACAGTACCAACAGGAGGACTAGCGCCTGCATGCATGGCGTGACCGGGAATCTTGGAAGCAACCAAAAGGTCGCCGGGCTGAATGGCGCCGTTGACCGCACTCGCTTTTACCGGAACAATGCCGACTACCGCCAGGGGCACCTTGTCACCATAATGCATGGAGGCATCCGCCCCCCCCAGGAATCCAGGCTGTGTAGAATAGACGCCCACGACAGCTGTATCGAAGGCTGCCGAACTACGCACCAGCTGCCCATCAAGTCCGATGACCAGTACGTCACCAGGCTCAAGCCCCTCGACGGCAGGTAACAATTCAGCAAAATCCGCAGCAGGCGTAGAATACGACCCATCGCCATAGACATAGCCATTGGCGCTGACCCGAAAATCCACATCAGTGTCGGAGGTCGAATTTCCATTCGCCCAGATGAGATCACCACTGCCAGTGTTCTGCATCCAAACCGTCGCATCGTATTGCGAAGCCGACGTGCTGGTACTGTTGTAGAAGCCCCCCGCATATTTCGAACCTGTCCCCGAGGCGATAGCAAAGACACCGACAAAACCACCCTCAAACTGCCCCCCGGCGCCAGCCGTGCTCTTGCCCAAGACGCCCGGGCCAGCATTCGGCGAAACGCCGTTGTTCTCACCGTGAACACCAGGGGCGCGCCCGGTGCTACGCCCGTAAACACCCGCATCGCCAGGCCAGGCATTGCTTGAAGTCGAACCATAGACCCCGCTGCCGGTGCTCGACCCATAGCCACCCACGGCTGGACCCTCACCGCCATGCATACCCTCGACCGCGGGGTAAGCGCCAGAGGTGTAACCATAGATTGCGGGACCATCCCCCTTATGCCAGCCGTGAATCGTGGGAACGGTGGGCGCCTGACTTTCGGCCACCAGCGCAGAACCAGCCGTTGTACCCGAATTGTACGTGTTTTTCAGCGTCACCAAACTGCCGGGATACAACGTATCCACTTGCAAGCCTGGCTGTAAGCCCCAGGCATAGGGCGCGCCAGCGATCGGTTGGCGTGGCAATACAGTATACGCTCCGGTACCCGCCGGACGCACCTGCACCTGCACCCAACGTTCATTGCCATTAAAAACATTCGCCAAAGAGATATTGGGAATCAGGTGAAAGCTAAAGAAACCGTTTACCACCGGATGGTTGATTAGAGAAGAGCTGGGATCACTACATGTCGCAATCTGGGTGCCCATACCCGCAGCGCCGGTGTCCCAAATCGTGATGATGAAATCATAGTTACCGTTTGCCGGTCCGCCATCCCGTTCCAAATATCCCTGATACGTGAACGAATAGGTGAGAGAACCACCAGCGATAACCGCCTGAGCGTGACCTGCTTCCAGGTCGTCACCTGACCCCAGGTCACCACCTGGAACCGGCTCTTGAGCCTGCGTCGCGCCCATTGGCAACCCCAAAACCATCACCGCCACCGTCAAAGCTGCCATCCACCACTGCCGTTTCATGATATCCTCCTCTCAGATTTGAACACATACCACACCAACCAATAGCAGGCTTCGAATGCGCTCAAATGCGAGGTGCAGAAGTTGTCGCGGGTGAAGGTTGGCGCCGGAAGCCGCTTCACAGACAAGAACTCAGCTTCGGAATGATTGCCCAAAGGGACCAGGCGCGCCTCCCAGAGCTGCGGGAGGAACAAGGAAAAGACAAACGCCTTCAATGATTGTGGGGCAGACGAAGGCGTACGGAACCTGGCGCTTTGAGTTTACCGGCGAGATTCGGCGGGTGACGCGGTCGGGTCAGGCGAAAAAGCGACGCGAGCTTGCTCACGTGTCAGCAACGCAATCCTTGTCCATCCGCCACAGAAACGGGTTACGAGATCCGAGACCTCGCGACAGATAGATTCGACCTCATCACCCGTAACCGGCGGTAAACCATCCACGTTGAACTCCAGAGCGCGAGTATCTGGCATCACCAGCGTATGTTGCGCCTGTCGCCAGCTCCAACGCCGGGTAAGAACGACCTCACCTTCGACAAAGATGAACTCATCGGGCGCAGGATGTTCCAGCCCCTCGGCGCCAAAAGCCGTAAAGCATTCCATTCCTGTAGCAGGGCGCAGCGCGATATCCTCGGTCAAAATATCAATGGCATGACCACCAATGGGGAGCAGATGCCTTAAGGAAATGACCGTGCCGATATCCACAAGCGCATTGATCGAGGGCAGGTCTTGCCCCCGCAACACGCGCCGCAGTAAAGCCTCAATTGAGGGCCTGAAATCGCCCGGCTTATAGCCCAGGGTACGGAAAGCCTCCCGCCACGCAGCAATGCGCGGAGTCGCTGTGAGAGATTCAAGGGCAAGCCGCTCACGGGCGGCAGCTTCCGCAGCGCGCAATAACTCGACCAACGCAGGAGGCGTAGCACCGTTGTGCACCCCATAGGCAAAAACCACACCGCGCACGTAGCGGGGAAAAGCGGCAAATATCGCCGGGTCAATGGTGTAATGAAGTTCAGACATCAATATCTCACGTGGTATGTAGCTGACATCACAGCGCGTTAGCCCTTAACCAGAGCCAGGGGTTGATAAGCGGTATCCCGTAACTATCACATTAAACATTCACAATGATGAAGGTGCTCTATTTATGCTTCAAGTATACAGCTGAACAGGGCGAGACACAATGAACTTAATGGGTATAGGACAGATTATTGGCTGTAGGGTGCTTCATATACACTAAACACACTTGTATAGCTCAACCTGATAAAAGGTATTTTAGGGACGCGCGAGGCACGTTCCAAAAATACAAAAAAGCCCCTCAAGACCGGTAGCAAGAGCGGATATTTGTGGCGAAGCTTCGCCACAAATATCCGCTCAAACTTTCATGCAGACGAGGTCGGGACCGTGCGTCCCTTCCAGCGAACGCCGCCGTAGCGCAGCCGCCACCAGATGGCTTGCGAGGCAATCACTGCCATGAGAATAACGGAGACCGGCAACAGTAAGGCATCACCTAAACGCTGCTGGCTGAAACCTGCCGTCAGCGCCCGAATGCCCACTCCCAGGCTCACCATAACCAGGGGCCAGAGAGGCCATCCGGGAGGCCCGCCCAGCCACCCCAATACCAACCAGAACCAGGGTGCAAGAAAGAGCGCCCAATGAAAAACCCAGGAGAGGAGCAATAGAAGCACACTATTACCGTGCCTGGCGAGGATGTTTTTGGCAAAGCCATCGCGCACCTGCCCCCAGTGCTGGTACATACGGCAACGAATCAAGCCCGCGCCATCGGCCACACGGAGGTGCAGACGACATCGCTTAATGGCTTTCGCGAAAGTCATATCATCAATGATGCTGGTGCGAATAGCGGCATGCCCGCCGATAGCCGCATATGCAGAACGGCGGAAAGCGAGACATTGTCCCATCGCCGCCGCAAAGGCAGTCCAGGGGATATGATGCACCGCGAGAAGCGGCAGATAGCCCACGATAACAAAAGCCAACAGCGGTACCACCAGACGCTCACCCCAGGTGACCGTTTCCTGTGTGGGCCACACGGTCTGCAGATCAGCGCCGCGATGTGCCATCTCACCTACCAGGTGGGTGAGCGCGCCAGCTTCCCAGATAACATCCGCACCGGTGAAAACAAGAATCTCGCCCTGCGCCGCCTGTGCCAGCTGGTGACAGGCCCAGCTCTTGCCCATCCAACCAGAAGGCAGCAGTTCTCCCTGCAGAATGCGAAAGCGCGGATCGCCATTTGCTGCTGCGCGAGCTACCTCCGCCGTTGTGTCGGTAGAGGCGTCGTCGAGAAGCAATAGCTCCAATTCGGGGTAGTCCTGTGTCAGAAGCCGCTGCACGGTCGCGCCAATCACAGCAGCCTCGTTGCGCGCCGGAATCAGGACCGAAACCCGCAGGTAAGAAGAAGGCAGTTTTGATTTTGAAAGGCGCGGAAAAGTGAATACGTTCAGAACCGTGATGCTAGCGATGATTACCAGCATCAATGTCACCATAAGAGACAACAGCAACCAAAGCGTCATGACTTTTTCCTCCAACGCAACTGTGGACTGCGCCCCAAATCCCCCCGGTAGCGCCAGAGAACGAGCGCCGCGTTGAGCACAAGGATAACCCATAAGGCAGCGTCAGCATGTGCAAATACCAGGTATCCCCCAATGCAGGCAAGTCCAAACGCCACTGCCCAAAAAGGCACATCCTGTACAAGATACCCCAAAGACATGCCCGCCGTGCCTGCAAGCGTCGCCAGGCCATAAGTAAGGCCAATCCAGATACCACCCGTGGTCGCCACGCCTTTGCCGCCATGCCCGTGCAAAAACGGCGAGAAGATATGTCCCAGTACCGGCGCAATAGCCACAGGCACGAGAGCCCAGCCCTCCACACCATAAATCACATGCGCCAGCCCCACGGGCAGCGCACCCTTAAACATATCCAGCAGCATAGCGAGAGCAGCCCAGGTTTTGCTACCCGAGCGCAGCACATTCGTCGCCCCAGGATTGCCATCTCCCACAGCACGGATATCAGTCCGCAACGCCACTTTCCCGATGAGCAATGAAAAGGGAATCGCACCGAGGAAGAAGCCCAGTAACGTCCAGAATAGCATCTGCATCAAATCCTCCCCAGAGAACAGAAAAGCGAGAAAGCGAAAAAGAACCCACACAGAAGCCCCACCAGACAAAAATTCCCCTTTAGTTCATACTCCATGCTACACCACTACAATCCCGCTAACGCTACAAACAGACCCATCGCCAGAAAACCCACGAGCGCCGAGCCGCGCAAGCCCCAAAAGGCTGTCTGTCCGATGGTCTCAAGCAACCAGTTGACGATGTAGAAGAGAAACAGCGGCAGCAGTGGCAGCGCGGAGGGATTAACCAGAGCGGTCATCACAGCAGAGGCAAAAATCCAACCCGCAAAGTTAAGCCAGGGAATGCCGAAGTAACCACCCGCCTGATCCCATTTCCAAAAGCCCTAGTGCACCATCTGCGGGTCGAGAAAGAAATCCCATGCAGTGAATGCCAATCCAGCGACCAACGCTGTAAGCCAGCGGGAGCCGTCGCCAGTGATAAGGGTCGCTACAGCCCAAGAAGGCGGCAGCATCATCAACCAGGCGAGCGGGATGAGGAGCGGCACACCGCCGAGCTGCGGCCTAAGGCGCGAAGTGTAATGGTAGCTTCCAAAAGGCAACCCGGTGCGCGAACCGGTGAATTCCACCAACCAGCCCAGCACCACAACAATCACTGCGGCAACCAGGACCCGCGGCAAGGGCCATGCCGTTGCCAAAAGTGCAAGCACCGCCGTTGTCTGCAACAACACTCCAACCTCAATGCCCACACGTTCAGCCCGCGCCCCACCCATCCACTTGAGAATGGGAACGAAGATCATCTGGAGGACCCAGAGCGCAATCAAGACTTGCACCGCGAGGGGGAGCATGGCAAAAGCTGTCCATAAGGTAGATAAAGAAAACTTCACGTAGAGCCTCTCAAAAACATCCCCAAATTAGCGAGACTGGCGGCTTATGGCAATCTCACGCGCAAAATCGAGCGTCGCCGCGCTGACGATGGGCCAGCTAACGGCATTGGGGTCCAACAATTCATGAGGCCCCTGAATCTCCCGATAGTGCAATGGCGCCGAAATGCGCGTGACCAACGACCGCGTACCTTGCAACGTCACAAGCCCATCCTGCAGCCCTTGTAGCACGAGCGTGGGGACGCGCAGCTGAGGCGCCGTTGCATACCCGGCAGCTCCCGCACGGCGTAATTGCTCGAAAACCCCTGTAGGAACACTGAAATGGCGCAACTCCGCCAGCACCGCAGGGTCATCGAGGTCCAGATCCGGAAAGACCTGTCGCACCGCAACGCGGACATCCCGGCTTTGGGGGTCAAGTCGCGTAAAGGGGCGAATTTGCCGAATAACGTGCCGCAGCAGGGGCCACAACAGCCGGAACACCATCGTCTGGAATGCGAAGCGCCAGAACGGCGCAAGCAGAATTAGCCCATCGGGGGACACTTTGGCGGCGGCGCAAAGCGCCACGGCTCCGCCCATAGAATGCCCCAACAGGATCACGGGCGCATGGTCGCGTCGCAATGTCTCCACCGCTTCACAGGCGGCGGTCACCCACTCGTCGTAGCGACGATCGAAGAGTGTCGCCAGATCAGGACCAAAACCGGGAAGCAGCAAGCCGTGCGCCGTCCAACCTGCCGCGCGAAAGACCTCTCCCAGCGGGCGCAACTCGGCAGGCGAACCGGGGAAGCCATGAACCAACACTACCGCTGGTTCGCCACCCTGCCACACAAAAGCATGGTGCTCAGGGCCTGAAAAACGCCCAATGAAGAGCTCTTGGGTGTCCATCGCGCTCACCGCTTGCCCGAAAGATGCAACGCATGAAACAAATCAAAGCCAAGGAGGAATCCTCCTTGCACTACAATGCCCCACCCCGTCCCACGCGCGAAAGCATCCTTGCAACCCTGAGTCCGTGCCAGGACCAGCCCCCCAAGAACGTAGACCACGTCGAGACCCGTGTTGACCCACAGGACACGGCGAAGCTTCGCGCTCTCCTCTCCCTGCTGTGTAGCAGTGTGATTTTCGGGGTGTGAGGCTTTCTCTACTGCACCACGCGCGCCGATATAACCGATAACGCCATCAATCAGGCCCCACACGGCGGATTGAATCCCAAAGCCACGCCAGCTTCGGCTATTGAGCAATATGCCCATCAACCCGCCGCCAACACTCGCCGCAGCCCACGCCATCAGACGGGATGATAATGCCGCCTGGAATTGATAAACATCCGTACGTGCAGCTTGCATGTTTCACCTCCGAAAGCCAGGAGCCATAAGTCTATGATCAAATCATCATTTCGCAACGCCTTGCAAACATCCAATTGAAGGTGCTTTGCATTGACGAAGGCAGTCCATCATTAAAAAGCACTCTCACAATCACCCCGTAAGACGCGAACCATGAACCGAGATACATGCGCGAGCAGATTCTAAATACGATTGAAAAGTTTGAGCCGTAACCAGGCACTCATGAAGGGTAACGGTGGGACCGTTGCCATTAGCCGCAGGTTCTCCCACAGCGAGCCTTCCTCATCGAGGAAACGCAGTAGCCGGTCAAGAGGATTCTTGCTGAAGAGATCAGCGAAGACCCGCTCCGCCAGGTCACCACGGCGATAGAGAATCTGCAACAACATGCTATCAAAAAGCCGATAACGTCGCGGCGGCACAGGGATATCGAAAGGATGCCCATGCGCTATGAGCGAGCGGGCGATAGCGTGCGAGTCTTGCACCGTCCGAAAGAAGGCAAAACCCGATGAGGCTTTGACCCGTCCCCCGCGCGTGCCAGTGCGCATCACATAACGACTCGCCCGCCGCGGGAAAGGCTGGTCCGTCATAGGAATAACGCCGTTCTCCTTCGCAGTGATGCAAAACTCGCCAACCCCCAACACATCACGAATATAGTCACGCAATGCAGCCTCATAGTCAGCCTGGGAAAGCAAGCGCGCGGAAAAGAGTGTGAACTCCACCAGTGCACTACGTTCAGAAAAAGGCAGAATGTACATAAAGCGCATGCCGTCCCAACCGGTGTCATCACGCTGCGGTGTGCGAAGATCAAAGAGTGTAGCAGTTTGCGAATCAAAGCAAGGCGTCTTCACTACAATTTCCCAGCCCAGAAAGTGCTGTTGCAGATAGTGATAGCGCCCCACCCTCGCGGAACATAAACCGGCAGCAGCAACGGCAGTCGTCGAAGTATAATCATGCAAATCCCAACGGCTATCGAAAGCCCAATCGGCGGTGAAAGTGCGCCCATCCACGGTAACCTGCGCCCCCACGTTGCCATCGCCAACACTTTCGATATGTCCCTGAAGCCAGGTAACGTGGGGCGACGCAGCGAAGGTTTCGCGGCTATAGTTGTAGAAGTCAATGCCACGGAGCATAGCATAGCGGTAGGGCGCGAGCGGCAGTACAGCGTCATAACCCCCACCGGAAAAGCGAATACGATCCCAACTAGCGTGCAACAATGGCTCAAAGGGATGAGGACCGGTGAACCACGAGCACCACGTGCGGTCGTTGGTATCCTTGGCATCCTGGTCCACGATAAGGAGCGAGCGGTCGCGCAGCGGGCTGCGCAACAAGGCGTGCGCTAGATTCAGCCCCGCAGAGCCACCTCCAGCCAGAATGAAATCGTAGTGCGACATTGGCCGGCCTTAGCGGCGCTTCATGATGGCGTATTTCTTGGGTGCATAAAGAAAACCGAAGGAGAGCGCACCCTCTTTGGTGCTCACGCTATGATGGACCCGGTGTGCGTTGATGATATTCTTGAGATAACGACTGCGCGGCTTGAAGTGTAATGCCTTGATTCGCCCGTGGAACATAAAATCGTGAAAGATGAAATAGCCCGCACCATAGAGGGTCACGCCAAATCCGGCAGCCGTCAGTGGCTGTATACCATAATACAGACCGCTATAGATGAATCCAAAGGACAGCCCTGCAAAGAAAAACGCGAACAGGTCATTCTTCTGAAAACGCCGTCCGCTGCTACGGTGATGATCCTCGTGGAGCACCCACAGGAAGCCGTGCATGACATATTTATGCAACGCCCAGGCAACCCCCTACATAGCAATAGCAGCCAAAAGGAAAACCAATATGTTAATCACCATGTTCATAAGTTACCTCGCAATATAAGCTATCCCAACCCAAACGCACCATAAACCCTCAATAAGAACAGAAAGGATAAACACAAAGTTGCCGAGTAAAACACCCGCAAGCCCGGTCTCCAGTCACCAGTCAAAGTATCCCCCAGAGAACGGCATCAGCGCGTCATATAGAGCACGCTACGTCCGCGCCGCCCGGCGGGAATGAGAATGTCCATCTCGCGCAGGCAATAAGCCATTTTCCCGGCAAAACCACGGGGACGATGCAACGCAGTCGCCAGGTCAGCCGTGGTAAAGGGTTGCGGCAAATTTGGGGGGAGCAACGCCGCGAAAGCAGCTGGAGTCTCGAAACGCTGCCCGCGCAGCACCTCCAACAGACAGCGCTCGTGAATAATCCAACCGCCACGCCGCCAACCATGACGCGCATGGGGAACCCGGCGTTCCTCCTCGCGAATCAGCAACACCTCCAGAGAGAGGTGGGGGTGCATGACATGCCTGGCAATGCTGACCAGAGGCGCAAAGACATCGAGCACTTCACCGCGTTTGGGGGACTTGCGTCGCCCAAGCACTTCGCCATCCGGCGTGAGGCGCACAATCCATTTTTCCTGCGCCACAGGGAAGACGATGCGTACAGGGTGCTGTGGCAATAGCGCCATGAGCTTGGACTTGAGCGGCGTAAACCCACCCGTCTGAATCTCAATAAGCTGCTCCCCATGAATAATATCAATCACATAGCCATCCAGCGGCGTTTCGAGGGCATCACCGGGCTGCGCAACCCAGGCTTTGAGGGCTGCATGCAACGACTTCTCGTTCAGTTCGCCGATGGTGGTGGACATAATTTTTATCTGACACCCCTATGCGTGATATGCAGGTCATGCATTTCAGATATTATCCGCTAAAAATGGGAAACATACAATGCAGGGGTATACGAGGGGGTATCTAATGCCGGGGGCAATAATCTCAAGCGTCCCCACAGGGCGCACAAAAAATGGATTTTTCGCGGCGTGTAAAGCCACGCCGCGAAAAATCTACGAAGGAGAAAGTAGTAAGGTTCTGCCGACAGACAAGGAGGTTTGGTTTTTTGTGTTTTTGGGCGCGCTTCGAGCGTCCAAAAACACTCACGAGAATCGCAATTTCAGCCGCTCTTTCATAGCAAGCGGTGAAATACTGAACAGTTACAGAACGAAAGCTAGAAAGCTGCATCGGCGGGCATACCAGGTTTGAGTGCGCCATCGGGGTTCTCCAGGAAAATCCGCACGGCGTAAAAGGTATTCAAACGCTCCTCAGCCGTCGCAACGTTGCGTGGCGTGAATTCTGGCTCATCAGCAATGCGCATGACCTGCCCTGAAAAGGCGCGCCCGGGATAGGCATCCACGGTCACCCGCACCGTTTGCCCAAGCTGTACATCGCCAATACGGTTTTCCGGTACATAGACCTCGAGGGTGACATCGCTGAGGTCCGCAATGGTGAGAATGGTCGCCGCCGGCGCCGCAAGCTCGCCCACACGCAACACCTTAGTAACCACCACACCATTGATGGGACTGACGAGCTTACACTTCGCCACCTTCACCCGCAGCACATTTGCCTCAGCCTCGGCTTGCCGCACTTTAGCTTCAGCAACCGCCAGTTCTTCCGGCGTAGGCCCGGCGAGCAGGTCCTCCAATTTCGCTTGCGCCACAACGATACCTGCCTCAGCCGCACGCAATTTGCCTTCAGCCGCATTCACCTGTGCCTGATAGCCCAACGGCTTCTGTTGAATTGCCAAAAGCTGAGACAGAAGCGTCTTTGCGGTGTGCTCATCCGCTTGCGCAGCAGCAAGAGCCGCCTGCGCCGCGCGCAATTCCCAATCCGTGGCCCGCTGCCGGTCACAGCGGTATTGCACATTCCGCAAATCGGAGTCTGCTTTTGCCACCCCCTGAGCAGCCAGCGCTACCTGCGTCCGTGCCGTGACAAGCTGCGTTTCCAATTCCTGCGGATGCTCCACCTGTGCAAGCGCTTCGTCCAAAGCACGCTGCGCACCATCACGTTCGGCTTCTGCCAGCGCCACTGCCGCCTGCGCTGCGGCAATCTCCGCCGGATGCGCGCCCACACGTAACGCCTCCAGGTCAGCTTGTGCCACCGTCACCCCTGCCTCGGCAGGCCCAAGTTGTAGCTCCCAGGGTGTGGGATCCAATTGCACCAGCACATCGCCCGCCTGCACCGCCTGCCCGAGTTGCACGGGCATCTCCGCCACACGCCCGCCGAGTTCGGTAGCGATACGCACCTCAGTCGCCCGAATCGTTCCCGAGGCCGTAAGCGCTGCCTCAACAGCGCCATCCAAACCGCCAGAACAGCCGATGAGCAGCCCGGTAAACACCACGAACACAAGAGGCAGGCCCAAAAGCACAAACCGCCGACCACCGGGCACGGTTCGGGAACGAGCAATCATCGGGCGACAGGACAGGCTTGTAGCGCCCAAGAGGCTGCTGCGGCATAATCGTCTCATCGAATTCCTCCAGCTGATTGCATCACCACCACATCCGCTCATGGCAGTACCACATCGGCGGGCATACCCGGCTTGAGCGCTCCGTCGGGATTGAGGACTTCCAGCGTGACCGCAAAGACAAGATTCACGCGCTCCTCCTTGGTCGCTACATTGCGCGGCGTGAACTCCGCTGTGTCCGCAATGTGGCTCACCGAGCCGGCGAAGACGCGTTCAGGAAAACTGTCCACTGTAATCGTGGCAGGTTGCCCCAGATAGACCTGTCCCAGTTGTGTCTGCGGCACATAGACCGTGAGCGTCAAACGACTCAAATCAGCAAGTGTTACCAGAGTAGCGCCCGCAGCGGCGACCTCACCGCGGTGTACGGCAAGGCTGACCACCGTGCCCGAAACCGGCGCACGAAGCGTCAACATCTCCCGCTTCTGCTGTAGCGCCGTCAATCCAGCCTGAGCCTGCGCCAGCCGGGCTTCCAATGCCGCAAGGTCAGCCGGCTGAAGCCCGGTTTGCATACCCATGACCTGGGCTTGCGCCATGGCAATCTGCGCTTCCAGCTGCTCTTGGGCGGTCAGAGCCGTGTTTGCCACGGAGATCAGAGTTTGTGGATTAGCACGCCGCGCGTAGAGGTCCGCGAGTTGCGCTTCCAAGCCCTCGCGGGTGATGTTAGCAGCTGTCAGGCCAATCCACGCCTGCCAGGCATAATGTGGCGCAAGGTGCGCCAACTCCGGCACATGAACATCAACCCATTTATAAAGCTGCGGTTGCCCACCTTCGACAACCAATTCCCAATCTCCCAAAGTATAATCACCATCCGGAATACTTCCCGGCGGAAGCGTAGGGTCGGTTGGCAACAACTCGACCAGTTCCAGGGGTAGCTGGTCAAGCACATCCTGCCAGCTCACAGGGAAACGATAACGCCCGCCCTCACCATACTCAGCTACGGCTGCCGCAGCTTGAGGTAAAGCGCTCTCAGCATAATCCTTGAGCGCCGCGGACTGCGCCTCACGGTGGCGCGCCGCCTCGATTTGTGCACGGGTGACAGCAATCTGCAAGTCCAGGTCTTGTGGCGAGGCAATCAACGTCTCTGTATCACTCACCGCCTGTCGCGCGGCGAGCAAACCAGTTTCGGCTTGCGCCAGTTGTGCCTCCGCCACGACGCGCTGCGTGGGACGCGCGCCGGCATAAGCCTGCGCGACGCCGGCTTCCGCGACGGCAACTAGCGCCGCCATGGACTCAATTTCAGCATCCACTACGGCAGTGTCGAAGTTCAACAACACGTCACCCGGCTGAACAGTACTTGTTTCCGCCACCGCGAACTCGGCAACCAGACCCCCGAATTCGCTGGCAATCAAGACCTGTTCCGCCTGAATAATCCCCGAGGCTTCCAGAACTGCGTCCTCAGACGAGGGAATGGACGCCCCCTGGCATCCGCTCAGGAACAGCATAAAACACCATGTAACAACCATAAATCTTCGCATTGACCACCTCAAACAACACGCTCATTCCTCGCGTGGTTTCACAGAAGAGATAAAAACATCCTCCAACGTCGGCGCGATCCATTCAATCGCGGTGACCGGAGTGCCCTGACGATCCAGATAATCCTGCAACTGCGGTTTTCCGACAAGTGCATCCGCCACCACAACATGCAACTGCGCACCATAGAGCGCTACATCTATCAGCGATAATTCACCTCGCGCCGCCAGCAACGCCTGCATCACGCGATCTGGTGTGGGGGTGTTCACCTCCAAAATCTGCCCGTGCATTGCTGTAGATTTGAGCCGCTCCGGGGAATCCAAAGCGATGAGCCGTCCTTCGCTGATGAAAGCAACACGCTGACAGAGCTCTGCTTCATCCATGTAATGCGTCGTGACCAAAATAGTGACCCCCTTCTTCGCCATAGCGTAGATCAAACCCCAAAACTCGCGACGACTGATAGGATCCACACCCGCTGTAGGTTCATCCAGAAAAACCACCCTGGGGTTGTGAACAATGGCGCACCCCAACGCCAGACGCTGCTTCCAACCGCCAGAAAGGTGCGCCGTGAGCTCGTTTTCGCGCCCTTCCAAACCCGCCATGGCGATAATCTCCTCCTGACGCTGGCGCAACATCTCCCGCGACAGGCCATAAGCCAGACCGTAGAAGCGGATATTCTCCGCCGCGGTCAAGTCCTCATAAAGCGTGAAGAGCTGCGACATGTAACCCACGTGCTCCTGCATGGCTTTCGTCTGTGTCGTGGGGTCGTAACCCAGCACCCGCATCCTCCCGGAGGTAGGCGGCATCAGACCGAGCAACATGCGGATTGTCGTGGTCTTTCCCGCTCCATTAGGTCCCAACCAGCCATAGACCTCGCCCGCGTTGACGTGAAAGTTGACGTCATCCACCGCCAGGAAATCGCCGAAGCGCTTGGTGAGATGCTCAACAACGATGGGGTGCTCAAGGGCTTCCGGTTCAACACTACGACGCTGCCAGGGAAGTCTCATCGCCCCACATCCTCCTGCGTCAGAGGCGTCTCAACAACGTCCGCCGTCGCAACGACGGCGGACGTCTCAGCGACGGCGACGCGACGACGGCGGA
>JAFGFB010000325.1 GCA_016931315.1 Anaerolineae bacterium
ATGAACTATGGCTTGTACTGAAGTACAGTTGACGTTTTCTGTGTGTTTTTGGGCGCGCTTCACGCGTCCCAAAAACACTTTGTATTTGAATGCAAAGTTTTTATTTCTGTGCTATGATTATGGTTAGTTTTACGTGATATTGCGTCTCGGAATGCCCATAGCAATGCAGGAGGATCAATGGCTGAATCACTGCCCTTTTCTACATCAGGAACGCCCTCGATGGAAATGCAACAATATATCGTAAGTATCGCAGAGAAACTACGCCAATCGCTCGAGAGCAAGTTGGAGAGTGAACCCCGGGAAAAATTGATCACGTATGTTGAACAAGGTTTCAACGCCCTGGCCGCGCGCATAACTGCGGGACTACCAGAATCAGCCCGGAAACAGATGCTGCAAGCAGTGATAGACGAAACGCTGGGCTTTGGCCCCATCGAACCGCTGCTCAATGACGATAGCGTCACCGAAGTTATGGTAAACAACGCTCAACAAGTGTACGTCGAGCGTGGGGGCAAGGTCTCCATCAGCGAGGTCAAGTTCTTGGATGATGAACATGTCATTCGCGTCATTGAACGCATCATCCGCCCGCTAGGACGCACCGTTGACCGGCGTTGGCCCCTCGTGGATGCGCGCTTACCCGATGGTTCCCGCGTCAATGCCGTCATTCCGCCCTGCGCCGTAGATGGTCCCAATATCACCATCCGCAAATTCAGCAAGAAAAAACTCTCGGTCGAGGACCTTATCCGCTTCAACTCACTATCGCCAGCCATGGCCGAATTTCTAAAAGCCTGCGTGGTTTCGCGGCTCAATGTTGTGGTATCGGGAGGTACAGGCTCCGGCAAGACTACGCTGCTCAATGTGCTTTCTGGCTATATTCCCAACGACGAACGCATCGTGACGATTGAAGACGCTGCCGAATTACAATTGCACCAGGAGCATGTGGTACGACTGGAAACCAAACCGCCCGAGCCTACCGACCCCCAAGGCCGCCCGGTAGCCATTCGCGACCTCGTCATTAACTCATTGCGCATGCGACCCGAGCGTATCATTGTGGGCGAGTGTCGAGGCGGAGAAGCGCTCGATATGCTACAAGCAATGAATACCGGTCACGATGGCAGTCTCACCACCATCCACGCCAACACGCCACGGGATACCATCTCCCGGTTGGAAACCCTAGTCCTGATGGCCGGCCTTGACTTGCCGATTAACGTAGTGCGAAAACAGATTGTCTCCGCCATCAATCTGATTGTTCAACAGGCCCGTCTCCGTGATGGCTCACGCAAGGTGACCAACATCACCGAGGTGCAGGGACTGGAAGGGGAAACCGTGATTCTGCAGGATATTCTCAGTTTTGAGGATCAGGGCGAGCAAGATGGCAAGGTGATAGGCCGTTTCCGCCCTTCTGGGGTACGCCCGAGTTTCATGCCGCAGCTCAAACAATACGGCTTCGACCTCCCCGCCTCCATCTTCATGGATAAGGAGAGCAGCATCATCAGTGGACACCGGCGCTAATCCCACTTTCTCCTAAAACGAAGGCGGTTGGTCGTTCCAACCGCCTTCACATATTCCAACACTATCTCTCAACCCACATCGGCGCAGATACGAGTACCAATCACCGCTTCAGGTTCGAGCAAAATGCGCTTGAAATGTTCAGGGTCATGCCCGCTAAAAATGCGCACTTCCAGGTCCGGCGTATCCTTGACCAGCGCCACCATTCGGGCAACTTTATCCGCCATGCCGCCAGTTACATCCACCCCGCCCGCCCCGCGCAAGAACGGCTCGACCTCAGGATAGCTTCCGGGAGTAATCACAGGAATCACCCGGCGTTGGTCATCGAGCACTCCGGGCGCATTACCCAGAAGCAGAATCCGGCGCGGGCGCAAAACAGGTGTAAGGGAGAAGAAGAGGTCTTCCGTAGAAAGAATAGTACCACCACGCACACGATCAAAAGCCACATCGCCGAAAATCAACGGAATGATGCCCGCCGCCAGAGCGCGCTCGATAGGCTCTACGGCAAAGCGGACGATGCGACCATCTTCTGCCACCACCGAAGCCGAAGGCTGCAGGCTCAGCACTGAGACATCGGCTCGCAAGAAGGCATCCACGACAATCCGGTCCAAGCGTGAAGCCGCCGCACTCACTTGAGAGAAACCGTGCCATTCGGTAGCAGAGTGCACACCAGCACGGGTGTTATAACGGCTGGCTTCCCAATGTCCAAAAGAACCGGAGCCGTGCCCCAACAGCAAGCGCAAGTCAGGTTTCTCCGCCAAGGCGTTCCGCAATTCCTCAGCAAGCAAGCGCAGGGTACCCGCGCGCACGGTAGATTCCCGGCGCTTATCCGTAATCAAAGAGCCGCCCAGCTTCACGAACACCAGGTCTGCGATCATGGTTGCGGTTCCCCCAAGGCTGCCGTCAGCCAGTCAAGGTAAGCAGCACTGCCCGCGATTACGGGCATGGCAAGAATCTCGGGCGTTTCGTAAGAGTGCAGGCACCGAATCGTCGCCTCCACCTCAGCATAGAGGTCGCGAGAAGTCTTGATCAAACAAAGCCATTCCGGCGCCTCTTCAATGGCGCCCTGCCAGCGATAGACACTGGTGATTGGCCCAATGAGCTGCACACAGCCCGCAAGTCCCATCTCCACTAAAGCATGCGCCAGGCGCTGCGCCTCAGCTTTTTCTGTAGTTGTGGTAATCACCTGGATAAATTCGTCCATAGCCCCCTCACGTAGTGACCGTCTGCCACACATGGGCCGCACCGGCAGCGCGCAAGGCTCCAGCGACCGCAGGCGCCTCTTCCATGGGTACCAGGGCAATGATATTTCCCCCCATTCCAGAACCAGTGAGTTTCGCACCCAGTGCGCCAGCCAGTCGCGCCGTCTGGACCAGCGCCTCCAGTCGAGGCGTAGAAACTCCAATTTCCACCAGCAGGGCATGGTTGGCATCAAGCATCTGCCCCAAGGCAGAAAGGTCTTGCTGCTCCAGGGCAATACGTGCCCTCCGCACCAGAGCTCCAATCCGCGCAAAACGTGTATTGTAGAAATCGGGATCAGATTCACGCCGTTGACGCACACCAGCCACAACTTCACGGGTAGCGGCTGGAAATCCACTATCGGCAATAAGCAGGCACAACGGGACGTTGATAGCAAGCACCTCCGGCGTCTGTCCTTTGATAAAGAACACGGGGCGTTCCCAGGCAATCACGGTATTGTCAATGCCGCTAGGGGTGCCATGATGCAGTTTCTCAACCTCATACGCCAGGGCACTGACAACCTCTTCAGAGAGCACGTGCCCCAGAAAACCGGCAAGCGCTCGCGCCGCTGCGACAGAAACCGCCGCGCCGCTCCCCAATCCTGCCGCAATGGGCAGCTCAGAGTGAATAGTGAGCACGGCATCCGGTTCACCGCAATTGAGATGCTCCAATACCAGGCGGGCGAGCGCTGCCAGCGGGTAATCAGGGGCGGCAGCGCGCAGAGGGGTGCGCTGATTCAGGTCTGCCGCAACCAAAAGTAAACCACTACCGGGCATGGCAGGCTCCATCCGCGCCCGGCAGCGCAAGGCAGTCACAGGGACCGCTATCGCAGGTTCCCCATAGACAACACTGTGTTCTCCACACAGAATCACTTTTCCGGGAGCGCTACTCTCCAAAATTCCCCACCTCGGAAAATGAACTCAGCAACTAACCCCTTATCCAAGATACAGGATGCTTGCAGCCGAAACACCCCACAGCAACAAATCCACCTGGAGTGGGCGATCGGTCAACAATACCTCGTCCGGCGCCAAAGTGACACCCTCAGCATGAACGAGGTACAAATAACGGAAAAGCCCGTAGATAACAAAGGGCACGGTCAACATCATCGCATGGTTTTGTGGCAGATTGGGCGCGGAGAACGTGTACAGGGCATAAGCCAATAGTGTGGAAGAGGTTACCAGGCTGATGAGCTGATCGAGCAAGCCGCAAGTATAGAACTGCAAGCTCTCACGGTGGTTGCCAGCCTCCTCCCCCAACAGTATCAGCTCGCCGCGGCGCTTTCCCAATGCCAGGAAGAGCGCGAGCAACGTCGTGCAGATATACAACCATGGAGAAAAGTTCTCCGCATCCACCAGCGGCGTGCCCGCTGCCACCCGCAACACAAAACCGGCGGCAATCGCGATAATATCCAACAACACGATATTCTTGAGGTACAGGGAATAGGCGATTTGCAATACCAGGTACCCCGCAAGAATGAAGCCAAAGCCGGGAGAAAGCCAGAAGGCGGTTGCCAGCGAGGCAAGTCCTACCACGATGGCGAAACCAAGCGCCAGACGCGGCGAGAGTGCTCCCGAAGCCAGAGGGCGCTGCCGCTTGCGGGGATGCTGGCGGTCCTTTTCAATGTCGACAATGTCATTGATGATGTAGACCACGCCAGAGATCAGACTAAAAAGCAGAAAGCCCAAGACTGTCCGCCATAAATAATCCCACTGAAAGATTTTCTTATCAAACACCAACGCCGCGAAAATAATGCCGTTTTTCGTCCATTGTTTCGGACGCATCGTTTTGAATAAAGCCCGCAATATCTGCATGATGAACACCTCCGCAAACAATCATATCAGAATCGTGATAGTCGGCAACTGTACAAGAATAGACCTTGGTCAGTCTTTCGACAAGTATTGCCCTACGGCTCAGAAAACGGTCCCGACCAACATTTCCCAAGACGGCTGAGCCGCAAGGCCTTCCCCGGGCAAGCGTACCCAACGATAAAGCCACATGAGCGAGGAAATTGCACAAGCCCCGGGCAAAAAGTGACCCGGTTTTGCTCCCAAATCGAAACGTATCCAGCGGTGTTTGATGCTATACTAATCAAAGAAGGTCTTGGAATTTCTTTTCATACCTGATAGCCAGTTGTAGTTCATCCAAAAGGAGGCAAATATGTCCAAGATGCTCAGAACAACCTTTTTGAGCCATGCTGTGGTGGCAGGTATTCCGGGATTGCTCCTGTTGATCATCCCTGGGCGTTTTCTCCTGGCGCTCGGATGGGCGCCCATAGACCCCGTGCTCAGCCGGGTGTTGGGAGCCGCATTCCTGGCGCTGGCATGGAGTTCATTCCGAGGCTGGCGTGCTGCTGACCAGGCGGAGACGCGCATCCTCGTCGAATTAGAGCTTGCCTTCACCACCCTGGCTTGTGTGGGCTTATTACGGCACCTGCTTTTCTCACGTTGGCCCCTGGTGGTCTGGTTGCTGTTCACCGTATTCGCGCTGTATGCCCTGGCCTGGGCAGCAGCGCTATTCCGGAAACAACACTGAGAAGTAGCTCAAGAGAGAATTTTCGCCGCACCCTCAAAGCCCCTCATGTGCAGTGCGGGCGATAATTTCCTCCTGTAACGCTTCACTCAGGTCGCAGAAGTAATCGCTGTACCCCGCCACCCGGACAATCAGGTCACGGTATTGCTCCGGGGTACGTTGTGCTGCCCGCAGCGTAGCCGCATCTACCACATTGAACTGGATATGGTGTCCATCGAGGTTGAAGTAACCCCGCACCAGCTGCACAAGTCGCTCTAAGCCCTCTTCGCCGGCAAGCACTTGGGGCGTGAACTTCTGGTTCAACAGCGTGCCGCCCGTGCGAGCGTGATCCATCTTCGCCGCAGAGCGTACCGCAGCGGTTGGCCCGTGCCGGTCCATGCCCTGCACGGGCGAGATCCCTTCCGAGAGCGGCGTGGTCGCCAGACGCCCATCAGGCGTGGCGCCCGTCACCGAGCCAAAGTAGATATGACACGTGGTGGGTAGCAGATTGATGTGATAACGCCCACCTTTGGTGTTGGGACGCCCCTCGATAGTACCGTAGTAAATCTCGAAGACGCGCGCCATCAAGCCATCGGCATAATCATCATCGTTGCCGTATTTGGGGGTCCGCTCCAATAAGCGCTGTCGCAACCGCTCCGCACCCTCGAAATTCCGCGTCAGGGCAGCGAGCAGCTCGCCCATGCTCAGGGTGTGCTGATCGAAAACATGGTATCGAATCGCGGTGAGCGCATCCGCCATCGTGCCCAGCCCCACCCCCTGAATGTAGGTCGTATTGTAACGCGCGCCGCCATCGTGATAATCCTTCCCGGTCGCAATACAATCATCAATGAGCAGCGAGAGGAAAGGGCAGGGCATATAGCGCGCGTAGAGCCGCTCAATCACCGCATTGCCGCGCACTTTGATATCCACGAAATAGCGCACCTGCCGCGCGAAAGCCTCGAACAGCGCCTCCATGGTCTCGAAATTCCGTGGATCGCCGGTTGCAAGTCCCAATTGTACGCCCGTACGCGGGTCTATGCCGTTGTTCAAGGTAAGCTCCAACACTTTGGGCAGATTGAAATAACCGGTGAGGTTGTAATTCTCCTTGCCGAAAGCGCCAACCTCCACACAACCGCTCGACCCACCGCAGCGCGCATCCACCACAGACTTGCCCATGCGCATGAGCTCCTGGGCGATAAGGTCGGCGTTGAAAAGCGAAGGCTGCCCGAAGCCCGTGCGCAGAATCCGCGCCGCGCGCTTGATAAAGCGATCGGGATTCTTCTTGCTCACCTGAAGCGAGGTCGAGGGCTGCAATAGCCGCATCTCCTCGACCACATCCAGCAACAAGTAGGAAACCTCGTTGACGCCATCGCTGCCATCGGGACGCACGCCGCCGATGTTGATCTGCGCAAAATCAGTGTAGGTGCCGCTTTCGGCGGCGGTAACCCCCACCTTGGGCGGCGCAGGTTGGTTGTTGAACTTGACCCAGAAACACTGCAATAACTCTTCTGCCCCCTCCCGGGTAAGCGTGCCCTCCGCAATACCACGCTCATAGAAGGGCAGCAAATGCTGGTCCAACCGTCCAGGGCAGAAGGCATCCCAGGTATTCAGCTCCGTGGTAACCCCCAGATGGACAAACCAGTACATCTGCAGCGCTTCCCAGAAGTCGCGCGGGGCATGGGCCGGAACCTGTGTGCAAACCTCAGCGATGCGCAGCAGCTCTGCACGACGTTGCGGGTCAGCTTCCCCATCCACAAGTCGGCGCGCCTCGGCGGCATGGCGCTCCGCAAAACGGATCAACGCGCCAGCGGCAATGCGCATGGCTTTGAGCTGCTCCTGCCGGGCGTAGGCGTCGGGATCGTTGAAGTAATCCAGCGCCGCCAGTTGCGCATCTATCCGCGCCTGGAAATCCACCAGCCCCTCATGATAGATTTTGTCATCCATCACCGTATGCCCAGGCGCGCGCTGCTCCATGAATTCGGTGAAGATTCCCGCCTCATAGGCGGCTATCCACTCCGGCTTCATCTCGCGGAAAAGCAGCTCGCGCATGGATTTCCCCTGCCAGAAGGGAATGATAGCCTCAGCATAAGCCTGACGTGTCGCCGAACTGACGCGGAATTTCGTCTTCTCGCGCGCATCCAAAATATCCAGGTCTTCCAGGGAATGACAGCAGAGTTCCGGGAATGTCGGAGCGGCTTTAGGAACAGGACCCTTCTCGCCGACAATCAATTCACCAGGATTGATGCAGAGTGTCTTATGTTCCATCAGATAGGCGAAAGCTTCAGCGCGCTGCACCGGTGTGGAACGCAGACCGGTCTCCTGCCGGTAGAAAGCCGTGAGCAACTCCGCGCGCTCCGCCGAAAGCGTCTCAGGGGTATCGAGGCTTTGTTGGCGCAACAGGCGCACACGTTCAGTCATTGCCATAGCACCTCTCCTTTCTTCAAACACATCGAAAAATGGACGGGGGGAGTACAGCGTACCTTACGTAGCATGTCTCCTACTTATTATAGCCGACTTCCAGCCCAAAGGCGGCAAGCATTTTACAGGCTCCCTCCAACACCTCCGGCGTGGGGACGGGCACATTCGCAAGTGCATACGCGCGCCCCAACGCCGCATATTTGGCGCCAGCGATATCATGGTAACCGAGCAATTCTACCGGATAGCGTCGAGGAAGGGAAGCGATGAAGGCGCCCAGCTGTTGCAGGTTCTCCACGTCATCGTTTATCCCTGGAATCAACGGCACGCGCACAATAACCTGCGCGCCGCGTTCACTCAGAGCGCGCAGGTTACGCAAAATCAGGGCATTGGAAGCCCCGGTAGTGCGCTGATGACGGATATCATCCATCACCTTGAGGTCATAGAGGAAGAGCTGCACATCCTGCCACAAGTCCTCGAAGGCTTCCCAGGGTGCGAAACCACAGGTATCCACAACCGTGTGAATTTCCCGCTCGCGGCAGGCGCGCAATGCCGCAGCCAGAAATTCCACCTGGAGCAGCGGTTCGCCGCCGGAAAAGGTCACGCCGCCACCGGAGGCGTCATGAAAGGGGGTATCGCGCTCAATCTCGCGCAGCAGCGCGGCAACGGTGATCTCACGTCCCACGAGTTCCCGCGCGCCGCTAAAGCAAACCTCGGCACACC
>JAFGFB010000326.1 GCA_016931315.1 Anaerolineae bacterium
CGCCGACCTGGGCCTCGCGCAAATCGCTCACGGGCCGAGTATGCGCTCCCAGCTCAGCCAACCGCTGCCCCACCCCGGCACTCCGGCGTATATGAGTCCGGAGCAGCGGACCACCGGTGATTATCTCACCTCGGCTTCAGATATCTACACTTTGGGTGTGGTCCTATTCGAAATGCTGACGGGGCGGGTGTACCGCAATCTGCCCGCAGGAACGCACGCCCGCGCGCTGCGCGCCGATGTGCCCGCCTGGTTGGATGATGCACTCGCCCGCATGCTGGATGAGAAACCCGAAGCGCGCCCATGGGATGGGGCGGCGGCCGCAGCCTGTCTCACGGCTTCAGGTAAGCCCTCACCTCCAGTGTCCGCCATCCCAGCAACACCCATCGAGGCGCCACAACGTGTAGCGCCGCCCATTCGATCGCCACCCGCCCCGGCGCCCGTTCGCCAGCCCTCACCAACCGGCTCGACTGTGAGCGCCCCAAGCCGAAAGGCAAAGACACCTTGGGCGCTCATCGCAGGGGCGATGCTGTTTCTGGCGATAGTAACAGTTGGCCTGATATGGATGTTATCCAGGGCGGGCGGATCGAAAACGCCAACAACGCCTCCGATCATCGAAACACGCGCGCCTGCCACGAGCGCCCCGAGCCGAATTCAGGAGACACCTTCGGGGTCAGAAATCGACACGAGTGCGCCAGCGGCGGAAGCAGCAGCAGATGTTGAGGGCGTGACGGTGCAGGTCGCGATCAATGCCAGCGGCGATGTCTCGCTCAATATCGGGCAACCCTATCTCTCGCGGGTTGGCGCCTACGATCTTAGCGGCGGTCAAACACCTGCCACGCTGCGGCAGGAGATTGCTGGGCGGGTACTGCTGGTCCGGGTCAATCAGCGAGCCACCATCTACCGCCTCGAGGAGCAGCGCCAGGTCAAAGTCGAGGTCGCGAACAACGCCGCCTTTGAGGTCACGTCGCTGGAATACCTCTCCGATGGCGATATTCTGCTCGAGCTAGACTCCCTCACCACGCCGGAAGCCGCGCTGGTTGTGTCTTCCGCGGAGTATGCCGTCGCGCTTTGTGCCGAAACCAGCTTCGATGGTGAACAGTGTCGCACCATGTCACAAAGTTTCCCTGCCAACACGGAAGTCGTCTACGCCACCTGGCAATCCACTACGGCCCTGAGGGATCGCGCCACTTTCACGCGACGCTGGAGCAAAGAGGGTCAATTGTTGCTGGAAACAACCCACACCGCCGGGGAGAACAGCCGCTGGACACCAGCCGACGGGGTGAGCTACTACGTGTATCTCAGCGCAACGGAAGGCACTGGCAAAACGCTCTTCAATGCGGCGTATCTGCCCGCGGGGCGCTACACGTTTGAGCTGCTGGTTAACAACCGTCTGGTCAGTCGCGTTGAATACGAAATCCGGTAAGCAACCTTAAAGGTTCGACACGAAGCCATGACCTTACTGCACATGGAAGTTGCCAGAAGGCCAAAAAGCGGTATCAATGGCAATCTCGGGCATGTGGCAATGGCTGCACAATAGAACATACAGTGGATAATGGGGACATGGTGGCCGAAATCGGAACGTCTTTTTCGCTCGTTGTGAGATGTACCTGACGACTTAGCGCCCTGGCGTGAGTTTCCCGTTTCACTATGCAAAGAGGGAATGATGCCCTTCCAGACCGGCAATTTGGTTCTCAACAACCGCTACCGCATCTACTCCTGCTGGGAAAGGGCACGTTCGCCGCGGTCTACCGCGCAGTGCTTGTGGAGCTCGTTGTGCACAGGGCGCTCAAGGTGTTGCGACGCGATGCACCGGGATTGGCAGCTCGGAGCATGGTAAACCACAGGCATTACTGCCCTAACGCCCCTATGACACAGGTGACCACCGCCTGAGCCTGATGGAAAGAGTGCTCCCGGGCTTTGACCCCGACGGCTTGGACGTTGTTGTAGGCGGTCGTTTCGCTCACCGGACACCCCGTAGCCGTGGTGAAATCCTCCACCGCCCTGTCACTGGGCCCTAACACACACAACGCTGTTAAGCCCTGCAACCACGCACTTTGCGGTCCCGAACCCACGCCGCGGGGGAAAACCGAAACTGCCGTCTACAACGCGCGCAGGTCAGCCGATAGCTCCGCGCCCCGACATAGCGAGTATCACGCAAGGGTCTGGCTTCACCCTTGACCCCATGGGGCTTGAAACGCGGTTCGCCACAACCATGGGGCAGGTCTCAGGCATCTGGTGGACGGTTGGCTCCACTTTGGCGAAAGTCACTTATCTGCGCATCATTCACCTCTGCCTTCGGGATACTTTCGCTCTAGGTTTTTTGACAGTGACCAGCAAATCAGGGAACGAATTATTGACAGGTCTGGGAAACTCGCATATAATGACTTGAGTATTACAGAGGAGATCGCCCTGGATCCAACCATCATTTGACCATGCGGCATGGCTCTGCAATGGGTACATGGAGAGAACCAAACAGGCAATGAATTCCGGCCAACCTTCTCGGAGTTAGCCTTTTGCGGAAGACGGATGCGGGTGCTCACATGAATGTTCATAACCTACCTATCTCGCGCCGCGACGTTGGGCGGCTTAACTCAATAGCGGTCACCCAAAAGCAACCAAGAGCCACCACCCTGCGGAAGCACAAACCCGTCCCGGGCAACAGCGCAGGAGAGTGAGAGTTCACATGACGAGGAAGCTCGTAAACAATGCCAAACTCATCGCCTATCCAATGGTACGCGACGGCTCTGTAGGAGGGCTTGCATGAAGGTTCTTTCTGGAGACGAAAAACGGGACTATCTAAATGCGACATTCCAGAAACAACTCTTATGTCCTAAATGTCGAGCGGTCTTCTCTTTTGAAGAGGGAGTAATCAGTGCTTTGGAAAACGGAATACGCGAGAAGGTGGTGATGTGCCCAAACTGTCATTCCATATACCAGGCACAAGTTACAGCTCGTGATGTGTCGCTTCTAGATGATGTTACTCACCGATTCACTCAGCAAAAGCAGGTAGCACAACCTATTCAGAAATTCAAGCCAGAATCGCCGAAGACAACACCTCACACACATTCTTCGAAGCGAAGACGAGGACTCGGCTTTGTTTGGTTGTTAGCACTCCTTGCGATTGCCCTATTCGGATACAGCGCCGTTCGGTATTCTATCGACCGAGGTAATTACCGCGATGGGCACCAAGCCTATCTGCGGGCGGACTGCGAAACTGCAATCAGCCACTTTGATAAGGTTATTCAAGGATGGCGGTTTGTTGACATTGGCGGGTACCCAAATCTCGCCCAACAGGAAAAGACAGAGTGCCTTCCATTTCAAGCGGCGGCTGACCGGCAGCAAGATGGAGATCTCTGCGCTGCCCTGGTTGCGTATGCAGATCATTTTTCTCGATATCGCGGTAGCGTGCTGGCCGGGGCCGCTAGCGACAGAGTCACATTTCTCCTAGAGCATGCTGAACCCTCCGCACTCGCATGCTGGGAGTCGTGTGAGAGAATCGCGACACCTCGCGAAGGAGAACTAAGTCTGCAGGATGAGGTGGATTTGGCTGCTTTCTATTTTGCCTGCGGTCAGGTATTTGACACATTAAACTACCCACAAGGGGCATTCACCATGTATGAGTCCCTACTCAGTGAATACCCCAACCATTCGCTGGCAAGGGAAGCAGAAGCGTTTTTGATAGCAAACTCTGTGGCTTGTGATAGAGTCAATTCCCTAAGAAAGAATAGCACTATCGCAGATCGCCCAAATCTCATGCCTGCGCCAATTTATCAATGTGGTCAGGCATTTGAAGTCGACAGAGTGTGGGCAGCGGTAGCTATGTACGAACTGCTCCTGACCGAATACCCAGACCATTCACTGGCAGCGGAGGTGGAAGCGTCTTTTGTTGAAAACCCTTCAGCCTGTGAAAGGGTCGATTCTCTACGGGAGAATAGCACTATCGCCAGACGTCCCAATCTCATGCCCACACTTTATTACAATTGCGGGCAGGAGTATGAAAAACAAAGCAACTGGGCCAAGGCGAAGGCTATGTACGAACTGCTCCTAACCGAATACCCAGACCATTCACTGGCAGCGGAGGTGGAAGCGTCTTTTCTCGAAAACCCTTCAGCCTGTGAAATGGTCGATTTGCTACGGAAGAATAGCACTGTCGCCGAACGTCCCAATCTCCTGCCCACACTTTATTACAATTGCGGGCAGGAGTATGAAAAACAAAGCAACTGGGCCAACGCGATTGCCATGTATGAGGATTTCCTGTCTGGCTATCCCAGCCATTCCCTGGCATCAGAGGTAGAAGCGGCATTAGCACGGTCAATAGTAGCGTGGGCAAGGGCGACTAGCGGAGGGGAGATACCTGCACCAGAGCGCAGTGGTAGTACTGGCAGCGGGTTTGCAGAAGTTGTTATTCAGAATGACTCACCCAAACGATTGCGTATTGTGTTCAGTGGCCCAGAGTCGCGTGTTGCAGAATTGGACGCGTGTAGTTCCTGCACGAACTATACAGGTGCCGGCCCACTGTACTGCCCCGAAAAGGGGCCTATTGGACGCTATACGCTTACGCCCGGCCAATATGATGTTGTAGTAGAGTCAGTCAGTGACAGTGGAACCCGGCCTTGGACCGGCGATTGGAGCTTGGGAAGAGGCAATCAATATCACAGTTGCTTCTTCATCATCGAACTTGGTCCATAGACCGACAAGACGCCGGTTTCAAGGCGAAAAGCACACCGACCTGGCATGGGGCTGACGGGTGGGCACAGGCGACTACAACTTTGGAGAAAGCAACCTGACCGCCGCCCATACTGACCGTTGAGGTGCAATACTCACGGTGTCGATGAAGTTATACTCGTCTTCCAGGGACATCACTCGAGCTTCTAGAAGCGCAGATACACAGATAGGGGGACAAAATGGACTGGCTCAATACACTTATTGATGTGACGACTCTGGCCATTACAGCCAATAATGCCGTGCAGCTCAGTGACATGAAGCGTCAAGGTGCGGCGGCAACAACGATGCAGGCTATCGTGTCCGCCTTGCGAAATGACATATTCAAGTTCAAATCAACAGCCGAGACTATCCTCGAACTGGAAATGACTAGACCTGTCATAGCAGCGGCAGCTATGAAATTGCTGGAGGAACGATTGGGTGACTCCCGGATCACGCCGGATCTGTTTCTCGAGTTAGGAGACAAAGAGTATGCTAAATCAACATTGAAACTCATTCACACAAATGGCGAGCGGTTGATGGAACAGCTCTCTTTGCCTGAGCAAGCAGAGATAACTGAACTAGTTCGATTGGTCTCGCCAATGGATGATTACAGCTATTACCTCGGGCTCTATAACGAAGGAAAAAGGCTGGCAGAGGCTGTACAGATCATCGAAACATATGGGCCAAGAAATGGCTGCTTGATTTGGATATTATCGGAATTGTACTTTTTTCCAGGTTTCATAGTTCCAGCATTGTCTCAATTTCTGGTTCCTGATTCGTCTGCCGCAATTCGTGCAATCGTCGTAATCGGCTCATACGTGATCTGGGGATATGGACTGCTGAGGCTCCTTCGTTGGCGGTCTGCTTGGAAGCTCAAGCGAGCCAAGAAAACCGTTAAAGAGTTGGGTGGCACAATCGATATTGAGCGATTCATGCAACTGGATGATCGTTTTGCAGGTCAATCACGGGAACAGATCCAGCAAAAACTGGAAGAAGGGCAGATGGCATTTCAGGCGTTTTTTGGCGATGATCTTATGCGTTTGAGCGGCTAGCGCCATTTCAACTGGGGGTGTCAGCGATATCACACTCGCAAATGCCTTCAAAGTTGTCCCTGATCCATACGGCCCAGATTGGCGCAGGTCCAGAAAAGTCTCGCTCAAGATAGATGGCAATAGCATTGGTCAGGCAACCAACCTCACATGCGGTTAAGCTGACGCCGGTGCGATGCCTCGGATCGTTTACGTTTTCGTCTTTTTCAAAGGATCTGATGACATGCGTTAGCCTAGCTCAAGCACCGGCACTGGCGTCCTCATCCTAACCTGCGACTCACGAACGTTCGCCTCCACAAACATGCAGAACGGTCTGACGCCTGCGCAAGCGCCGACACTTACGTCGGAGTTGACCCACCTCCTCTTTGGTAGCTCGTTCACGCGGCGTTGGGCGGCCCAGACCTTCCACCGAGATAAGCCGGAAAAACTGGCATAAAGGGTGAGAATCGGTTTCTGGTTCAGTCGGAAGAGGTATCCGTGTGATGAGGATTTCAGGTTCTCATGTGGAAACTCGACCTGCAGCTAAGGCGGTGCAAACTGGCATAGACGTGGCACAGAGCCTTAACGCTCTCCACGCCTTGGATGTGGTGCATCGCGACCTCAAGCCCTCCAATATCCTCTTCGATGCGCAGGGGCGCGCCAAAGTCGCCGACCTGGGCCTCGCGCAAATC
>JAFGFB010000327.1 GCA_016931315.1 Anaerolineae bacterium
CGCCGACCTGGGCCTCGCGCAAATCGCTCACGGGCCGAGTATGCGCTCCCAGCTCAGCCAACCGCTGCCCCACCCCGGCACTCCGGCCTATATGAGCCCGGAGCAGCGCAGCACTGGCGGTTATCTCAACTCAGCTTCAGATATCTACACCCCGGGTGTAGTCCTATTCGAAATGCTAACCGGGCGGGTGTACCGCAATTTGCCGGCTGGCACGTGCGCCCGCGCGCTGCGCGCCGATGTGCCCGCCTGGCTGGATGACGCGCTCGCCCGCATGCTGGATGAAGACCCCACGGCGCGGCCCTGGGATGGGGCGGCAGCGGCGGCCTGTCTCATGGCACCCGAAAAGCCCCCGGTCCCAGCACCCGTCATCCCGGTCAACTCTGGCCAAACGCGGCCCGCCGCGGCGTCGCCAGGCGCAGCGCCGCCTGCCCAATCCGCACCTGCTCCAGCGCCGGTTCGCCAGCCCACACCGGCTAGCTCAATAGTGGCGACTCCAAGCCGAAAGGCAAAGACACCCTGGGCGCTCATTCCGGGGACGATGCTGTTTCTGCAGGAACCACCTTCTTCTTCAGAAATCGCCACAAGTGCGCCTGCGCCCGAAGCAGCGGCAGAGGTTAACAGCGTGACGGTGCAGGTCGCCATCAATGCCAGCGGTGATGTCTCACTCAATCTTGGGCAACCCTATCTTTCACCGGTTGGCGCCTACGAGCTCAGCAGCAACCGCACGCTTGCCACGCTGCGGCAGGAGATCGCTGGGCGGTTGCTGCTGGTCCAGGTGAATCAGAGGGCCACTGTTTACCGCCTCGAGGAGCAACGCCAGGTCAAAGTTGAGGTCGCAAACAACGCCGCCTTCGAGGTCACGTCGCTGGAATATCTCACCGATGGCGATATTCTGCTCGAGCTAGACTCCCACACCACGCCGGAAGCTACGCAAGCCGCGCCTTCCGCGGAATATGCCGTCGCGCTTTGCCCCAAAGCCAGCTTCAACGGCACACAGTGCCGCACCACTACACAAAGTTTCCCTGCCAACACCGAGGTCGTCTACGCCACCTGGCAATCCTCCACAGCCCTGAGCGAGCGCGCCACTTTCACACGACGCTGGAGTAAAGAGGGTCGCTTGCTGCTTGAAACGACCCACACCGCCGGGGAGAATAGCCGTTGGACGCCAGCCGACGGGGTGAGTTATTATGTATACTTTAGCGCAACAGAAGGCACCGGAAAAACGCTCTTCAATGCGGCGTATCTGCCCACGGGGCGCTACACGTTCGAGCTTTTGGTCAACAACCGTCTGGTCAGCCTCGTTGAATTCGAAATTCGGTAAGCCCCAAGTGGAGACGCCAGAAGCTTCCTCGATGGATCATTCTCCTAACGCCGCTTTCACCCAGTTCACCACAGCCTGAGCCTGATGGAAAAAGCGCCGGACTTGCTCTTCAGTAGGATCAAGAGGCAGGTCAGTGGGATAACGCATTTCCACTGCGTAGGGCGTCAATCCAACAATGTGGGGCTCCAACGCACTGCAAGCCGAATCAACGGTTATACAGAGGTCAAGCAGCTATCCCAGATCATGCCAAAACAGAAACGGCACATCATGGGCCACCAAGAAAGCTTTGAGACTCTTTTCCACTGCTTGTTGGCAGTGAAAAGCCGCTACACTGCGCGGGAAAGAGGCAAATTGCAGCAACAGATTCACTGTCTCCAAATCAGCCAGGGCTTTTCCAGCCATTCACGCGCCCGCGCGTTCATAGAGCACCTTGCCGGTAGCGAGAATGTGGCTCAAAAAAGAACCGGGCGCACGGAGACAACGCTTCACCTCTGCAGGGGTGTAAGCCAAAATATCCAGCGGAATGTAACGCGGACGCAGCGCCCGGCTGATGGCTTCCTGACGCTTGTCTCGGGGCAAATCGGAATCCCAAATCACTAACAAATCAATATCGCTGTCGGTCGTGGCAGTGGCCGTGGCACAGGAACCAAACACCACCACCTTTTCCGATTGGATGGTGCGCAACAACTGTTCCAACAAATCCTGAAGTTGCCGCTCGTTGCCCATCCTCTGCTTCCCTCTCCTGCAGCGTTCTATAGCCATTGTAACAGGGCTTCACACGTAACGCAAAACGGGTGCATTCCAAATCTGGGATGGCAATCTCAAGCTCCCCTACGGGGGCCCCCGAAGGGAGCAGAAAGACGGCGATTTTTTGTGGTGAGGCTTCGCCCCACCACGAAAGATCACTCAAAGAAAGGCCTTTTGCATGATAAGCAGAGAGTTGATCACTGATGGTTATGGTTTTGGCCTGGGCGGGCGCGGTCGGAGACCGGCCCGAGCTAGCATGGTGACGACCGGCCCGAGCGGCGCCCACAGGCGCGATTTGAAATCGCAGCTACGGCCCCACGCCGAAATATGCCGCAAAGACCTCTTGCGCCAGGGGGGCGGCCTGCGTGCTGCCGTCGCTGTTCCAGAGCACAAGGAGCTGTGCTGAAGCCGGTCTCGAACTACATCTGGCGTACATCAAGGTTCATCTTTTGTGTAATGGGCATGGCTTTCCTTCAGTAAGATAGTCCTTTGAAGCACCATACCACATTCAATAAGATTATGCGTGATAGAAAGCAGCAATTCCAAATATGACCCCGGATGCAGACGGTGAGACCGACCAAAGCGGTCTGGGGACAAGAAACGGAGGTTTGAAGGCGCGC
>JAFGFB010000328.1 GCA_016931315.1 Anaerolineae bacterium
AATTGGAGGCGACTTTGCCTTACCAACACACTTTAGAACCGAGTCCATCTTCGGGGGCATACGACAGGTTATTGGAAAACTGAGGAAGATCGTGCCAACAGACGAAGAGAGTCTTTTTTTGTCTTTTGGGGATGCGCTTCGCGCATCCCCAAAAGACACCTTATCAAGCCGAGCCAGACGAGTATGTTATAGTGGTTATGAAGCATCCCACTTCTTTGGTTGATTTTTGGCGGTAGGGCAAAGCCCTACCGCCAAAAATCAATTTTTCCTGCGTCCCGTAGGGACGCCTGAGATTTTCGCCCCCATTTTGAAACGCACCCGCCCCCGCCTGGCGCTTGGCAGGGCGGCTGAAACTGCTATAATAGGGATGCAATCATTTATCAGTACTGTTTGCCAACACAGAGTGTGGAGGAAATGATGAGTCTGGCTCAACCCTCAGCTGCCGATCGCAAAAAAGCCGATGCTTTGTATCAGGAAGCGCTCAATGCTTATCAGCGTTGGGATATCGAAGAAGCCCTCAAGCAATTTCAGGCTGCTGTAAAACTCGCGCCGAACCGCGCTGAGTACCACCTGAGCCTCGCCCAGGCGTTAGCGCGCGCCGGGGATTTCGATCGCGCATTGCGGGCACTCGCCAACTATTTGCGCCTGGAACCCAACTCCCCTGTCGCCAGCCGCGTGGAACAACTCTTTGCCAGCGGCATGGACCCGGTAGAGCAAAGCCTGACCGCCAAGATGAAAGCGGCGCAACTGCCCCTCGATCTTATTGGAGCAGCCATCCAGATGTGGATGGAATTCCGTATCACTCTGGGCGCTGAACCACTCAGCATTCCCAAGCCAGAAGCCTGGGCCGCTGCATTGGATTACACCGTGCGCAAAGTGAATCTGCACGATACACCATTGACAAAGCTGGCTTCCGTTTATGATATATCAGCGGATACCGTCAGCAAACATCACCAAACATTGGTCAAGATGCTGGACATTATGCCCTGCGACTATCGCTATTTCACGGGCGATAAAAACCCGCTCGACAAGCTGGTCGAAGCGGCAGAGTTGCTAGACCAGCTTGAAGCACGCTTCCACGAGGATTAAGTCGCTGCATAACATTCACGGGGGCGCATAGCCCCCGTTTTTTCAATCATTAGCAAGGATGGGCGCCATGCAAGTTACCTATCGTGGGAAGCAATTCGCCATCGAAGAAACCCTGACGGTTTTGCAGCTGCTCAAAAGGCTCAAACTGTTACCAGAAAGCGTCCTGGTGATTCGAAATGGGCAGTTGGTCACAGAAGACCACCACCTTCTGCCAGACGACATGGTAAAAATCGTCAGTGTGGTTTCTGGGGGCTAAGTATGCGTTGTCGAACTTGCGGCGCAACGGCAGTGATCAACATGCGGCAGCACAAGCTTGCCCTGTGTGCCGAGCACTTTGTCGCCTGGATTCTTCACAACACGACCCGCGCTATCCATAACTATCGCATGATTGCTCCCGGTGAGCGGGTGCTCGTCGCCGTCTCTGGCGGCAAGGACAGCCTGGCGTTATGGGATGTGCTCTTGCGCCTGGGCTACCACGCTGATGGGCTTTACATCAACCTGGGTATTGATGGCGGACGGGCGTACTCTGCGCAATCACAAGCCAAGGCGGAGGCGTTTGCCGCCCGGTGCACAGCACAATTCCCGAAGACGCGTTTCTTCGTGGTAGACCTTCTCAAGCAATATGGGGAGAGTATTCCCCAGCTGGCAGCGCGCAAACGCCGCGAGACTCGTCCATGCTCGCTTTGTGGGTTGGTCAAACGCCACGAGATGAATCGCATGGCGCTAGAGCTGGGCTATGATGTCCTCGCTACGGGGCACAACCTCGACGACGAAGTCGCCACACTCTTTGGCAATGTGATGCGGTGGCAGACGGGCTATCTCGTCCGCCAGGATCCGGTGCTCCCCGCAGATGGCGAAGGTCTGGCGCGCAAAATCAAGCCTTTCTGCCGCATCTATGAGCGTGAGACCGCAGCCTATGCGCTCCTACAAGGGATTGACTACATTGAAGAAGAATGCCCCTACGCCAAAGGCGCAACCAGCCTGCAATACAAGGAGACACTCACGCAAATGGAGCATGATGTTCCCGGCACGAAGCTCCAGTTCTACGTGAAATTTCTCCAGGCTAAAGCAGAGGGGTTATTTGCGGCAACCGCCGGCTTGCCCGAACTGCAGCTCTGCACGACCTGCGGGCAGCCTACCACGGCAGAGGGTCAGTGTAGTTTCTGCCGGCTCTGGGAGCGTTGACATGCGTATTGTCTTCAGCATGCTGCTCTCGTTTGCCTGCGCCGCCGGATTACTCCTCTTCGCCGGATTCAGCACATTGATGGCCAAAGTAGACGACGAAGAAGTTTACCCCCCACGGCGGTTTTCCCCCGGACGGCTCATTGCGCTTGGCGCGACCATCGCGGCAATCTTGAGCCTGGGCTATGGACTTTATCTTGCGTGGATGAGCTGGTTTGGAGGTTAAGATGACGACTCCCCTGGTACCCTCGGCTTTCCGTGAGATGGCGCTGCGCCTCGAGAGCGAAATCGCGCGCGTGATGGTCGGGCAACGTGAAGTAATACGGCACACGCTCATCGCGCTGCTGGCAAACGGGCATCTGCTGCTCGAAGGTCTACCCGGGTTGGGAAAAACCATGCTGGTACGCACGCTGGCAACAGCGTTGCAGCTGGATTTTACCCGTGTGCAGTTCACGCCTGACCTGATGCCCGCCGATATTCTCGGCACCGATGTGCTGGAAATGGGAGAGGGAGCAGAACGTCGCTTCCGCTTTCATCGTGGCCCGGTCTTCACGCACTTACTGCTGGCAGATGAAATCAACCGCGCCACGCCCAAAACCCAATCCGCCTTGCTAGAAGCGATGCAGGAACACCAGGTCACCGTGGGTGGCGTGACCTATCCACTACCGGTGCCCTTCCTGGTATTGGCGACGCAAAATCCCATCGAACTCGAGGGCACCTACCCGCTTCCGGAAGCGCAACTGGACCGCTTCCTCTTCAAAGTGCAGATCGGCTACCCCTCAGTGGAAGAACTCGCGGAAATCACCATCCGCACCACCGGAGCGCAGACACTTACAGCAAGCCCCTGCGCCGATGCCGCAACCGTTCTGGCAATGCAGACGCTGGTTCGCGAGGTGCCCGTCGCTACCGCTGTGAATACTTACGCTGCCCAGATAGTGACCGCCACCCACCCCACCTCGCCCACAGCTCCCGAAATCGTGCGGCGTTACGTGCGCTACGGCGCCAGCCCACGCGGTGCACAAGCTCTGCTAGTGGGCGCCAAAGCCACGGCGCTGCTGGCAGGGCGCTTCAATACAGCGCTGGAAGACATCCGCGCCGTGGCTCCTGCCGCACTGCGACACCGTCTCATCCTCAACTATGAAGCAGAAGCAGATGGAGTTAGCCCGGATTCCCTCATCACAGCGGCGCTGGAGAGCATTGCCGCATAGAGCAGTGTACCGGTGAACAGGTCGAGTCACGCCCATGTCACAAAATCCGGTTTCCCTGTCGCCCGATAGCCTCACCTGGCTCTCACGCTTGCGCTTTGTGATCCATGGGCGCAAGGGTTGGGGCGCATGGGGCGAACGCCGCTCCGCGCGGCGGGGTGCAGGGCTGGAATTTGCCGATTTTCGCGAGTACACCCCTGGAGATGACCCGCGAAGGGTAGATTGGAATCTCTATGCACGCTCGGACCGCGCTTACGTGCGTCTTTATGAGGAAGAAGCCGACCTTTCCGTTATCATCGCACTCGATGGCAGCGCCTCAATGGATTGGGAGAATCGCTGGTCCACCACCCATGCCCTGGCTGAGGCTTTAGGCAGCATCGCGCTTTTCGGCGGGGATGCGCTACGTGGTGTGCTGCTGCGGCAGGAAAGCGCAGCCCCACTCTGGGGACCTCATTCTGGAGGCGAGTGGCTAGAGGAATGGCGCGCCTGGCTCAGCACGCTCAATCCTGCAGGCGCTACGACGCTTGGCGCCTCGCTGCGCGATCTGGCATCGCGTTTGGCTATGCGCGCGCCACGCCCAGCGTTGATTCTGTTGCTCACCGATGGCTACGACCCGGAAGGATTAGAATCCGGAATCGCACGCCTCGCAGCAAGGGGACACGAAGTCGCGCTATTGCACCTGCTCACTCCCGACGAGATACTCCCCACCCTACGTGGCGATTTGCGCCTGATGGATAGAGAGAGCGGCGTACACCGTGATGTCACACTCGATGGCGCGACGCTTGCCGCATACCAACAACGCCGCGAAGCCTGGCAAGCCGGGCTGCAAAAAGCCGCGAGCGACCATCAGGGACGCTATCTCAGCCTGAGCACAGCCACACCGCTCAAGCGCATGATCCTGGAAGATTTACGGCGCACCGGTGTGGTGCGCTAAGAATCTGTCCGGAAATTCACCTTGATGCGGGATTTGCGCCTAAAGGCGCGGTTTTGAGAGTGTTTTTTGAATGAGCTCTAAGAAAGATGCCGGAGAAGGGGACAGGGGAATGCCGTGGGATGATCTGGAAGCAGCGCGTCGCTGGGCAGTTGCCCGGCTAGTGCCTGTTGCTGAAAAGCCACACCTGGAAGCAGAAATCCTGCTGGCGACGCTGCTGGATTGGAACCGCGCCAGGCTGCTGGCGCATTTGGACGCCCCCATTCCAGAAACGCTTGCGACAACCTTTCGCACATGGGTGCTGCGCCGCGCCACTGGCGAGCCACTCCCCTACATCACCGGACGAATCGAATTCTGTGCTCTAGAATTTGCCGTCACGCCGGCGGTGCTCATTCCCCGCCCGGAAACGGAGCTGCTCGTCGAGATGGCACTCGAACACGCCGACGTGACGCCGAGCGCCCCCCCCATCATCGCGGATGTGGGCACAGGTTCGGGCTGCATCGTTATCACGCTGGCATCACGCCTGCCACAAGCACAGTGTTATGCCATTGACCTTTCGCCCGCCGCGATGGAGGTTGCCCGGCAGAACGCGGCGCGGTACGGGGTCCTGGAGCGCCTGCACTTCCTGGAAGGGGATCTCCTGGCGCCGCTGCCGGAACCGGCGGACATTATCGTGAGTAATCCGCCCTACATCGCCGACACCGAATGGGACAACTTGCCGGTCTCCGTGCGGCACGAGCCTGCGATGGCGCTGCTGGCGGGGTGCGATGGCTTGAACGCGGTGCGACGATTGTTGGCGCAGGCGCCGGCAAAGATGAGACCGGGCGGGATACTCCTGGTTGAAATCGGCGAGCGCCAGGGTGCGGTTGTGCTCGCGCTGGCGCAACAGGTCTTCACCCATGCAGAATGTCGCATCCGCACAGACCTGGCAGGCAAAGACCGCGTGCTACAAATCAGACTCCCGTAAGCTCTGCCAGCTATTCTATGAATGTAATCGCAGGAGATAGCCCGTATGACAAAATGGCAAGACGTTAAAAGCGGCATAGAGGGTGCACTATTGATCGCCGGTAATCTGCTATTGCCCTTCAGCCGGAAGTGGCGCTGTCGCTGGGGCGCAACCGAGGCAGAAGTGAAACGCGCGTTGCCCGGCGATGAGCTGGTTCCCACACCCAAATGGCAATACACTCAGGCGGTCACCGTCCACGCCCCCACCACGGAAGTGTGGCAATGGTTGGTGCAAATCGGGCAAGGGCGCGGTGGCTTTTACAGCTATGAATGGTTGGAAAACCTTATCGGCTGTGATATCCACAATGCCGACCGGATTCTGCCGGAATTCCAGGACCTGAAAATCGGCGATGGCATCCGCCTGCACCCACAAATGCCGCCTATGCCCGTGGAGGTCCTGGAACCGGGATGCGCCTTTGTGCTCCATGGCGATACCCGCCAGGGTGGACCCAGCCCCACGACACCAAAGGGCTACAGCAACCTGAGCTGGTTGTTCTATGTGGAGGAGGCATCTCCGGGTGTAAGCCGGGTGCTCTCGCGCTTCCGCACCGACCACGACGACAGTTTCGCCAGCCGACTGGGTTTTGGACCGTACTTTGTAGAGCCAATCAGCTCCGTGATGCAACGGGAGATGTTCCGAGGGCTAAAGCGTCGGGTGGAGACGGGATAAGCGCGGCAATAAGCAGCGCTTTCACAGTTGAAAGGTCTTATGATAGTGTTCTGGGGCGCGTGATGTACCACGCGCCCCAGAACACTATCATCCCTCAAGACATGATCGGTAGTCTTACTTCAAAAACATGCTCGCCACATAGGGCGCCAGCGCCAACAACGCCATGAGTGGGTGCCCCCGGCGAATCTGGTTGCGCGTGTCCCAGTTGAAGAGGTAGATGGAAAGCGCAAGAGCCAGAATTCCACTCAGTGCCAATACCAGCGCCGAGACAGGCAGGTTGAAGATAACAGGTTCGTTATAAGCCCAACCGGTGAAGAGCTGCATCGCGTGAGAAGTAGGCAGCAGCGCGGAGAAAGGTCGCACTGCCTCAGGTAACACATCCAGCGGCATCATCAATCCCCCGATCAACATCGAAGGAAGAAAGATCAGCTGCGACCAGAGGATGGTAGCACGCGAGTTCGCCGAAATCACACTGATCAACATCCCCAAAGCCGCACAGGTAAACGCCGTCAGCAAAGTGATTCCGACCAAGGCGCCCACATTGACCGGTGCATGCGCTCCAAAGAAGAGCGGCGCGGTGAGCGTAATGATTGCCGCTGTAATTAGCGCATGAAAGCCGGTCGTAAGCCCCGGAATCGCCAGAATTGAGAGCGCCGGCACGCCGTTGATCTTGTAGCTGCGAAAGATACCCGCCTCGCGAGCCTCCACCAGGGGACCGGGCATTCCCAGTACCGTGGCAGCTACAATGGCGAAAATGACCATCGCGGGGACCATAGACGCTTGAAAAAGTGGATTGATCGCCGTCATCACAAAACCCATCATGACAAAAAAGCCCAGCGGAAAAAGATAGTTGATCATCAGCAAGGACGGATTTCGCAACCCGGTCTTGAATTCATACGCAAAATGATGCAGAAAAGCGGTCATGGCGGATTCTCCTTCAGAATAGTCAGCCCGGCTTCAATTAGCTCGGCCTCAGCCTGTGGTCAGTTCCAGGAACCGCTCTTCCAGTGAAGGGCGCTCCACGCGCAAGTCAATGAGCCTGTCATCCTGCGCAGATAGATGCGCCAGAATCGCTGCAACCGTCGGACCTGGGTCAGTGCTCCAATAAATCACATATTCCTCGCGGACGACCCATTGGCTAACCGCAGGGAATGCAGTGTGATTATCCATCAGCACAGCACGCTCAGTGCGCACTGAGACTTTAGTGAAACCGGTGCCGGTGGCGGTCAGTTCGGTCGGTGAACCGGTGGCGACAATTTTTCCCTTGAGCAGAATGGCGACGCGATCGGTCATTTTCTCGGCTTCAGCCATATCGTGCGTCGCAAGGAGTATCGTGAGACCTTCGTCGCGAAGTTCCTGCATCAACGTATGGAGCTCAGCGCGCGAACCCACATCCAAACCGGCAGTAGGCTCATCCAGAAAAATCACCGGAGGTTTATGAGCGACCGCAAGCGCCAGAGCCAGGCGACGCTGCTGCCCGGTGGAGAGGCTTTGAAATTGCGCATCTTGCTTGCCCTGCAGCCCCAGACGCTCGAGGAGATCATCACGTGGGGCAACTCCATGATAGGCGCAGAAGAAACGCATCGCCTCGCGCGCCGTCATCGTGGGGGGCAGCCCTGAACTCTGTAGCTGCACGCCAATGAGATTACGCAGTTTATGCGGCTCACGGGCCGGGTTCACGCCGAGAATGTCCAGTGTCCCGCCATCAGGCTGGCGCAAGCCCTCCAGACATTCGAGCGTACTGGTCTTGCCCGCGCCATTAGGTCCGAGCAAGCCAAAAATCTCGCCACGCGGCACCTCAAAACTAATCCCACTAACAGCGACGAAGTCGCCATAGACTTTACGGAAATCCTTCACCAAGAGAACCTTATCTTCCATAAATGATCTCCTTGAGTTATAAGTTCGCACTGAGACGCGCCAACAGGTACAAACACGCCAGCACTTCCGTTGAATGTGGGTTACAGAAAGTCTGGTATGGCCAACAGGCGCGAAGCTCGTGGACCGAGATCGACATTCCGGCAGCGTTTAGTAATGATAGTCTAGCACAATTTCTGGTTGGGGGAAATCAAGAGAATGTTTTTGGGCGCGTTTCAGAATGGGGGCGACGATCTCAAACGCCCCTACGGGGCGTAGAAAAATTGATTTTTGGCGGCGGGGCTTTGCCCCGCCGCCAAAAATCAATCAAAAGAAAGGCATTTGCGTGATATCTGAACAGTTACTCACCCCCATCGCGGGCGGATAGCTTACAACACATCTTGCCGGGCGACATCCCAACCGGCAAAGAAAGCCATGACGACCCCTCCGATGCTACCCACCAGCAGCTGTGGAACCAGCAATGTGTTCTTGGTGAACTCGTTTCCGATGACGCCAGCAATCGCCCAGGGCCAATATTGCCCCCAATCGGCGTTGATGACAAACACGCCAGCAATTGTGAACAGGACGCCGGCAGCACAGGCGACGACGAAGCTCTTCCAACGTTGGCTAATCCAGGTCTGGATGGTGATAATCAGCCAGGCGCCCAAATAAATCGCCAGACTATATTTGAACAGCATAAACCAGGGAATGGGTCCGGTGAGTTCCACCGCAGGTCGCGCCCAGCGCAGGAAAAGCCCTCCCAGAGCCGTTAAAAAAGGTAACACCAGGCAACTTATACCAATGAGCAACATACCGGAGAACTGCTTCATCCCGTAGATGAAACCGCGTGGCACGGGCAGTGCATAGAGATGTTTCCAATGATCCTGCGCGTGCTCCAACTGCCCCACAAGCGCAGTCTCCAGCGTCACAAACAAAGGCATGATCAGCAGGCCCCAGAACACGTAGATCATTTGACCATACCACAACCAGGAATCAACCTCGGGCGGCGCGACGCGCGTGTTCATGTCGAACCACATACCGCACTCCAATACCACCATACTCAGCGGCGCAACAAGAGCCAACCAGAAAGCCAACGTATGCTTCAGTTTTAGCGTTTCAGCACTCAAAGACTGGTATATCATAGCCATTATGTTTATCTCCTCTTGAAATCGGCTAACAAAGTCTTCTCAGAAAAGGGCTCAAAACCAACATCACACTCAGCGTCCATTTCCCTGTGACCTTGAGCTCACGCTTGTGTCACTGCCAGGAAAATGTCTTCCAATGTGGGCTGCTGCAGATTCAGGTTATAGATATTGACCCCACTCTGTACCAGCTGCATATTGATCCGGGCAACATCTGCCGCACCGTTCACCGCCAGAGTCAGGCTATGACCGCCGTTCCCGCGCACCTTCCAACCATAGGCATGCAAGACCTCCTTGGCGGATTGGGGCTTATCCACTTCCAGAACCAGCTGGGGCTCGTTTTGAGCATGGAGCGCATCGAGCGTGCCCTCAAAGATCAGATGTCCTTGTTGAATAATGCCAATGTGTGTGGCAACCTGCTCAATCTCTGCAAGGAGATGACTGGAGAGGAAAACGGTGATTCCATGCTCCTGCGGCAAGGTGCAGATGAGCTCCCGAATCTCACGGATGCCCGCCGGATCAAGGCCGTTGGTAGGCTCGTCGAGGATGAGCAGCTCCGGTTCACCCATAAGCGCCAACGCCAGCGCCAAACGTTGTTTCATGCCCAGCGAATATGTCCTCACCGGACGGTCGGCGTCATCTTCCAGGTCCACAAGCGCCAGCGCACGGTCGCGTTGCGCCTTCGTGACGTCGGTCAGACGCCGGGTCACTTCCAGATTATCGCGCCCTGAGAGGTGTGGATAGAGCGAAGGCCCTTCTACCAGCGCCCCCACCCGGCGCAACGATTGCAGTCGGCGCCGTCGTAACGGTTGCCCGAAAAGCAACACCTCCCCAATAGTGGGGCGTATCAGCCCTAGCGCCAACCGAATCGTGGTTGTCTTTCCGGCGCCATTGGGACCGAGAAAGCCATAGACAGCGCCTTGCGGCACCGAGAGCGTAAGCGCATCCACGGCAGTCAGTTTGCCAAAGCGCCGGGTCAAATTGTGGGTCGTAAGTGTTGCATCCATACTCAAAGTTCCTCACTCAAAGTTCCTCCTGTTTTTTCAAAGTCTGAAACCTGGCAAGCAACCAGGTAATGAGCGAGCAGCTCAACATCGTATCCATATCCAGCATTGCCGTTCCGGGAACCGCAACGGGAATCCATTCTTGAGTAGCCAATGATTTCTGTTTCATTTTGCCCCACCTCCACAGTGATGCGATAAGCATAACAACGAGGTGTCACAAGCGTATCATGGCTTTGTCGCAGTTCTGTCGCAGGTGGGCGACGATAGAAGAAGGATGGATGACACAGAAAACGGCTCCCGTGGGCATCAGCACGCCCACGGGAGCCAGCATCAGAATTGGTGCAACCTACAGCCCTCTATATTTATCCATTCAGCCTTCAGCTTTGGGCAACAGCACGGTAAAACAACTGCCTTCACCCACCACACTGTGCACCGCTACCGTTCCCCCCATCGCCTCGGCAAGTTCTTTGACAAGCGCCAGACCCAGACCCGCGCCCCTATCGTCATGGTGCGCATTCGCGCCACGATAAAAGCGTTCCCAGATGAGGGGCAGGTCTTCTGAAGGTATTCCCTCACCCGTATCACAGACTTCAAGACGCAGTCGGTTGGCCTCGGGAGAATCCTCCAAGCCAGCGCGCGCGATAACCAGCCCGCCAGGTGGAGTGTGCCGAAGAGCATTCCGCAACAGATTGGTGAGCACCTGCTCCAGCCTGCCGGCATCAGCCATAGCGGGAGGGAGTGTAGCAGGGAGGTCGGCGAGGAGCTCCACACGCTCTCGCTCCCAAGCCAGCGGTGCGAGCGCAGCCACACAATGTTGAATCGCCGCTGATACGTCAGTGGGCATCAGCGTCAGTGCCAGCCCCCCCGCCTCGGCGCGCGAAAGCGTGAACAGGTCGTCTATCAGCCGTTGCAGGCGGTTGAGCTCTTGCTCCATCACGCCAAGATCCTGCGGCAACGTAGCGGGTGGAGCATCGCGCCAGCTGCGCTGAATCGAATCCAGGTAGCCACGCAAAACGGCCAGAGGCGTGCGCAACTCATGGGAAACGCTGGCGACCAGTTGACGACGCGCTTCCAGAAGGTGTGTAACCTTGTCGCGTTCGGTTTTTAGTGCGTTGAGAGTACGCTCCAGCTCCTCAGCCATCCCATTGAAATCGGTCTGCAGCACCGCCACTTCATCCTCGCCTTGCACCTGCACGCGCGTAGCGTAATTCCCGGCGCGAAAAGCCGCTGTAGCTTGGGTGAGTTGTTCCAGACGCCGGGTGGTTTTGCGCGCCACCCAAAATGAGAGCAGCGCCGAAGGAGGCAAGACTGCAATCAGCAGGCTGCCGGTCACCACCAGCGCAACCATTAGAACGGGGAACAACGTGGTTAGCAGGTCGGCAGCCAACGTGGGGAGAAGATCAACGCTATACCAATCGTAACTCAGAATCTCCTTTAGCGGTCCGACGACCACGAGCCCTATGCCAAAAATCCACCACACTGCCACTACAACAGTGAGATGGGCATGGGTCAGAGACCACAACATGCGGCGGCGGCGCAGACGATTCCAATACCACCACACACGTAAGCCGATGCGCGTCGCCACGAACCCCGGACCCGTTCCCAACATGAGCATCACCGTGGGAAAGCGACCGGCGAAAGCCAACTCCCAGGCGTTCTGAAGATGCAACACACTGCCCAAGCCAATGATGCCTGCCAGCATACTTAGACTGAACAGCAAGCCGATCCCCAGTTCCCCAAGTGCCTGCCGCTGCCAGGAACCCGTGGAGACGCGTGCCCGTAACACGCACCAGATTCCTGTTACGCCAGCAAGCACAAACCAACCATTGCCCAGCACGCTGGCAATAACCCTGCCCGCAAGCTGTGAGAGCACGATCAGCAAAACCAGTCCCAAAAGCCATGCCTCCAGAATCGCCTGTAGCGGAGGCGCATTGAAGAAGAAACGGTCTTTAGGAGAAATTCCGGATGGACGATTTTCGTTTTCCATAAGATTTTTGCCCAAGTCAATCTTCAGAAGTTATGAGGACCGCAGACGATAGCCCACGCCCCAAACGGTCTCAATGGCCTCGCCCAAAGGACCTAGTTTCTTGCGCAACCGGAGAATAGCGTTATCCACCGAGCGATCACCGGCGATATAATTCTGCTCCCATACCGTATCGAGCAGGTAATTGCGGCTGAAGACCCGCCCCGGATTGCGGAGCAACAGGTGCAGCAAATCGAATTCAGTCCGGGTGAGCTCCAGGGAGCCCCCATCCAAGTGAGCCTGGTAGCCTTGGGGATCGAGGGTTAGCCCGGCGTAACACAGCACGTCACGTTCAGGCTCCCGGTCGGCTTCGCGAATCGCCTGCACCCGCTCGATACGCCGCAGCAAGGCGTGCACACGCGCGATGAGCTCGCGCATGCCGAAGGGTTTGGTGAGATAATCATCCGCGCCGACCTCCAAGCCCACCACGCGGTCCATCTCCTCCGTGCGGGCAGTGAGCATCAACACCGGAGTCGGCGCGCTCTGGCGAATCTGGCGCAGCACCTCCAAGCCATCGAGCCTGGGCAGCATCCAGTCAAGGATGACCAGCGCCGGTTCGTGTTTGGCATGCAGTTGCAGCGCCGCCAAACCATCGGCGGCGTGAAGCACTTCGTAGCCCTCGGCGCGCAAGTCGCGCGCGATGACTTCTGCCAGATCAAGCGCATCTTCGACGAGTAGGATTTTGGTCATAACGATTCCTTCAAGAGTGATTTCCTTCTATAAATATGATGTTATCGTAGCACAGATGAAAGCATCGAGCAAACTACCTGGCGAGCATGGGTATAAGACAAATCATTGGTCGCATAACACTTCACATCAAGCATAACATGCCTGTTTTAGGAAAAAGTGTTTTTGGCAGCGGCGCCGGGCGCCGCTGCCAAAAACATAGAAAAGATCCTCTTTGTCTGTTTGCATAACCTCTTCCAATTTTCCCCAAAAATCTGTCCGATACCCGACGAGCATTGCCCTAGCGGCAGCTTTTCTACTGGCTATGATTTCCCCATTATCGCAAGGTTTTGTCTGCGCTGCGTCGCAATCTTGTCGCAACTTTGTCGCAACTCAGCCAATCCGAGCCCCCAAAAGAAACCACAGCGAGGAAAGATGGAATCTCCTCGCTGTGGCTTTGCGGCTCAGATGGGCATCCCTTCAGGCGCACAGCGGCTAACGTTTCACTTCGTTCACCACCTGCCCGTCGCGGAGGGTCACGGTTCGATCGGTCTGCTCCGCCACACGGGGATCGTGCGTCACCGCGATAAGGGTTTGCCCCTCAGCATTGAGCGTCCGCAGCAGCGCCAGAATCTCATCGCCCGATTTACTATCCAAATTGCCCGTAGGCTCATCCGCCAGAATCAGCGCCGGGCGATTGACGAGCGCCCGGGCAATCGCGACCCGCTGCTGCTGCCCCCCCGATAATTCCAACGGGCGGTGATGCAGTCGGTCGCCAAGACCCACGCGCTCCAACATGGCTCCAGCGCGCTGCCGGGCTTCTTTCTGATGAATATCGGCATAACGCATGGGCAACATCACATTCTCCAACGCGGTGAGATGGGCGAGTAGATGATATTGCTGGAACACAAAACCGAGCTTCTCACGGCGGAGCTTGGGCAGTTTACCATGTGGGGTCTGCATCAGATCCACACCATCCAGAAGCACCGTACCAGAGGTGGGCTTATCCATACAGCCGAGGATATTGAGCAACGTGGATTTTCCACTGCCCGAGGGTCCCATCACCGAAAGGAATTCACCCCGTTCAACCAGCAAGTCCAATCCTTGCAAGGCATGAACTTCCACGGCGCCCATGAGATAGGTTTTGAATAACGCCTGTGCTTCAACGATCAACGTCATGTTAGCTACTCCTGTCAGACAAGTGAATCTTCGTGGCGCCTGACCATTATTCTTCCACAGGGATGCTCACCCGCACCGTCATGCCCCAACGCAGGTCGGGGTCGGGTTCATCAAGGGTGATGAGCACGCGATAGGCGACGTCACTGCCAGCTAGAGCTTCGCCGCGCAGGGCAATCTCGCTGATCTGTCCCATCACCGTTTTCTCATCAAAAGCCGTGAAGGTAATGCGCGCCATGTCGTCCACGGCGATACGCGTCACCCCCCACTCATCGAGGTCAATCGTCTCCACGCGCAACGTGCGCAAATCTGCCAGGGTGAGCGCTGCCATCCCCGGTTGCGCCCAATCCTCCGGTTTGATGTGCAGGCGCACCACCGTGCCATCAAACGGCGCACGCAGGGTCATGGCCTCCAAATCGGCCTGGGCGCGTTCCACCTGCAGCTCCGCGCGCCGAAGTTCCTGCGCCAGGCTCGGATCCACGCCACGCTGAACGATTTCCAGATTCATGCGGGCGCGGGCGACCTCCGTCTCGAGAATCTGACGCTCTTGAGTGGTCGCTGCCTGCTCCCCTCGCCCGGCATTATAGGCCGCCTGCGCAACGGTCAAATCCTGCTTGGCGCGATCAATGTTCTCCTGATAGTGGTCACGCACGCCGGGGGTCTCGAACATGCCCGGGTATTCCGAAGCCTGGCGGTAGGCTTCTTCGGCATCAATGAGCGCTTTCTTGGCGCGCTCCAGATTGACCTGCGCCTGAGCGGTCGAAGGATAGCGCGCGCCGGATTGCGCCAGACGCCCTTCAGCCTGGCTGAGCGCCAGTTCCGCTTCCTGAATCTGATAGTGGTGATCCAGTTCCGCCTTCTCCAAACGTCCGCGCGCCATCTCGAGCTCGAGCTGCGCCTGCCGCAACGCCAAATCTGCCGGGGCGGAATCCAATCGCGCCAGAGCCTGTCCGGCGGTGACCACATCCCCCTCGGCAACCAGCCATTCCACCAACTGCCCGGATGCACCAAAACTAAGCTCTCCCCAGGCGCCAGGGACCACCTGACCGCGGGCGCGCACCGCGACCTCCACCGGCGCTTCTACGGTAGCTGTTGCCTGCGCCGCGCTACTAGCCTGCACAAGTTTCCCCAGCTGCCCACTCAGCGCACAGATAAGCCCGGCTAAAATCACAATCCCCAGAACGATAAAAATCAGTTTTTTCGGTTTCATAGCTCACCCCTTACATTCTATTCCGCATGCAATGCCACAACTGGATCCAACTGCGCCGCACGACGCGCCGGCAACAGCCCAGCAATCATCCCTAAGACCAGGCTAAAGATCAACCCTGCCACCGCAAGGCGGGGCGAGAGATGCAGGATATCCATTTCCAGTTGCGCTTTGACCAGCGGATTGATCACCAAAGTCGCAATCCAGGCCAGCGCCACACCCACAACGCCGCCGACTACCCCCAATTTCGCCGCTTGCAACAGCATCTCAGCCAGGATGTCGCCATCCTCAGCACCTACCGCCTTCTTCAAGCCAATCTCTGGAATCTGCTCATTCACGGCAATGACCATCGTATTAGCCACAGAGACGGCGCCCACAAAAACCGCGATAGAGAAAATGCCGCCCATCACCGCAAACAAGGTTGCCAACGCCTGCCGGACCGAGCCAAAAATATCATCGGTCGCAATCAAGTCCACGGCGGAAAATTCCCGCTCTACCCAGGCTCGCAACTGCTGGAAATCCTGCTCCGAAGCAGCGCGAATCGCCACTCCGGCAACCTCCGGACCGTTTTGAATGCGGCTCAGCGCCTCCAGCGACATGAATGCGGCATTATCGTGTCCAAAAACATCGAAGGGAATCTTGCGCCAGATGCCCACCACGGTGAAAGGGCGCTCTTTGATCCACACGGTTGCGCCAACCTCGAGACCTTTAAGCTCCGCGATGCCTGCGCCCAAGACCAGCTCATCAGTGCTGCCAGGCGTGAAGAAGCGCCCTTGCGCCAGCCGATTACGCACCGGCATGGCGAATCCCCAATCCCCGTGGAGGGATTCGTGCGCCCACACCTGCACTTTCTTGGTGTTCTCTTCACCGGCGGAACCATCGAAGTTGAAGGTCACTTCTCCAGTGTTGGTCAGAATCACATCCTGTACGCCATCGAGCGTCTGTAACGCGCGCCCCATCCCGCGGCCCGTCGTCACATCAGCGCGCTTGGGCGTGACCATGAACAGGTGACGCGTTCCCTCGGTCACATTGCCGAGCGAGGTGTTGAGCGCCTCCGAGAGGCTGCCCAACAGCACCAGGGCGAAAATGCCGATAGCGATGCCGCCAATCGTGAGAATTCCACGGACATTCCGGCGGAACAGGTAGATGAGCCGCCCAAACCCGCGCCCGGCATAGCTCGCGCCCTCACCCAATCCGCGCAAGGCAACGATAGGATCCAGGTGCGCCGCACGCCAGGCGGGATAGGCGCCTGCGATGACGCCCATCACGGCGCTGAAAGCCACCACGCCCAACGCCAACCGGGGCGTGAGGACAAACAGGCGCGTGCCCAGTTGCTGTACCAAAACGCGATTGGCAAGCCAGCCTATCCCGGCGCCCAGGAGCATTCCGATCAAACCGCCCACACCCGCAATCAACACCGCTTCAGCGACCACTTCGGCCAGGATGTGCCCATCCTCGGCGCCCAGTGCTTTCTTCAAGCCAATCTCCTGGCGCCGCTCCTGCACACTCACGATCATCGAATTGACGATGGTGAAAGTCCCGATAAGCAATGAAATAATCCCACTCGCGCCGACGATGAGGGAGAAAAGCAACATCTGCTGTCGCGCCTGCGCCAGCATCTCGGTGGGAGAATCCGCCTGCAGTTCGGGCATATCTTCTTCGATGCGGTGCGCGACCGCCTCAGGGTCTATGCCGGGAAGCGGGATGACATAGACCGAGCGCATCAAGCCGGTTGTGCCGAGGAGGTCTTCCGCCGCCCCATAATCAATAACGGCAATGGGCGAGTCCATCGTCGCGGCATCCTCCCAGATGCCCACGACGGTGAAAGGACGCTCGCGGATGATGAGAGGGTCGCCCAATTCCAAGCCTCGCGCCTGCGCCAGCGCCCAGGTGATTACGGCCTCGGTGCGGCTTTGAGGCAGGCGCCCGCCCCAGAGTTGCAGGCCAAACGTCGGAGGCTCATACTCAAGACCGGGAATGTCGGAGCGGGTTGCCATGAAGAGCTGCGGATTCACCGAGATCTGGAGCATCGCTTCTTCATCCTGCTCCTTCAGAAAATCGTAAACCGACTCGGTAATACCGGCGACGCCAGGAATACGCCGCAGTTGCCGAATGCCGGCATCGCTGACCGGTGAGAAATCGCGACTATTCACGGTGATACGGCGCAACGCATCCTGC
>JAFGFB010000329.1 GCA_016931315.1 Anaerolineae bacterium
GCCGCTCGCACGCGGCTCCAATCTCCGTCAACCCCACTTTTTCCACTCTACGCCCTCAAACTGGCCTCACCTGCTACGAATGCCCTTCATTGGGTGCGTTCCAAATCTGGGGCGACAATCTCAAGCGCCCCTACGGGGCGTAGGATAAAAATGATTTTTGGCGGAGGGGCTTTGCCCCTCCGCCAAAAATCAATCAAAAGAAAGGCGTTTGCGTGATAAGTGATTCTATTTTTGCCCCCAAGTTGAAATACACCCTGCGGTTTGAGTGCGTTTCAAAATGGGGGTGAAAGTCTCGGAGAAAATTGATTTTTAGCAAATGGTCCGCGAGTTTATTAATAAAGGTTTAAGATGGGACCAATTCATAGAGATTCCTTAATATCCTCTACAAGATATTGACAAAATATATACATGATGATATTATTTGTATAGGTTTTGAGAGAGATAAAAAGAAGAATCCGAAAAATAAAAGGAGATTTCCGATGAGCAAGTCACAGATTTTCGTATCCGTTTTGGCGGTGTTGGTGCTGTTGATTGGTGGGGCGGTTCCGGCGTTTGCCGCGCCTCGTGGTGACACGATTGTTGATGTCGCGTTGGCGATTAATGCCCAGACTGGTGAGTTCAGCACGTTGGTTGCAGCGGTGCTGGCAGCTGATCCCGCTGTGGTGGAGACGCTTTCTGGCAACGGCCAATTCACGGTGTTTGCGCCGACGGATGCTGCTTTTGCCCAGTTGGGGCTGAATAAGGACAATATCGGCACGTTGAATCAGGGTGCGCTTACCCAAATTCTGCTCTATCACGTCCTGCGTGGGAGTCGTGATTCGGGCGAGGTGCTTGGCTCCAGCAATCTCCGAACGCTGCAGGGTGGCTTCCTTTCTCAGAATGGCCGCATCCTCACCGACAATCTTGGCCGTCAGGCGAATATCGTGATCATTGATGTTCCAGCGGCCAATGGCATCATCCACGCGATTGACGCGGTGGTGCTCCCGTTCGCGCCGTAAGATAAAGTGAATTTGCATCACACACCGGAGGCGGTCAACCGCCTCCGGTGTGTCTTTGTGTGGCGGGGGTGCGGTTAAATGGAGTTATTTATCTTAATGGAACAGGTCAATTAAAACGACGACAATACGCGGGATAGGATCAACATGGGAGTGGCAAACACCAAAACTCCCAAGATGAATGCGGCTAATGCTTTCCAGACTGAGAACTGGTGTACTTCACTCAAGCATTTGAGGAGTACAACAATTGCCCAAACTGCGAGGATGTTTTCGATAACCATAAAGCCCAGCATGAGTATTGCTAAATGAGGGTAGCATAGATTTTGGGCGTTGTGATTGTGAACAACTCTTCCCCAAAAATCAATAACTTCAGTATCCATAACGGCACAATGAAAATCGTAGGCACGCAAGACCAGGCGAAGGCTGTTCTTACTTGTTCGAAAGAGGCCTTTCCACCTAACCAGCCCCCTGTCCATCTAAGGAGCGCACCGGCGATATTCACAGCGATCAGGCCGATCAGTGGCGCCAGAACAATGCGTTCGGCAAGTATGAGAGGCACTGGCAAGGCATCCCACATGTTTTGTGCAGTGGTATTCTCGAGTTGTCGGGCAAGCCCTGCTAACATGGCAAGAATCATCACCTGCTTTGCTGAGTCTACCTCTAGGATTTTGCGTATGGTTCTTCTAGGCGCTATCCATATAGCTAGCCAAGGCTTGAATGTCTGGTTTTGATCTTCCATGATTTCTCCCGTGCTGTTGGAATGGTACCGATTTAACTTTACCGGACGTCGTCCTTGAAGATTAGCCTCTCGATGGCGGCGCTGACTCGCAAGGATACTGCGGCAAGCAAAACCGTGACCAGCACGAAATCTTGTTCTCGTTCAACGATGATTGACCGGGATTGGCATACCGCCCAAATGATAGCACCGACACCGAAACCTAAAAGTAAGGTAACTATGGGGTTCAGGTAGTACGTTCTCGCCTTGTGCGAGATTTCAGATTCTGGCAACCCTGAGATTTCGGCATTGTAGCCAAGTAGTGTTATTGCATTGAAGAAGGGGCCTAGAATCAGGCTTGAAGTTATGATGTAGGAGATAAGGGTTGCATTGTGAACTCCTGACGCTTTCAAATATTGAGCCTCTTTCCGGAATATGGCAGCAAGCAGAGCCAAAAGAAGGAAACTACCTAACTGGTAAAGACCAATCGTGCCTACTTTTTGGAAGGGCTTTGTGCTGCTGGTATTCTCGGCGACAAGTTCTGGAATATTGCTGTTGGGAACGTATTTCGCAATGTCTTGGAGCAAATCGCTGGTTGCCAAATCATCTATATAAGGCGAGAGTTGAATTGTTCTGTTGTAGGCAAGGGGTCGAAGTAACGTGCTGACGAGTTTGTTCTTGTAAAGGGAGTCCTTGGAAACCAGATTGACGAAGCCATAGGGGTTAATGTCTACTCTTTCGACTTTGTCCCAAGTCGCCTGTAAACTGATTCCAAACGCCACTGCTTCAATGCCTGCAGGCGAAGTGATGATTTTGCTGGTAATGGTTCCGTAAGAATAAGCGCCAGAAATGCCACCAGCGATTATCGCTGCCCAGATAAAGTCTGATGCCTTTCCAGGGAAATTTCCAATGATAACGGGCAAAAGGAACATGCTGCTAAAGCCAACTGATGAGACGATGAGCAGATAGCGCCAGATTCGAGCCAGTGGGTAAGTGTGTTTCATCTATCAACCTAAATTGTGAGAATTTTGGTTGTTAGTCTAGCACAATTTGCGGAAACGTGAAGGCGTAGAGAGGGAGGGGGTGTATAGGACAGATTTTTGGAAGGTTCAAAGGTCAGCTGGGTGAGGCAATACGTTTAGACACTTGGGCGTGCCAAAGAGACGTAGAGGATGGTTCTTTTTGTGATTTTCGTGAACGGGGCGCAGCCCCGTTCACGAAAATCACACCTGCAGAAAGAAGGCGCAGAGAGTTGATCGCTGATGAAGGCCGTTTACAAGATGGCGATCTTATTGTTTCCAATATTCTGTCCTATACCCATAGGGAGGGGCCCACTTGCGAAACCGTGGTACAATGCACTCGCATGCAGATAGCAAGGTGCAGCTCATCTTCATTGCCGGCAGAAATCGGACGGGCGCTCCCTGACTTCTGCTTTGCTGCCAAATCACAGTTTAGGAGAGAGGAATTCTATGCGTACAACTCACCGGCGCTATGTTTGGATCTTGTTGTTGTTATGCAGCCTGCTTGTGACGTATCCCGGCGCGGATGCCCTGCCCGCCGTCCGCGCGAATAACGGCAATGTCCTGGTTAATGGGGATTTCGAGGATAGCGGCTTCAACTGGTTCTACCCCAATCATTTCCTCGCCCCTGGTTGGTACCGTTGGTGGATCAACACGCCACCCGCGACCATGATCCCGGAATACGATGATGGCCGTCGCGAGAACCGTTGGCCCCCGTACAACGGCGTGCATATGCAGGTCTATTTCAAGTGGGGCAGCAATTACCATGCCGGTATCTACCAGGTGGTGGAGAATGTAACCCCCTGCGTGCCCTATGAGTTCTCTATGTACGTCAACAGTCGTGGCAACGTGGGCACCGAGCCGCATGCGCGTGTGGGCCTGGATCCACAAGGGACGCAAATCACGTTAGACCATGTTCACAATGACCTCATCGGGGGGCAAATGCCGCCGCTGACCACGTGGTCGTCAGAGCAGACTGCGCTCTATGTTTGGGATCGCGTGGCGACTACCGCTGAACCGCTGGGCACGCGCTTAACCGCCATTACCTTCGCGAATCCCTTCTACGTTGGCGCTAATACTCCCTGGTATGACACCTGGTGGGATACCGGCGTGCTGCAGCAGGTTCCTTTCCCCGACGGCAAATTACCGGAGCCTGCCTCGTGGGACTCGCCGTATATCAACGGCGTAGGGCATTCCTTCGCCGGCGATACGCTCAACCTGAGCTGGAATACCACCGTGCCCGCCTCAACGCAGGTGTGGTATACGCTGGAGCGGGTCTCAGCGCCGGTGACGCCGACGGCGACCCTGACCGAGACAGTCTTCCTTCCGCTGGTTCATCGTTCGACCAACTGGCAGACGACCCCTCTGAATCCCACCCCCACCACCACGCACAATGTGAGCATTGCGGGTGTGGCGACGCTGCAATCCGGCGATAAGGTCATCGTGCGCCTGCTCTCCCGCCGCCCAGGGCCGGATGCCTGTGTGACGGAAGGTTGGGGCGCCGAGTTTATCAAACCGTAAGACCCGCTGCGCAGTTTCTGATCTGTACTCAAACTTCACGGCGGCGCTTAGCGCCGCCGTGAAGTTTGTTTTTTTCTAGAGCGGCAATAATGGCTAGACTAACGAGCATGTAGGCGATGTAAGAACACAAAGAGGTAGCTTTTTTTTTGGTGATTTTTGCGGGCTGCGCCCGCAAAAATCACGCTTGCGGAGAGAGGCGCAGAGGTTTTTTTCTAGAGCGGCAATAATGGCTAGACTAACGAGCATGTAGGCGATGCAAGAACACAAAGAGGTGCTCGCGGAGAGAGGCGCAGAGGTTTTTTTTGAGTGATCTAGCCGATTTTGCCACTGTAGTTTTTTTTTTGAGGTTGCCCGCGTCTAGACTTTTCGGCGACGTCCCAGGAAATAGCCTGCGGCGCCGGTCGCCAGCAGTGCTACGATACCTCCGCCGATCCAGAGGCCCTTCCCAGGGGCAGCAGGCGTCTCCGTCTCGCTCTCTGCCGCCGGTGTTTCCACCGTCTCGGGAGTGGGCTGTTCCGCTTGCTGCTGATAGCCCAATTCCAAAGTCGCGGTCTGCCCGGGCGCCAACATCACCTTGCGTTCTGCAGGGTCTGCTGACGTATATCCGGCGGCGGGCGTTTGCTGCACGGTGATGCTGCCGGGCTCGAGGTTCTGGAAGCAATAGGGTTCGCTGATGCCGTCGGTGGTGTAAGCGCCAGCTGGACCACCGGCGCCTGCCAGTGTGATGACCACGCCCGCGATTAGTGCTTCGGAGGCGGGTTGGCGGGTCAGGTCGGCATTGGCGTCGTGATAAGCCAGCACGCAGAACGCTGCTTTTTCCTCAGGCGGTTTGGGCGTCGCGGTGGGGGTCGGGGCCGGCGTCAGCGTCGCCGTCGCCGTTGGCGTAAGCGTTGCTGTCGGCGTGGGCGCGATGGGCGTTGTGGCTTGGGGCGTGGGGGTGGGCGCCGGAGTCAAGGGCGCGCCGGAGATGATGAGCTCCTGTCCCACCATGATGAGGTCGTTCGGGCCCAGCGTACCGGCATTGAGGCGCCGCAGCTCTTCCAGAGGCACGCCGTATCGCGCGGCGATGGCTGACAATGTGTCACCGGTTTGAACCACATGGACGACTGCTCCATCCGGGCGCGGTGTTGAGGTGGGCGCCGGAGTGGGGGGCAGGGTCGGAGTTCCTTCGGCTGTGGCGACCGGAGTCGTGGGTGTCGCTGCCGGGGTGGTTGCAGGCGCCGGCGTGGGTTGCACTTGCCCCTGTCCAATCACGATGAGGATGGCGTCGTCAATATAGACGTCATTCGAAATGCGGGGCCAGGGTTCGGGCCAATCGGCGCGGGAATAGGTAAAGACCGTCACCGTGCTGGCTTTAGCCACGGCATCTACGCTGAAGAGCGTCCATACGTCGTAGGCATCTATCTCGGCGCTCCAAATCACCGTAGCTGCCCAGGGGTTCGTGCCGCCGGTGGGGTCAATCCCGATCCGGGTGTGCATGGGTGCGGGTTGGTTGGAGAGGTTCCCGGTGGGGCAATTGTTCCATTCGCCTTCTGGCAGGCATGACCAGGTCTGCATGTAGACCTGGAAGCGCAAGGGCGTGCCGGGCTGGATGTTGCTCACTTGCTGGTACAACCCGGCTTCGTGCTGGCGGTTCCAGCTGAAGTACTTCTGAGATAAAAAGCCCCCGTGGATGCGGTAGGCGAATTCGGCCGCACTGGTGCCCCGGAATTCCGGGCGCCCCCAGGCGCAGCGGGTATCTGCTGGATCACAGTGGTACGGGATTTTGGCGTACGCGGGGCGCTCATCTACATAATAGGCGCGCCAACCGGGTGCGATTTGCACTTCTGGAATGCCATCCTGGAAGGGCCAGGCTTCGCCGGCGCCCATCTCGAAGTCGCCGTTGACGAGTAGATTGCCCCCTGCTTGTGCCTGCGCGGGCGCAACGCGCTTGCCCGTGCCTGATAACGAGATGGCTATGCTAAACACTAAACCTACGAATAATATCCTACGCCACATACACTTTGCTCCTGCGGTTCTCGAATCTTGGTCTATACCCGCTCGTGTGGGTTTCACGCGCGTGATTGTAGCATAAGGCACGGAGAAATCAACGCAGAGAGCTTTCAAGAATTCAACGCAGAGATGTTCTAAGTTTTGTCAAGAGGCAGTACCTTAACAACTGAATAGTCGCTTCCAAGTTCAAGGCGCAGAAAATAGACC
>JAFGFB010000330.1 GCA_016931315.1 Anaerolineae bacterium
GCCCTAATTCAAACTCTGGTGACTCTCTCCTTCGCGTCGATCTCCCCTTTCCCTCATCAGGACTTCACTTATGGGTAATCACCAATGTACTTGGGGGTTGGTGCGATTCCCAAAATGCGGTACACTGCACATGTTAATACGACCTGGAGGTGAATGATTCGCATGTTGGATCTTCTTGAAGTCACACCCGCCGACGCCACGCGTCTGATTCTGGTGCGACATGGTCGCACGGCTCACAATGCTCAGGGACGCATTCAAGGTCGCGCCGAAATCCCCCTGGATGCTCAGGGGCGTGAGCAGGCGCACCGGGCGGGGACATGGCTGCGGGAGCAATACGCTGTTCACGCGCTTTATTCTAGCCCGTTGAGCCGGGCCTATGAAACCGCAACCATCATCGGTGCTGCTATCGGGCTGGCGCCGGTGGTAAATGCTGATCTCATCGAATTCGATTTCGGCGCTGTTTCTGATCGTGACGCTGCTGAACTCGCACAACTGGATCCTGCCCTCTATCAGGAATTGCGGGATTGGCTCATTGTAACCTGGGATTCTCCCATGCTTCGACCTCGAATCCCCGGTATGGAGGACGAAGAGGCTTTGCGCGCTCGCATTGTCGCGTTTTGGGATAACATTCAGCGCGCGCATTCGGGGCAGACGGTCGCTGCGGTCACGCATGGCGGCGTGATCAAGGGGATGTTGACCCTTGTCGCCGGCGGCGACCTGCGCCGCCACATGCCTTTCTGGGCGGATAATGCCTCTGTTTCCGTTATTGATTTTCACAAAGGCGGCGCCACTATCTGTCTCTTCAATGAACGTAGCCATCTGGGGGAGCCTCTCAAACACCGGCGTTACATCATTCTCTAGCGGCTAATGCACTTCCGAGCCTCAACCTGGTAATGCTGCTGCTCCCTAATTGTCCTTTAAGGTGCAGGGCGCCTGTCTGGCATGAAAGTTGTCTCTTTAATTGATTTTTTACGGTGGGGTTGCGCCTCACCGCAAAAAATCAACTTTCTCCCTGTCCCCATTTTGAAACGTGCCTTCCGTACCCTACTACAACTTCTGGTGGAGAAAATCCGTATTACAATAGGGGTATTTGGTCCCGAGCGGTCATCTGCGCTTGAGTGATTTTTGCAGGAGAGATTCTTATGGATAGGATCAGGCGTTCTCTAGTGTTATTATCCCTATGCTTGGTGTTGCTTTTGGGTGGGGGGGCGCCCGTTCATGCTGCTGAACCACCACAACTCCTCAAGGCCGAGTCCCAGGTGGCGCTTCAGAGTGATGGTGAGCTTGATATCAAATACCGCCTGACCTTTCGCGAAGTGGATGTTCGCAGTGGTATTACTACTATCGGTCCCTTTGACGTGGGGCATACAATTTTAGACTCGACGATTCAGGAAGGCGACGACACGCGCCCGGTGCAGTTGCGTAGCCAGGGCGGTAATCTGTACGGCGTAGATTTTGGTTTCGACACGGAGCCTGGACGGGAGTATACCGTGTTGATTCACTATTCGGCGCCGGCGCGGTTGGACCAAACGACCTACAAGGGTGAAGCCTATCGTGTCCTTGCCTGGGCGCCCTTTGAATGGGCTTTGCCCATCGAAGAGCAGATTGTCACCTTTATCTTGCCCATTGAACTGCCCGCCGATATCACCCAACCTGAGCAGGTGACCGGCGATCTGGTGAGTGCGACGGGTTTAACTGTGAACTCCAGCATTGTGGAGCGCTTTGATCGTTGGGTTTACTACCCCACCCCGGATGAAACGACCGGCAAGGTCTGGCTTTCGCTCTATATTTCCAAGGAAAACCTTGCCCCGCAGGCGGATTTCACGCCCTCGATTTATATTCCTGAGCGCCACTTGACCCTGGCGCCCGCCGGTGCGCAGGAACTTGGTCCCGGCGGCGGGACCATCTCCACGCCTGAGCCGGCGCAACCTACTGCCAGGGATTGGGCGATCACCGGACTTTGCTTCGGCTGCCCTGGTCTGGCGATTGTGGGCTTGATTGGTTTCCTGGCTTTTCGTTGGACCCGTCCCAAGCAGCCCAAACCTGTCTATCAGGCGCCGGCTATCGAAATTGAGACCTATGAACAGCCAGGAAAAGTGCCGGATTTGAGCATGATTGAGGCGGCGCTTTATATTGGAGACACCACCAAGGTGCTCACATTGATTCTTATGCAATTGGCGGCGCGTGATGTGATTACGATTCTGAACCATAAGCCCCTGCAGGTGGAGATCCATCCTACCGATGCGCCACTGGAAGATTATGAGAAGGCATTGATAGACAGCATTGCGGAGGATGGAACTCTGAGTCAATCGGCGGTGGACCATGTCCTGCAACTACTCACGGCGCATCTGCAATCCAAGCTCTGGAATGCCGATAGCCAGGCAACCCGCAAGGCTTATGAGCAGAAAGCCGATGATTCCCTGAGCGAGTGGCAACGGATGCTTGAGGGAGATACGGGAACCCGTCCCGTTATCATGACCGATCCCTTATGGGGCTGGTCCATGCTCTCGCGGAATTACCGCCCGATGCCCATTGAGCCTGGCGGTAAAGTGGTGGGGGGCAAAGCCGTGCAGGGTGAATCACGCTTCCTGTGGGAGAGCGTTCGCGAATCCACTCCTGTGCGTACCGCGGGTATGATGGCGGGGTTGATGGAGGGGGTCGCGGGTGATCTCAGCCGCAAGGCCGAAGGTCTGGCAGCATCGGCGGCACAAGTCGTGGATCAGATTACGGGCAAGGCGCCTGCGGGCTATGATGCCTGCCATAGTGCGTGCCACTCCGCCTGCGTCCATGACGCTTGCCACTCGGCTTGTGTGCACGATGCCTGCCACAGCGCCTGCCACTCTGCCTGTGTTCATGACGCTTGTCATAGCGCCTGTCACTCTGCCTGTGTGAGTAAGTTCTAGGCATGAGCCTGCCAGCATGCCGGGCATGCCCGGTATGGAGCGTGGATAATCTGCTACCGGTGAGCGATGATTGATGGACCAGACTTTCCTTGACGCCACGACCGCCTTTATCGCGGCGACGCGCGGTTTGATTTTTGTGCGTCCTGAAGATGACGTGTTGATTCTGCGCCCAAATCGCGTGCAATACCTCAACGCCACGGCAGCGGAGGTGCTCGATGCACTCTATCGCCCGGCAACTGTGGATGTGGCGGCGGTGGTTACAGCGCTCGCGGCGCGCTATGCTGTTCCCGAAGAGCGTATTATCACCGATATCAGGGCCTTGCTGCACACGCTCGAGGCGTTGCTGCGAAATCAACCTGGCGATGCACCTGCGATTCAGCGTACCGGATTCGGCGTTCATCAGCGCAAACTACCGGTGATTTCCGAAATTGCGCTGACCTATCGCTGCCAAAACCGCTGCTTTTTCTGCTACGCTAGCGCCCCCGACCGGGGTCGCCAGACGCCGGAGATGAGCACTGACGAGGTCAAGCGCATCATTGACAAGATTATGGATCAGGCGCGCGTGCCGATGGTTTCCTTCACCGGGGGCGAACCGACCCTGCGCACCGATTTGCCCGAACTCATCACCCATGCGCGCGGGCGCGACATGCGCACCAATCTGATCACCAACGGCATTCGCTGCGGTGACCCCGCTTATGTGGCGGAACTGGCGGCGGCGGGCTTGCACTCTGCACAGGTGAGCCTGGAGGCCGGTGACGCGGCGACGCATGATGCGGTGGTGGGGCATCCCGGGGCTTTCGAGAAAGCCGTGCGCGCGGTGGAGAATCTCAAGGCGGCAGGAATTCACACGCACACGAATACTACCGTCAACCGGCAGAACCTCGCGGCGTTGCCGGCTATGATTGACATGCTTGCGGATATGGGACAGGAATACCTCTCGATGAATATGCTCATTCATACGGGGGATTCGGTTGGCGTGCAGGATATCAGTTTTACCGAGATTGGTCCAATTGTTCTGGACCTCAAACGGCGCACCGAGGCGCGCGGGATGCGTTTTGTCTGGTATTCCCCGACGCCAATGTGCCTCTTCAACCCTGCGGCGCACGGCTTGGGCGGAAAATCTTGTGCGGCTGCCGATGGCTTGCTCTCCGTGGCTCCTAATGGTGATGTGCTGCCGTGTTCCAGCTTTGAGCAGGGAATTGGAAATCTGCTGCGCGAGGATTTTGATGTCATCTGGAACCGCCGCGCTGCCCGGTACTGGCGTGAGAAGAAATTCCTGCCGCCGGGCTGTCGCCATTGTGAGTATGCTGACCTGTGCTGTGGCGCCTGTCCGCTGTATTGGGATGAACAGGGGGGCTTTGCGGAAATTGCGGCTCATCAACATAAAACTACCGCATTTGAGCGGTTTGTCTGGCGCGTCAGGCGCCGTTATGAGGGACGCGTGCGGGGTGTGGGGGTGAAGTGATGGCGACGGTTGTAAGTCTGAAGGACCTGGATGCGACATTCGCACAGCGTATTGAGGACATCCAGGCGGCCCTGCCGGTGTTCCAGGCGCTCAAAGTCGCTTATGCTAAAGTCTATGGTGAACATGACCTGCGTTATCAGACCGCTATCGGCCCGGCTGTGGATCAGTTGATGGCGGCAGATAGCACTGCCGGACCGGAGTTGCACCGGGAGGTCCTGGCGCTGTTGCCCTTCGAAGAGGAGCGGGCTGAGACGCGCTATGCTGAACTGCGCGAGAAGACCTTGCCAGACCTGGCGGAGGAGATTGCTGTATTGCTGCGACGTAGTCAGGTGGCGCGCGAGCGCCATTACGCCGCAAATCTTTTGGCCTCAGAGCGTGAACGAGCACTGCAAACCGATATTGCCGCTGGTGAGGCGGAACTGGCGTGTCTTAATGCCGCCGTGAAAGAAAAAGCACGTTGGCTTGGCGTCATTTGGCGTTTTTTCGCGGTGAACAAACTCGTGCGTCAGCGAAACAAGACCTTCAAAGCCGTAACGGCATTGCAGCAGCAGCTAGAGCAGCACCGCAAGGATTGGCAAGCGGTGCGTCAGCAGGAATCGGAGTCCCAAGAGCGCTACCGCCAGGATGTACAGACGAAGTTGCTGGAGCAGGCGCGCTTGCAGGCGGAGTTTGATTATCTGGATGACTCGGAACGTCGCGCTTTTCTGGCGCACCAACGCACCGCGCGCGCCGTGATTGATGGGCTACGGGAACCTCCACCCTGTCCTTTGCCGGATTTGGTGACAGTGTTAGCGGACTTGGCGGAGTTGAATGTGTTGCGCGACCGCTATCAAGAGGCCTTGACCAAAGCCGCGCATTTGGAAGGTTTGTTCAACGGCTTGACGCAGGGCTTGGATGGTTTTCGCGATGGTGTGCGCAAGATGATTCAGCAGCAGACACAATACAGTTCATATCTTAAGCCCTTGCGGGTCACAGTCCCGCAGGCGAGCCTGGATTTCTTTAAGACCTTGACCGCTGCCAAAAAAACTTTTGGCTCAGCGAGCGGCTTTGTTGAGGACCCGGTGCGTTTTGCACAACAGGCGCAAGGCTTTGTCGCGGCTCTGGACGATGATACTATCCGTGTGGCTTTTGAATCCCTGGGCGCGGCGCTCACCGAGGCGACTGAAAAGCAGTGGAAATAGCTGATTCTCCCCTTGTTTGATGCTTAACTCACAACTTGTTTGGAGGTGACTTGTGAATAAATTTCTGCCGCTGGCGATGGTGATTGTGGGCGGGCTGCTGCTTGCTCCGGGATTGCTCTTTCTGTGTGCAGCGATTCAGGAACCTAAGCGCTTGCTGCTGAGCTTATTGTTGTTGGTGGGCGGCGGACTGTTGGCGTTCTTTGGAGGTCGGCTGTGGGCGCGAGACCGAGCGCTTAGCCCGGTGCGGCTTGCCGGACGCATTACCGAACTGGTGGGCGCTTCGGATGCCGAAACGACGGTTGCACAGGCGGTTGCTAGTCTGGGGGCGCCGCACGCTGCCGTGCAAGCGGCTTTTGATTTGCTTCAAGAGCGTGGCGAGGCTTACCGTGAAAAACGCGAGGATAAGGAAGTCTATGTCTTCCCCGGTCTGATGCCCTCCAAAGTGGTGCGGCGTTGCCCCTATTGTGGCAACAGCTTCAGCGTTAAAACCCCGGTTCACAAATGCCCTTATTGCGGCGGCGTTGTAGAAATTGAGCGGGAGTGAGGTGAAGGAAAGCCACTCGTCATTGCGTATATGAGGGCGAAAGCCCCCTTCTGCTGCGCGATTCCTGCGCTGGAGGGGGGCTTTTTGCAATTGTGCGACTCTCGGGTACTGTTGCCGGTCCGCCGTGATTCTGTCGCTTGTTTTATTGTGTCACCCTCGTCAGAAAATCCTCGATTGCCGCCATGACTTCCCCGGGTGTTTCCTCGTGTGCCACATGTCCGGAATCCGGGATTACCACCAGTTCCGCGCCGGGAATCTCCTCTGCCAACCGCACGCTATCCGCGGTTGGCACGATGCGGTCATCATCGCCGGTGATGATGAGCACCGGCGCCTGTAAATTCTCCAGCTGTGAAACTAGATCGGGGTAATCTGCCGCAATCGTCATCTCCCACAGGCCCTTGTCCCAATTCTCCGCCCGCAGCGGCCTGGTGTAGCCTTCTTGCAGTTCTGCTGTGATCTTGGAGGGATCGTGCCAGGCGCTATCGAGCAAGGCGGCGCCTTCTCCCAGAAATTCGCGCACCAACAGCGGCCCAATTCGGCGGAGTTGCGGTGTTTGTAGCAGTGGTCGCACAAATCCCGGCGCGCCGCCACCCGTATAGACGGCGGGGGAAATCAGAATCAGCGCTTCTACGCGCTCGGGGTGGAGCAGTGCCAGATGCAGCGCC
>JAFGFB010000030.1 GCA_016931315.1 Anaerolineae bacterium
ACGGTTGGCTTTAGTCGGTATGCCATTTCGACCAGCCTGCCTGCCGCCTCTCACGGCAGACGGCTGAATAGTTACAAAAAAACTACCCCTCTGCGTCTCTTCAGCGTGCCAAAGTGTCTATCCGTAGGCGTCTCCCCAATCTGACCTTTGAACTTCCCAATAGGCGGCAGCCTTTGTCCTATGCCCTTTTCCCCCGTTCGACTTCTCCCAATCTTGTGGTATGATGCTGTTTGTAGATTCAGTATGAGGCCTCATTTGCCCATTACTGGTCGCTGATTCTATCTCTTTAACATCTGCTAACTGTGATTGGGGTGCCCCTGGTCTTGTAATGGGGCTTAAAGCGAGGAAGTCCGGTCAAAGTCCGGCGCTGTCCCGCAACGGTAGCTCTCAAAGCCGCGCGCTTTTAGAGAAGCCCGATACTCCGCCCAAATCCGTGCGATAACCTTCGCGGAAAGGTTTGGCACAGTGAGGCATAATGCAACCCCTCTCTGGCGCCCTTTTCCGGCGGAGAGGGGTTTTTTGTTGTGTGTGTAAGTTGGAAGTGAGGCTGTTCAGTCACGATACGTTTGATTTCATCTTGTGGAGGGTATGATGCGTACATTGGCTATTTTGATGGTGTTGGTGGCGTTGCTATTGGGGTGGGCGGTGCCGGCGCGCGCTGCGGATGCTCCACAACTGGACCGTGCACTGGAATGGCTGCTGACCAATCAGCAGGCAGACGGTGGCTTTACCAGCGGTTTCAGTGACGGCTCAGACCTGGGCGCGACGACTGAGACAATTTTGGCTTTCGCCGCGACCGGTACGGCTCTGGAAGCCGAAACTTCCCCGCTGGCATATCTGGAGGTGCAGGCAACTTCCGGAGCGCTAACTGACGCTGCCGGGCTGAGCCGCGCGGTGATGCTGGCTAAAGTGCTGCAGGCCGACCCGCGCGACATCGGCGGTGAGGATTTGGTCGCGGCATTGCTCGCCACACAGGATAAACCTACAGGGAGGTTTGGCGACTCGCTCTACGCCCACGCTTATGCGTTGCTCGCGCTGCACAACGCTGGCGAGTCTTTGCCCGCCGATGCCATCGAGCTGCTGATGACTGAACAGCAAGAGGGAGGTGGTTGGGCAATGCTTGGCGGTGACGAAGTTGCCGACACCAATACCACCTCTTTGGCGGTGCAAGCTCTGCTTGCCGCGGGCGAGGACGCTGCGGCCCAAAAGGCTGTTACCTACTTCGCTGGGGTACAAAACGCGGATGGCGGTTTCCCCTGGCAGAATCCTTCACCCTATGGGACCGATACGGATGCCAACTCTACGGCGGTGGTGTTGCAGGCTTTGATGGCGCTCGGTGAGAACCCGGCTAATTGGGCGCCGAAGGGCGCTTCGCCGGTAGATGCTCTGCTTGCATTGTGGGATGCGGAAAGCGGCGCTTACAACTGGCAGTTGGCGATGCCCGGCGCCAATGTTTTGGCGACGGCCCAGGCCGTGCAGGCATTGAGCGGGATGACGCTGCTGGACCTTACTGCTCCCGCAACCCCGTTGGTGGCGGAGGGCGTGGCTAGTGCGCCGGTAACGGCGGCAGACCCTGCGCCCGTGTTGCCCACAGCGGGAGGTCCGGCCCTGGGGCATTTGCTGGTGCTGGCGGGTGCACTGTTCCTGGGCAGCGGCCTTTTCCTGCGCCGTTCCCGAATGTGAGCGGGTGCGTTGCAGGGATTCCAACCTTTTCGAATGCTAGAGCCGGCATTGCGGTACGGCTCGCGTTGGATGCCAGGAGCCACACTGCTGCTGTGGCTCCTGCTTACAACGGGTTTGGTCCTCGCTCAGGAACCGGACTTGCAGCAGGCGGGCTTGATCATTGTGGGTGAGGAAGGCGTCGTCACCACAGTTTGTGTGACCTTCACCGAACCGGAGCTCACTGGACTTTCCCTGCTGGAGCGTTCGGGGGTCGCGCTAACCCTGCGCTCTGGCGGTGGCGGCACAACCATCTGTGCGATTGATGGGCTGGGTTGCCCTGCGACGGATTGTTTCTGCCAGTGCAAAACTGCACCTTGTCAGTATTGGTCGTATTTCCACCGTCAAGCCGATGGCACATGGAGCTATTCTGCACGAGGGGCGGATAGCTGGCCCATCGTCGCCGGCGCTGTGGATGCCTGGGTCTGGGGGGATGGTACGGTCTCTCCCCCAAATCTTGGTATTGCAGAGATCTGTGCGCCTGCTGTAACCAGCACACCTGTGCTTATGCTGACACCCTCTTTGGCAACGCCAATGGCATCGCCAACTCCAGCCCTGGAAACGCCCTTGTCGCTTGACCCGACGCCACCACCTATGCCTTCAACTGACGGAGCTCCGGCAACCAGTTCTACCGGCTACGGGCTTTTCGCCTTGCTTCTGTTGGTGCTTCTGGGATTCACCTTCATCCGGCGCGCGCGCCGCCGCCAGCGGACGTAGAACCTGTCCGAAAATTGTAGCACGATGCGACGTTTTACTGGGCCTTGTAGTCAAATTCGCTTTCTGGAATGTGCTTTTTGGTTGGCCGGCGCAGCCCGCCAACCAAAAAGCACCCTCAAAACCGCGCCTTTAGGCGCAAATCCCGCATCAAGATGAATTTTCGGATGGATTCATAGTGAAGGGTATGGGCTAACCGTGATGGAGCATTCAAAGTCGCAGTCCTTGACTGCCAACGCGCCGGTTCCATGGTTGCTTTGGGCGCTGGCTTTCCTGCTGGTGAGCTACACCACCCGCAACCCTCTGTACCTGCTGCTGGCGTGCATCGTGTTGTGGATGACCGCGGAAGCGCATCGGCAGCAACTCTCGTTGCGCCTCTTCGCCACAGTGGTAACACTGGGAACCGTGTGGAACTTCGTCACCGTCCATGTGGGTCAAACCGTGTTGTTCTCTCTGCCAGGAACCTGGTTTCTCATTGGCGGACCGTATACACTCGAAGCGGCACTCTACGGCGCCCTGAACGGGTTGGCGCTGGCGTTGATCCTCAGCACTTTTGGCTTTCTGATGGCACAGCTCTCACCGCGCGATTTAATTCGCCTGACGCCGCCGGCGCTTTACGAGGCGGGTCTGGTGCTCTCGGTGGCGTTGACGTTTTTGCCCCAGGGGCGTGAAACCCTGGAGGAGATTCGTCAAGCGCAAGCGGTTCGCGGGCACCGCATCAAGGGACTGCGTGACCTCTTGCCGCTGTTATTGCCTCTGCTCATTACGGCGCTGGAGCGGGCTTTGCAGCTGGCAGAAACGATGGAGGCGCGCGCTTTCACCTCATGGCGCGGAAGACGCTCCCGCGGTATGGCGTCGTTACTTGTTATGGCGTTATTGCTCTTACTTTCTGGCAGCGGGGGCGCTCTTTTGGGGTGGCCCTCTTGGGTCAATAGCAGCTTGCTCATTGCTGGTGTTTTGGCGGTCGGATGGGGGATTGGGCGCATGGGCGCTGTGATGCCTGGCGCGTCCCCCAATGCGCTACAGCGCGCCGCGTTTACACCGGGCGCATGGTTGATGTCAGGGGCGACGGTGACTGCATTGGCGTTGTGGGGGCTGTTGCTTCTTACCCAATCGCAGGTGTTGGCATACGAGGTCTACCCGCGTCCAACCGCACCGTCACTCTCGGTCTGGGCGATACTCGCGTTGTTGTTGCTGGTGGCGCCAGCCTTCACGCGGGCGGGACGTGTTTTTCCCGCGCCACAGCTGCGCGCGTTGGCGCCAGCGTCGCTTGCCAGGGTGGTGCTCCCGCCCCGCATTGCTTTTGAGGGCCTTACCTTTGCCTACCCTGGAATAGCAACGCCGTTGTTGCGGGATGTACACTGTGCCATTGAGCCGGGTGCGTTCGTGTTGGTGACCGGTCCTTCAGGCGTGGGCAAGAGCACCCTGTTGCGTTGCATCAATGGCCTGGTACCGCAGGCTACCGGTGGGCACATCGGCGGGCATGTTTGGGTGGGTGAGCTGGACGCGTTGCGTGCAGGTCCCCGCATCATGGCGCGGCAGGTAGGTTTTGTTGTTCAAAGCCCTGAGGCAGGTTTTGTGGCAGACCGGGTAGAGGATGAAGTGGCTTTCTCTTTGGAGAACTGGTCTCGAGGGCAGGGCGTCGAATTTGGCACCCGGGAAGCGCTATCTGCCAGGTTAGAGGAAACATTGACCCGTGTGGGAGTGGTGCACCTGCGCGACCGCCCTTTAACACAACTCTCCGGCGGCGAAAGGCAGCGAGTGGCTTTGGCAGCGGCGTTAGCCTTGCATCCACCTATTCTGTTGCTGGATGAGCCGCTGAGCCAGCTCGATCCGCAAGGGGCTAAGGATTTGCTGGCGTTCCTGCAGCAACTGCACGCGGAGGGGATGACGATTGTGATCACAGAGCATCGTCTGGAACGCCTCTTGCCGTTGGTGACCGATGTGATTTATCTTCCTGGCGATGGCGGGCTGTGGCATGCGGCGCCGCACGAGGCTGCACCGCGTTTGCCCTCACCCCCGCCGGTTGTGGCGTTAAGCGCGGCGCTGGGGTGGTCGCCGCCGGCTTTGAGTGTGGCTGAGGCGCGGCTGCGCCTTGACGAGTCTGGCATAGCGACAAGCGCTCTCCGTGTGGCACGCTCGAAATCGCCCTCGATGCCGTCGGTCTCGACGCCGCTGACATTATTACGCCTCTCGGAGCTTCAGGCTTCCTATAATGGGCAGCCCGTTCTTCGCGGCGCCACGCTGGCATTGGGCGAGGGGGAACTTCTGGCGTTGGTTGGCTCAAACGGTGCGGGGAAGACGACCTTGCTCAAGGCTGTGGTGGGCGCTTTACCCCTGGAAGGGGGGCGCATTTACCTGCGCGAGGAGGATATCACCTCCTGGGATTTGCCCGCACGCTGTCGTCGCATTGGTTATCTGCCGCAAGAACCCGATCTACTGCTCTTTTCGGAGACGGTTCGTGCAGAACTTGAGGTGACGTTGCGCAATCACGCCATGGCGGATGGGCGGGTAATGCCATTGCTGGCGCACCTGGGGTTGGCAGCCTATGCCGGGGCTTATCCACGTGACCTTTCGGTGGGCGAACGTCAACGCGTGGCGCTGGGTGCAATTGCCGTGGTCGAGCCGGAGGTGCTGTTGCTGGATGAGCCAACGCGCGGGCTGGATATGGCGCTCAAGGTGGCGTTGGGAGAGCTTCTGCGGGGTTGGTGCGCCAAAGGGCGATCCGTACTGTTGGTAACGCACGATGTGGAGTGGGTGGCGCAATTTGCCGATCGTGTGGCGCTCCTTGAGGCGGGTGTCGTGGTGGCAGAAGGGGCGCCAGCGGCGGTATTGGGCGCGCGTGAAGCGTTTACGCCACAGATGTTGCAGGTATTGCCGGGCGTTGGTGTACTGAGCGTTAGCCAGGCACAGGAGTTGCTGCTCCCGCAGCGGTGTTGAGTCTCAGAGTAGGGCTTTGGCATGAGATAGCCTGGCTATCTCATGCCAAAGCCGGATGGGGCATTATTTGTCGCTCTCGAAGTCCTCTTCGCCCACCAAGGCTTCGTCTGCGAGGTCATCCTCGTCTGCGAAGTCTTCGTCTGCGAAGTCTTCGTCCTCGGCGCTTTCGAAAGCCGCTCCGAGAATCTCTTGCGCGCGGTCAACGTCACTGGCGCGTACCATCACGCGACCGCCGCCGATGCTCAACATGCCGAGAAGATTGCCCATGCTCTCATCGGTGACGATGGCGTCAATCCCTTCCATGATGAGGAGATCGCGCGCGATATGTGCCTGTGCTGGATTGATATACCGCGCTACCGCGATAAGCTCCTCTTCTTCCAATTGTGTGCTCACCCGTTGAGCATTCTGTTGCGCATTTTCAAACTCCGGGTCGAGATCGAGCGCCTGACGGAAGGCGTCGAGCGCACGGGCATATTCACCGAAGCTCTCCAGCAACAGGCCGTGGAGGTTGTGCCCGGCAGCCCATTCGGGTTGTAACGCCAGGGCGAAGCGGCATGCTAGATAAGCGCGCTCAATATCGCTCTCCGCCCGCAACCGTTGGGCGCGCTCGAGGTTGTCGCGAGCTGCCTGCCGCAGTTGCGCGGCAATCCATTCCTCACGTGCATCGTGTAAACCGGGGTGTAGGGTAAGCGCACTTTCGAATTCGGCAATCGCTTCCGGTAAGCGTTCCAACCCGGCGAGCAATGTTCCCCTTAGATAGTGGGCATCGGCCCAATCGGGGAGCAACGACAACGCAGCATCGCATTCGAGCAGTGCGGCTTCGAGGGCTCCTTCAGTTTCAAGCGCTGCCGCTTGTGCCAGATGTACCTCGGCTTGCAGGGATGTCTCATTCGTCTCCATGGTTGGGCGCCTCCTTATGGTGCCTGAATAGGGCTGGCCTCAGTTCTTGATTCTAGCCTGCCATCAACATGGCATGGGCTTTCTTGAGCCATTCGGTGATTTCAATGGCTTGCGGGCATTGCTCCTCGCACTGCCGGCACTCTACGCACAGGTCGGCGCGCTCTTTCGCATCTATCCAGTTGAGATAGGCATCACGCGCGCCCTTCACATCGTCGTACATAATCGCCTCATTATAGACGCCGAAAATACGCGGGATGGCAACGCCTTGCGGACACGGCAAGCAGTATTCGCAGGCGGTGCAAGGAATGGGCATCAGGCTCTGGTAGGTGACGCGTGCCTGCTCCACGAGTGCGAGCTCTGCGGCGCTAAAACTGCCGATGCGGGAGCGTTCGGCGCTGTCTACATTTTCCTCTACCTGCTGTATAGTGCTCATGCCGCTCAGGATAAGCGAAACCTCGGGCTGGTTCCACAGCCACTGCAGCGCCCAATCCGCGGGCGTGCGCTGGATGGAGGCTTGATCCCATAGCGTGGCGACTGCGGGTGGCGGTGGATTCTTTGCCAGTTTGCCGCCCCGCAGCGGCTCCATGATGACCACTGCCAACCCCTTGTCTGCGGCGTAGCGCAAGCCCTTTGTGCCGGCTTGTTCGTTCACGTCCATGTAGTTGTACTGAATTTGACAGAAATCCCAACCATCATAGTCATCAATGATTTCCTGGAAGGCGTCATACCGGTCATGGAAGGAGAAACCGATGTGGCGTATCTTCCCGGAGGCGATTTGTCTTTCAGCCCAGGCGGTCACGTTCAGGTCGCGCAGGGTGTGCCAGCGCTCCGCGTGTAACGCATGGAGCAGGTAGAAGTCAATGGCATCGGTCTGCAGGCGTTCAAGTTGCTGGTCGAGATAGCTGTCGCAGTCATCCAGCGATTTGATCAGCCAGCTGGGCATCTTGGTCGCCAGTTTGACCTTTGCGCGATAGCCATCCGCAAGGGCTTTGGCCAGGAACGGTTCGCTGGTCCCCTTGTGATAAGGCCAGGCGGTATCCACGTAGTTCACGCCATGGTCAATCGCGTAGCGGATCATCGCTGTAGCCAACGGCTCATCAATCTGCCCCGAATCCTCGTTGAGGATGGGCAGGCGCATCGCGCCAAAGCCGAGGGCAGAGGGTTTCCAATCCAGCTTGCCGAAGGTACGGTATTGCATCGTTTCCCTCCAGGGTGTTGTGATCATCGAGTCTATCTATATTGTACACCGTGACGCAAGCGCGGCAAAGCGAGGGGTATAGGACAAATTATTGGGAAGTTCAAAGGTCGGCTGGGTGAGACTATACGTCTAGACACTTGAGCACGCTAAAGAGGCGCAGAGGGTAGTTCTTTTTGTGATTTTTGTGGACGGGGCGAAGCCCCGTCCACAAAAATCACACTTG
>JAFGFB010000001.1 GCA_016931315.1 Anaerolineae bacterium
CATTACACCAAGATGCCGTGTGGGCTAGCCTGCCGCGGGGCAACTGTGGGGTTGATGGCAGATCGTTTACCTGCTACGAATGCCCCCATCACGGTTGGTTATCACGAGCTGCCTGGGCGGCATATACTGAACGACCTGCGCTGATCTCGCCCCGTCTGACCTCGGTGGTGGATCTGCCACAGGGTGTGGTTCTCATCCAGGAAACCAATGGAAGCGGTCAGAGTGAGAGTGTCGCGGATTTCGATGAATGGACCCTACAGAAAATGTGGTTTGATGACGATGGAGTTTATGGTGGCATGGGTGGCGGTTTTGCACGACCCTTGCACTTCAGCCCGTAGCGCGACGCCTGTGGTGGTCTCCGCTGTTGGAGACGCCCTGAAACCACGCTAATGTTCTCGAGCCTGAAAAGACATGAGCGAATACCAGTATTATGAATTCCAGGCGCTTGATCGTCCGCTGACGCGTGAGGAGCAAGAAGCCGTGGCGAGTCTTTCCAGCCGGGTGCAGCCACATCCCCGGCGGGCGATTTTTGTGTACAATTACAGTGACTTCCGCGGCAACGCAGAGCAGGTGCTGGCGAAGTATTACGACGCCATGTTCTACCTGGCGAACTGGGGCAGTCGGCATTTGCTGTTCCGTTTCCCCGCCGCACTGGTGGATGCGGCAGCAATGGCGCAGTACAGCGTCGAATCCACAAGTCGTCATCCGCCTAGAGCTATCACCGTAGAAACGATGGATGAGTATGTCGTGTTGGGCATTCGTCTGGATGAAGAAGAGGGTTTTGGCTGGGTGGATGGCGAGGGCTGGCTGGACCGGTTGTTGGACTTGCGCGAGGGGCTGCTGCAGCGCGATTATCGTGTGCTCTATCTGGCGTGGCTCAAGGGTATTACTTTGGACCCCTACGTGGATAGGGAAGCCCTGGAACCGCCCGTGCCGCCCGGTCTCAATGAACTATCACCAGCGCTTCGGACGTTTGTCGAGCTATTTGGCGTTGATGCGAACTTGCTCGGTGTCGCTGCCGAACACAGCGCGGCTTTGAAGCTGGGAGCGGTAGATGAAGCCCAGTTGCGGCAGACCGTAGCGAGCCTTCCGGTGGCAGAGAAAGACGCTTTCCTGCTCCGTTTGCTGCAGGATGAACCGCGATTGTCGTTATCACTGCGGCAACGGTTGGGATTGATGGAATCGCCGTTCTCAGCGGATGTTGTGCCACGTCGCACTGTGGGCGAGTTGCGTGAAGCGGTGGGTTTCGGGGCGAAAGATCGTTAGCCTGGCGCCGCTATTTACCGCCGGTATCCGCGAAGGAGCGCGGCAAGTACTGCGGCGATGTTCCAGGCGTCATCGCCGCCGCGGTGATGGGTGCCTTCGAGCGGGAGTTCCAGGCGGGCGAGCGCTTGCGCCATGCCGACTTCTCGCGGCAGGGCGTGTGTGATAGCGAAGAGGGTCTTTACGTTAAGGTGACCCCGCCCAAAGGGGTAGGGGAGGTCTTTGCGTTGGCATTCCGCCTCGAATTGCCCCCGGTCGTAGTCCCCGTAGCTTGCCCACAGCCGTTGCCTGGCTTTGTATTCATCTTTGAGGATTTCGCAGGCGGTGCGGAGCGGCACACCTTGCTCCACCTGCGCCTGGGTGAGCGTGGTCAGCGCCGTGCAGAAGGGGCTGATGGTGGATTGTTCGGGGCGCACGAGGATGCTGCGCTGCTCACGGCGCTCTAGTGTGGCTACATCCAGCACGCACAGACCGATTTCGATGATCTCGCTGCTTTGCCCCGGCGGGGGCTCTCCTTCCCAGCATGTCGCTTCCACATCAATGACCAGGATTGCATCCAGTCGCTTTGCCATAGTTATTCTCTCATTGTTGTCTTGATTAGCTATGCGTTTTCATTATAGGCTTTTAAAGGTAAAGGCAACCAGCACGCAAGTCTGCTCAGGCTAGGGTAACTTTGGGCTAAGCAGGCAATCTAGCGCTTAGGACCTGGTGATGGCGCAACGATAAGGTACCCTGCACATCGTGTGAGCCTTGTGATTAGTAGTAATACCTTCGCTGAGTTGAGCCGGCGCTGGGAATATCTCTAGATGGGTTTAGGGGTGCGTGTACCTTCAGCCAAAGGCGTAATATTGCATAGGCGATAGAAGCTATAATAGGCCGAGAATATAAGGCGGGCTTGATGGGGTATAGCCATCTAGCCAGGCAGAGGCGCCGATCTCTTTTAGAAGACGTTTCCCGCGCCGCCAATATGCGCGTTGCTCTTGCCCTGTCGTGATTTCTGCTAAGAGTAGCCAACAAGCCGCCTCGTCAAGTTTGGAACGTCGCTGTTGGGCGAGATTCAGCGCTTCTTGCAGCAAAGCGGCACGCTGCTCTTTTGGCACCTGCTGAGCCAGGCAACGCAAAGCCGCAATAATCGCTCCTTGATGCCCGATGGCATGGGCGCGTATCAAAACTTCTCGAGCCAGTGCTTCAGCTTCCGTTTCACGGTTCAGCTTTGCAAGGCAACGGACCCTTGTCATCGCATTGCAAAGCATGCCTAATTCACTGCCATGAACATGTGAAAACTGAAGTTCGAACTCTAGTTCCTGCAACCCCTCTGAATAGCAGCTCAGAGCCGTCAAAGCCAGGCCGCGATTCCCATGTGCTCGGTAATGGGTGAGGCGGTCTTCTAGTTGCGTCGCCATCTGCAATTGTTTGTCGAAGCATTCCAACGCCAGGTGCGCCTTGCCGCAAGCCAGATACGTTGCTCCCAGAGTCTCCAGGTCAATCATCAAACGCCAACGCGCGCCCAGGGTTTCCGATATGGCGATGGCGCGCCGCACAGAGATTTCCGCCCATCGGAATTTCTGCATGCCCCAATACACTAATCCGAGATTGCCTTGTATGCTAGTCGCTGTCACCAGATTGCCGGCTGTCATATACCAATGTGCTGCCTGTTGGAGAGTTTCTACCGCAGCGGGAAACTCCTCTTTGTTCCAATGAATGATACCTAGCAGATTGTAGGCTGCACCCAATTGCTCTGGGTCTTGAGGTAGCTGTTCAAGGATCTTTAGCGCCTCCAGTATCTCATTCTGTGCTACAGTGAACAGACGTTGTCTACGCGCCAGTTTGCCCTGACCCATATGCCAATAAGCCCGAGCCCTGGGTGCAGTTGGGGTAAACCAGTTCTCGGCGCGGGTTAGCCACTCCGCTGCCTCAACCAACCGATTCTGAGAAATGAGGATATCCAGGAATAGATCTAGTGCCCGCGCCAGGGTTAAGACCTCGGCGGTTAGCAAGAGGGGGGCTTGCTGGAGGATTTGTAGGGTTATCTCCTGAGCCTGAGCCAACCTCCCAGTGGCAAAGCAGAGCTGTGCCCATTCATCAAGAAGGCTCAGGTGCTCAACGCTCAAATCGGAGCGAGACGCGGTGATGTTCAGACAGAACTTCAGGAGTGCTTCCCATTGACCCCATTCGCCCCAGCGTGCAGGTTTATGTTCCAATGCCACCAGCACCGCCACCATTCGCTCATACCACTGGGGGTATCGGCGGGCCTGCTCTAGTAGTGAAAACACGCTGCGACCGTGTGTTTTGAGCTCTTGTGGATGGTTTTGGTGTTGTTGTACATAATCCAAAGCCCAAACCAGCTGTGCTCCGACTCGTTCGGCATAGTATGTCTGCCAATGAGTCACTGTTGGAGCTTGATCTATCTGGTAGAGATGTTGGGAGTTGAGGCCTATACCCATCATATCGGGCTTTACCATTGAGACAGAATGTCGGTCTGCAGGAAGGTCGTAGTCAACCGATGTAGCTGATACAGAGGTTGTTGTAGAGAGCCGGAGATCAACAACAGAGAATACTCTTGCAGTTGTTTGATGGCGGTGTCCATTTGAGGGGCGGACAGACCAGAAGTTGCCTGCAGCCATGCGAAATCTTCACCCTGAGGCGAAGTCAGAAGCATGTTCAGCAGAAGCTGTCGTGCTGGATCTTGCAGTAAATCCCAGGTATGACGATAGATGAAATTGTAAAGAGTCTCAGAGGCCATACCACGTGCGTTGTGTAAGCCTTCTAGAATTTGTACGAGTGGCAACCGTCCCAATTGCGCCGCTAACAATTTCAGTGCCAACGGGATGCCATCCACGGCTTGATACAGGGTTAACAAGTCCGTGATCTCCATCCCTGGCAGCCATCGGTTACGATGTTCCAATTCATATTGAAGCAATGCCAGGCTATCTTCGCGCGAAAGCGGCGGTACTGAGAAAGCGTAGACGAAATCGTAGTCTCGCAGAGATTGTCTGCTGGTGAATATGAAATGACTCATCCCTCTCATAGATTGCAATTGAAGGACTAAGGTCTGGTGATCAACCATTGTTTCCAGATTATCAACAATTACCAGATACGGCGCAGAGTGAAAGGTGAGGCTCAAAGCCTTAGTGCGGTTCTCTGGAGTGCACGCAATCAGGTCTTCTCGACCCAATTGCGTGGCCAAACGTAGGAGCAATTGGTCCAATGTGAGTACTGGTGCGGATAGAGTCTGGATCTCTCCCACAGGAGAGAGGCGTGTTTGTTTAGCGCTGACCCACAGGATATCGGTAAAGAGCTCGGTGGCGGCCAATTGCTCAGCGACAGCTTGCGCTAGTGTGGTCTTGCCAATGCCGCCCAGCCCATCCAACCCGACCAACGCTGGCCCTTCCGCGGAAGTCAGTCGTGTAATCAAGTTCTCAACGTGCTTCTGGATGCCAAAGAGCCGTAATTGCTCTGGCGGTGGTAAGTACTGGCGCAGGTGTAGCCGCCGTTGTTGATTGTGGGCAGCTATCTCGGCTTGTTGTAATTGTTCCAGCAGAAGGTCCTGTCCTCGCGTGACCCGACGACGCCACTGCCGCACATCCACGTGTGCAGCTTCTGCCAGGGCTTCCACAGAGATCTTCACCGGGGAGAGATAGCGGTAGTAGAGTGCGATCCAGGCTTCTAGGTTGGGATCTCCAGTTCCAAATACCCGGCCAATGATGGTGTTAGCCTCAGCTCTGGAAATCGTGCCGATGTTATCCGCATACAGAGGGGGGATATGTGCTCGCACGAGTTGCTCCAGGTAAGCAGATACCGAGGCGCTGGCGCCTTCCAGCTGGTGTGATCCCTCCCAGGTGGGTGAAAGCGGCTCTCCTTGCCGCAGAGCACGTAGCTCAGCCTGAAGCCATTCCGTGGTCAGTTCAGAAGGTTGCATTTTGTCTACCTTGATAGATAACTCAACCATTATACCTGGATGGCAGAAAAAAGCACTTTGTCGTGTCCGATTCTAGTCCGATTTCTGTCTCATCAATGTAGCGGGTAGCGTGTAAGATAGAAATGGATGAATAACCCTAACTTCAAAACTATGAGCATTGCTTTTCCCTTTTCGATTAGTTGCTTGGTAGGTTGCTACTTTGTAATATCCAATTTCAATAATAGTTAGGAGGAGAATATGAATGGTTTCACGAAGACCCGCACGTTGTTATTGTTGGCTATGCTTCTGTGGGTTCTCGGTGTTTCTGGAACCTCTGTCATGGCCAGTCAGTACACTCATGCAATGCAGCATGACAATGGAAGCCTCTCTGCTTTTTCTGAGCTAGGTACACTGCACCTTGATTTCTCATTGTCAGATTTGGACTACGCGACCACAGAAACCATTCGCGATTTTCTGGAATTGAATCGAGCCACATTACCATCAGATGTGCAGGGTTACATCCTCACCGTTCAGTATGCAGGCGAATCAGGAATCCAGTATCTGGCTTTTGTACCCACTGACGTCTATTTTAGTCATTGGCGGCTTCCTTTGCCAGAGGAGCACATCATTCGGCTGATATTGACAAAGGATGGTGATCGCGAAGTGGTTCAGTTCTTGCCCTCGGTTGGTGTCCAACCAAGCCTGCAAACCCTTGATTATCGTTTCCCTTGGACCAATGGTGTGGCTTGGGCGAAAACGCAGGGCTATCACTTTAACACCATGGGATTCTCTCTTGACTTTGCTCCAGGGACGGCTAATCCCAATGTCTTGGCAATAGAATCTGGTGTCCTGCGCTCGGTATGTTTGGATCCCTATCAGGCTATGGTCAAAATTGAGCATCCTGGAGGGCCACAATCTGGCTATTTGCACCTTACGCGAAGTACAGTACCTACAGCGAAATTCAACACCACTATCCCCAGAGGGGAAATTCTGGGCACCGCGTACGCAGGTAGCGCTATCGACAATCCCCATCCTGCTTGTATACCTACCACTCCATACAAATTTGCAACAGCCTGCGGTTGTGGAACGGGCACGCATTTGCATTTCGAGACCAATCAAAAGCTGACCATTCAGGGATTCTCTATGGATTCCATCTCAAGTGCCGCCAATGGTACTCTATACACCTCCACAAATGGCGCTTCCGCAAACCCCAATGTTACGGTTGCTCCTGCTCTCACTCCAGCTTACAATGGGTCAACCTGCGGCTGTGGTTGGTACAAAATCGCAGACGGTTTCTACCTGACTCTGAATACCAACAATCCGGCCGAGTCAACTAACTCAGCCGTTTGGCGCCCTAATCTCCCCACATCTGGGCGATGGAAAGTAGAAGCTCTTATTGCTAATCACCCAGTTATCACTTGGCCATGTGCACCTGTGGCGGGTAGAGTGATTTCATGGGATACGTCAGATGCCCGGTATACGGTGTATCATCGTGATGGGACAACAGCGGTAACAGGTAACCAACGTCCTTTGACTGATCAGTGGTTGAATTTGGGCGAGTTCAATTTCAATGCGGGAACCACCGGGTATATCAAATTGGTTGACCTCAATGGAGAGACTAATCTCACATATTCGGTGTCATTCAATGTAGTTCGGTTCACATTAGTTACTGCTGTTCCCGCCGCTCCCACAAGTTTGAGCGCCACAGCAGCTTCGACGACGCAGATCAACCTTACCTGGGTGGACGCTAGCAATAATGAGAGCGGCTTCAAGATCGAGCGCTCGGCAAACGGGACCAGCGGCTGGGCGCAAATTGGTACGGTAGGCGCGAATGTCACCACCTATAACAGCACCGGCCTAACTTGTGGTACTCCCTATTACTACCGTGTGCGCTCCTACAACACTGCGGGTAACTCTGCCTACAGCAACACTGCCAACGCAACCACGTCTGCCTGCCCCCCAGCGATTCCGGCTGCCCCCACAAACTTGAGTGCGACAGCGGCCTCGGCGATGCAGATCAACCTCACCTGGACAGATGCCAGCAACAACGAGACTGGCTTCAAGATCGAGCGTTCGGCGAATGGGGCGAACGGTTGGGTGGAAATTGCCACAGTGGGCGCGAATGTCACCGTCTATAGCAATACTGAGTTGACGTGCGGAACTCCTTACTACTACCGTGTGCGCTCCTACAACACTGCAGGTAATTCCGCTTACAGCAACATGGCTAATGCAACGACATCTGCTTGCCCACCGACTATCCCCGCTGCTCCCACGAACCTTAGCGCCGCAGCGGTCTCAACGACACAAATCAACCTCACCTGGACGGATGCCAGTAGCAACGAGAGTGGCTTCAAGATTGAGCGTTCCGAAAACGGGACCAGCGACTGGGCGGAAATCGGAACGGTGTCGGCTAACGTAGCGGGTTACAACAATACCGGCTTGACCAGTGGTACACCCTATTACTATCGTGTGCGTGCATACAATGCTGCTGGCAATTCCACGTACAGCAACATTGCTAATGCGACAACGTGGAGCGACAATGCTGCCTCGGTGTACCTTTCTCCAATGCCTGCGACGGTCGCGCCAAATACGCAGTTCACCCTAACCCTGAATATTGCCAATACAGCGAATTTGGGTGCACATGAGCAAACTTTCACCTTTGACCCCGCTGTGTTTACCGTAACGCGTGTCCTTCCCGGAAACTTTCTGAGCAGCACTGGGCGAACACTGGTATTCATGCCCCCGCTCATCGATAATTCCGCAGGCGAGGTTAGCTTGGGCGCCTATAGTCAAAGCAGCGCTACCCCGCCTCTTCCAGGGCCAAACGGTGGAGGTATTCTGGCTTATGTGGTGGGGCGAGCAAGCGCCAGCGGCACAGCTGACCTGCACTTCACGCAGAATCGGATCACCGACATTGCTGGAGCAATTCTGCCGGCTTCGGCACAAGATGGCAGCGTTACCATCATTGCTTGTTTAGGCGATTTCGATGGCAATGGCGAAGTGGGCATCAATGACATTCAGACCATCGCCAACTTGTGGAGGGTGCGCCAGGGAGATGTGCGCTACGACGTCCGCTTTGACATTAATGGCAATGGGGAGATTGATATCAGTGATATTCAGACTGTTGCCAATCGCTGGAAGAAGCCTTGTACTGCAACGACGCAACACAGTAACACGATAGCAGCGACGCGGACGACGGCAATGCTCTGGTTGGATCCGCCGCTTGTGACTGCACCAGCGGGGCAGACTTTTACCGTGCAGTTGAGTATTAGCGATGCAGTCAATCTGGGAGCATTTGAGACTGCCTTCAATTACGATCCTGCTGTGCTCGAATTTGTCAGCGCTACTGTAGGCGGCTTTCTGGGAAGCACAGGCCGTACGGTTACCTTCCTTCCTCCGCAAGTTGATCCCGTGGCTGGGCGGGTGGACCTGGGCGCATATACGCTGGCGCCTCCCGATGCAGGCGCTGACGGCAACGGCGTATTGGTCAATGTGACACTTCGTGCTCTGGAGCCGGGTAGCAGCAACTTGACCTTAACTTCTGCGCAGATCACAACCCCTGCTGGAACTACTCAAGATCTGACTACGCAAATCAGTATTGTGCAGATCTATACTGCGCATAAGGTCTATCTTCCTCTAGTTGTCCGGGATAAGAGTCAATAGGGATTAGGGCGTTCGCCATCCACCGGAAATCCGCGCGATCTGGGTTTTGACAGGGACAGCCATCTTGTGGTGAGGTCTTACCACAAGATGGCTGCCTAGATAGTTTGGGGGTATCAAAACATGTCGGCATGGTTGACCGCGAGACCGCTGAGGGAGTACCTGCGATGAAACAAATTCGGTTATTATTCCTATTGGCAATATGCTTTGCCGCCTTGGTAAATCTGCATATGGCCTCGGCAGATTCGGAACCGGATGTGTCTATGGATCCAATTACGCAAATTGGCAATCGAGATTTTGATTTGCTCTCGCCTGGTAGCGGTTGGGTTTTATTGGGCACGCGTCTATATTGGACAGATTCCAGTGGGGAAATCTGGCAGGATATTACGCCACCGGGTTTCTCGTTGTTGGGACCCCGTGCTGTGGCGTTTTTAGATTCGCAACAGGGCTGGGTAGTGGAGACCGAGCACGACGAACGACATGGCTTCCGCTACTCGCTGGCGCGGACTGCGGATGGCGGCGAAAACTGGCAGCGTTGGGAGATTGAGTTATTTCCGGTTGGCGATGTGGCAAGCTTGGCGCAATCGCTTTCACTCTTTGTTTTGGATTCGGAGACTGGTTGGTTGGTGGTACGCCACGCCTCCAGCGCTAACTTCAATGAGGGAACTCTTTTCAGAACTGAAGATGGAGGCAAGACCTGGGAACGGCTGCACATTCCCATTGGGGAGCCGGTTTTCTTTTTGACGCGAGATGTAGGATGGGTTGCTGGTGGAGTGAACGGAACGGAGCTATATCAAACCCGAGATGGGGGGCAAACCTGGATTCCGGAGCGTTTACCTGGCATGCAGAATGAGCACCCCCGGCGGTGTGAACTACCACAATTCATAAACGCACGAGAGGGAGTATTGTTGGCGCAGTCAGGCAAGACGCTGGAGTTCTACAGTACGAAGGATGGTGGATTGCATTGGCATTTGGTCGCGACGCAAGTCAATGGTGGTGATTCTGTGACCAGCTCTCCGATGCCTTGGGTGTTGAGTAGTTCGGATCAAGCACTCGTCTTCACCACACGGATGCGGCATCAAATTCGCTGGGATGTGTTTGCTGGACTTTCTGCTACCGTCTCAAATCTGGATGTGCCGGGCAATATCCTCGCGTTGAGGATGGCTACTGCTGATTCGGGTTGGGCATTCTATCAAAATGGTTTTTGTGCTGTTGATGGAATGGCTTGCCGGCAAGATTCGGGATTGTTGCAAACGAGGGACGGGGGTCAAAGTTGGATTGACTTAGCCCTACCTTTGCCAGTTGAACCGAGGATCGTGAAAGTAAGTCCAGTCCCGGAGCAAACCCATCTGGTTGAAGAAGAATTAGTGCAGCCATTTGTTGGGCATGGTTTTGATATTTGTGAGATTCCTTCACTGGCAACCTTGCAGAATTGGAGCACACAGAGTCCATATCGCACGATAAATCTCTATATTGGCGGCTCCAGTCGTGGTTGCGGCAATGCAGCGTTGACAGCAGAGTATCTGGAACAATTAAGCCAACAGGGCTGGAAATTCATCCCGACTTGGGTCGGGCCGCAGGCGGCTTGTACTTCGTATGGCTCACGGATGAGCTATGATGCGGCCGTTGCGCATGCTCAAGGTGTACAGGAGGCGCAGGCGGCCTTGACGACAGCAGCTATTTTGGGATTGGCGCATCCGGATCGAAGCGATGCGCTCATCTACTATGATTTGGAAGCGTATGATACCAGCAATACTCCCTGTCGCGAGGCCGCTGAGGCTTTCATTTATGGATGGTCCATGCAATTGCAGGCTCATAACAACCAAGCTGGCCTCTATGGTTCTTCATGTGCTTCAGGGTTGAGCTACTATACTGACTTGCCACATGTTCCAGATGTTATCTGGCCGGCGCACTGGATTTATTCATCTTTCAACTCCGAAGCTTCAGTTTGGGGGGTAGCCTGTCTTTCCGATACTGTTTGGTCGAACCAACAACGCATCCGGCAGTATGCGGGTGACCATCAAGAAACCTGGGGAGGAATCACACTGAGCATTGATAGCAATGTTCTTGATGGGCGTGTGTCAACAATTGGGACTGCGACTCAAACCTACATTGTGGAACCGGCGTTACATCCGGCTCCAGGTTCAACTTGTGGTGCCCCTGGCGAGCCTGCTACTGGATGGTATCCGTTGCCCGTTTACGCGGGACATCAGGCTTATGCTACTTTGAACGCGACAACAGCTGAGCAATCTACTAACTCTGCATCCTGGGATCTACCACTATTGCCTTGCCGAACGCTCTATGCAGTCGAGGCCTTGATTGTCAATCACCCTCAGATTGTATGGTGTGAGGGACAAACACTAACAGGAGATACCAATTACGCGCAATACCTCATCCAGCATGCTCAGGGCATTACAGAAATCGCTCTAGACCAGAGACCTCTGGCTGACGCTTGGGCCTGGCTGGGCGTTTATGAATTTGACCCAGCAGTTCCTGGTGGGGTTGTTCTAGACACTGTCACTGGCGAGCTTCTGGGTACCACAAGCATCTCGTTCAGCGCCATACGCTTCACGCCAGTCACTACCTGTATGACCTCAACCACCACATCTCACATCTACTTCACACCTACGGTGGTTAATGCGGACGCTCATGCACCAGTCACTGTAACATTGATGATCTCCAATGTAGTGAATCTTGGCGCTTTCGATTATCTGATTAGCTTTGATCCGGCGGTTGTAACAGCAACACAAGTCACTGTGGGGCAGTTCATTGGTAGCACGAATCGCATAGTCACACCTTTGGGTCCGATAATTGACAATGTCAATGGTACAGTGAATTTCGGGGCATTTAGTCAGGGGGAGGCGCTAGGGCCCAGCGGGAACGGTGTATTGGCATACATCCGGTTCCAGGCGCAATCTAGTGGTGAAACTCCGCTGCATTTTGCCAACCATTCCACGCTTGATATAGAAGGTGCCTTGCTTCCTACTACGGCGTCGGATGGCCACATAACTGTTGTGGCTTGTCTGGGTGATTTCAACGCCGATGGGCAAATAGATATCAGTGACATCCAAACCATTGCTGGTCGCTGGCGCATACGCCACACCGATCCCCTTTATGAAACCCGCTTCGACTTGAATGGAAATGGGGAGATTGACATCAGTGATATTCAGACCGTCGCTAGCCGCTGGTTGGTGGTGTGTGCCGTGGTGAATTCATCAGGTATGGCACCGATGCCGTGATTTCTTGACAGGATTCGCATTTGAAAGTGGATTGACTCCATCGAGATGATGATCCAGACCTGCCAGGCATATCACCAGTGCCTATAACCCCTCCACCATCTCCTGCACCCGGGCGGCATTGGGATGCAGATAACGTGTCGTTGTCACCACATTGGTGTGTCCCAACAGGCTCGCCAGTGTAGCCACATCGCCGCCATTCTGCAGAAAACGCGTAGCAAACGTGTGTCGCAGCGTGTGGGGCGTTACCGTTTTTTGGATGCCGGCGCGCCGACTGGCCTCGGTAATCAAGCGCTGTACATCACGCGCACCCAGCGGTTGCCACGAGCGGCTGATGAAGAGCACCTCAGTCTGTGCCATTTTGGGGCGCATCTCCAGGTAGGCCCGCAAGGCGGCGCGCGCCTCCTTGGCCAGCGCCACCGTGCGCTCCTTCTTGCCTTTGCCCTGGCGCACCAACAGCGAACCAGAACGGTCGTTGAGCGTCACATCGTCCAGCTTCAGCGCCAGAGCCTCGCTCAAACGCAGCCCCGCCCGCGCCAGGATGGCGAGCATAGCGCCATTGCGAACATCCTGCCAGTCAGAGCCTTCGACGGCGGCGAGCAGACGCCCCAACTCGCGGCCATCCAGCGCTTCGATGGCGGGCTTGACTTGCTTCACCCCCTTGACCTTCACATTTCGACCGATGGAGCGCAGCAAGCCCCGCAACGGCGCCAAGCGGAGATTGACTGTCGCCGCCTGGTGCCCCTGCGCCACCAGATGATTACGGTACTCACGGAGCTCTTCTGCGGTGAGCAGCGCCGGCTCCGGTAGTGCGTCGTAGGTCGCCTGATACCAGGTCGCAAATTCCGCCAGCGCGTCGGCATAGCGCCGTTGGGTGATGCCTTCGTACTCGTCCAGGAAACTCGCCACGCACGATTGCCAATCAGTTGACAGCACTTCAACCCTCCCCAAAACCTTTTACGACATTTTTCAGTTGCGATAACGAACCCTAAAAGGCCTGTATAGAGCCTGTATAGGGGTAGGTCGCACCACACAAGATGTATTTTGCGGTTTAGTTGTACGCCCTAATTGTACGCAAGAAACCCAAGATTGTCAACTGCTTTTGGGCGATGCGCGAGTGATTAGCGGTGGTCGCGCGAGATAAAGCCACAGTTGATGTCGCTCCAATTCTGGAGCCTGGGGTGGGGTGCCCTGCCGAAGGTTTATTGCGACAGGTGTTGCAATAGATTCCTGCGAAGCGACCCTAACAACGTCAATGGCGCTGCGTTTGATTAAGCGCAGCGCCATTCTATCGCTTTGAAAAAGCTCGATATCACACAGGTACGGGAATATAGACCTGAGGTGGACGTACTTTCAGGTTAAGGGGGTGCGATTTCAAGCGCACAAATACAACTGGCTGCTCTTGCTCAGCTTGCTCTGCCAACAGGTCGAAGTTATAACGGCTCAGTTCCGGATCATCATCGGGCAACAACACTAGCCTGAAATCAGCAGGCAGCCGATCCAGAACCTGCGGTTGATCCAGGATGAAACGCATCACGGATGCAACCAGCTCCAGATTGCGATCAACCACTGAATCTTTCATTTCAACTGCTCCTTAAATCGTTCACAATAGCGGTGGAAGTTAGTCCGTAAATCGTTCTGCGCATAGGTCAGGGCTTCACCGAAGTCGCGGACCGGCATAGCCTGTTTCTCTTGTGAGCCATCTGGTCTGAGAACATCACAATGCGCAAAACCGTGTGCTGAATCATAACGCACCACAGGATACCAGTGCTCATTAATCCAACATTCCAGTTGGACAACAAAAGCAATTACCTGGCCGCGGTCCCGGGTAAAGCGCACTCTTAGCGCAGCCTCACGTTCCAAAAGAAATCGAAACGACGTTTCCTGTACCAACCGAGTATCCTAATCTCAAGTCTATTTACATTATATCATATATGGGGAGATTGCGCTGGAAAAGCTGGGAAGCTAAACCCTCAGCAGGTCAAAAACTGTCGCTGGAGCAGATGGGCAGTTTGTTCAGCGATCTGTATGACTGTGCCTTGATAACGAGTTCGTAGTACCAGCGTTGGGATATGGTTATGCTTTGACGGTTGGGGTAGAAGGTGTAGTGCTGGAGCGGCAAAAGCGCACCACGGTAGTGCATTGTGATGAGATGGCGTGGCGGTGTTGTGTCAGGAAAGGGTGCCAGATTGATGCAGTCGTAGAGAAGCATCGCTAATTTGCGAACCTCGTTCTATACTGATACTGCCTGAAGCGTTACTTTTTAGTGATGTTGGAAGAACCAGAAAAGGTTCTGTTATCAGGGAGAGGCGAGCTCTGATGAGGTCGCGAATCAAGACCATGGCTACGGTAGTGTTATGTTGATGTCTGTTTGCCTGCCAGCCCCCGAGTGATGTAGAAACCCCGCCAGAAATCACGCCACCGGTAACGTTGACCTCGCATCTGACGCAGATGGTTTCACCCACTCCCAAGCTCACGCTGCCGGATCTCTCCGTGGCTCACCCTCTCACCAGTGCACGCCCAACATGGCGGGCGCTGGTGCAGTGGCCCGATGACTGTGAGTCCGGTTTTGAGCGCTTGACCCCGGCGTCCGAGGACGCTGGAGGTCTAACTTTGTATGAGCTGGGAGGGACGGAGTACCTGGTTTTTGTGACATGCACGGTGGGACCGTACTGTGTTTGGGGCACCGCCTGACGTCACGGCCAAGCGCGCCAGGTGGCGCGGGGTTGGGAAGGCGCTCGTGGAGGGGGGCAGGCCGGCCGGGAATGATGTTGCAAGTGCAGGGGCGTAGCGCTGCAGCGTGGGCGCTGTATGCGGGAATAGGCTTCGGTAAGTAGTGCCGTGCTGCTACAGAGATGGGAAAACGGGTGGGTGCGGTGGGTTACCATGCGATGCGAGCAGTAGAAAAGCCGAGACGCAGCCCTTTGAGCTGCGTCCCTGTTTGTCTGGAGTCGAACCTCACACTCGCTCTGCCTCAAAGTTCACAGTCATCGCTTACCTGGAATCGAGACTGACGCTTGCTGTTTTCAACGGTTACAGTTGCCTGCCTACCTTGAATTCAACTTACGCACTTGCTCTATCTTGGCTTGCCAATGTCCGCTTTCTTATCCTCTCACGTTTGCCTACAACCAGTAGTTCGACTTACTAATATCAGTATAGCATAGTAATCACCGCGCGTCAAGGCAAATTTCCCGATCTCCGGACTTTCGCACGCCGTTTCTCGTTAATTTTTTCGCGGGCTATGCGTGTGACTTCGCTTTCATCCTTCTGTTTGCGGTCGCCGATCTCTACACTCTCGCGGACGTGAGCCCCGGTAGCCAGGTTGTCAGCGACTACCCAGAGTGACGTCGGAAGGTCTTCAATGGGCTTGTTGATCGGATTGAAATAGATGCCTACGATGGGATCTATGATGTGGTTTTGACGGACTACGGCAAATCTCCCGAGAATGCCGAAAACGCGAATGCCATCAATGTGGGTTTTCTCGGCGCCCTTGTGGCGGCGAATAGTGATCATATTTTCCTCGATGACCAGACTGCTGCAGTTGCCGCAGAAGATACCATGTCGTTCCATCAACTTCAGTAGATGCAGAATGACAGTGATCGTATTACCTTTGATCACAAGCCGTTCTGTGCGATCCACAACACCAGATTTGCGATCTTTGAGGGCGCGACTCTGTCCAACGTGGATGCCCTGTAAGAAGCCGTGTATGGTGTTATTCAGGATCCGAACATCGTGAGCACACTGCCCGCCGATCACAATCCCTTGAGAGGCAATAGAGGGGTTCTGGGATTGCAGATTCTTGAACCAGTTCGCCAGATTCGGCTTGCTTTCCAGGCGCGCGGGATATTTGAGCAGCTTGTCAAGCACTGTGGTAACGTGTCGGATAGCGTTGCCCGAGCTGGTCCAGGCTACGGCTTCACTCACACTTCCGACAATGATGCTCTGCAATTCCTTCCCAATTGCGGGGTTGGCAGCGTTGAATTCTAGAGCAAAGCGGCCCACGTTCACTGATGTTCTGCCGGCTTCGGGGGACGCCCGACTCGGTTTTGCGGTTTTGATGTCCGTGAGCAACGCCAGACGCGCTGCCCGCCTCACAGCCTTATCGCGGAGCATCTTTTCCATGGTGAGAGTGCGGGGCTTGCTGGCAACCGTCAACGTGTTATCCTCAATCTGAACCCGTCCCGTATTGAGAATGAGGAAACCCGTTTGTTGGTGTCCCACCTTGCATTCGGTGTGGAGGATGCGCACCTGTGTTTCCGGACTGGCGGTAGCGTGTCGCACTGTGACGCATGTGGCGGTGCGCCGCACAGCGGAGGCGCACCGCAACCGGAGGTGCTCTATAGCCACAGCCGCTGTCTCTGAAAAGGAGAGCACGCCGTTGAGGTGGTGGAGTGTGCCCTTGCTGCCCGCGACTTTTGCCTCCGCGGACAAATCTCGGAGTGTGACACTCTTGCAGCGTACGAAGGCCAGGGCTGCCTCTCCATTCTCGGCGACGATGCGCGTACCCGGTCCCACCCCGCTCAGTTTGAGATGCCCCTTGTCCGCGATGAGGACCGGCGAAGAGGATGAGAGCGGATACAAGCCTTCCTGGAAACAGATGGCAGCATCTGCTCCCGGTGGAATGCGCGCGAAGACGCTCTCCCAACCAGGACCAGGTAGGGCCACCAACGTGCAACTGTTTCGCTTGAGTCTGCACAGCGTGTCGAGAGCCTCCTGGACCGTGTCCGCATCTGGCATCTCGCAGGCCGTGTTGTCGAAAGCCACATCATCCGCTGTGATGGCAGTAACCGGCGGGAAGAGTTTGCGGCAATCCTTGACCTGCACCGCATTGCCCGAGATGGAGAGTAACGCCAGCGGCGCATAATGGTGGTGGACGCCGTCGGGGGGGGTGAACGCTGGTTCGCCTGTCGCTGTCTGCGGCCACAGCAGGTTGTCGATCAGAGTGCGGGCTGGAATCAGCCAATAATCCCCGGTGCTGGCGCCGTGATTTGGATCGAAACGCACCTCAATGTTTTCCTCCAGCTCAATCCATTGTGCCGTACCGCCGGGACCTGCCAGGGCCTGCGCGCCCTCCGAATCCCAGCGCCGGACCAGAGGGACGGGGCCAAACTTACTGCGCTCGATGCTATGCGCGTTCACGACGTCGGGATCGTCAATGCTGCTGGGATCAATGGAAAGAACATCACCCTCGAGGGTGAGCACGCGTGCCAGGACCCCGCGCTTGCCTTGCCGCTCCCGCAGTTCATCGGTGATCTCGACCCATTTGGCGTCTAGCAAACCTTGAATCTGGTAGGGCGCAGCATCATCCAGCGTCAGCTTCTGCCCGTCGCTGTCGGTCCACCGCGCCGTGATTGCGCCATTGTCCCGTGACCATTTGAAGGTGGCCTGTCCGAAGACGCCGCCGCGATGGATTTCAACGCGATAGAGCTGGTTTTCGAGCCGGTGGACTTCACCTCCAGGCGTCTCGCACGGCCCACCGTCAGTGTCTCCCCGGTTGAGGCGTGCTTGAAGCCGTCCATGATGGTCGCCCTGAGGTGGTTGCCAGGCCTCGAAGTCCTCACAGCTTGCGGGGGTTCCGGCGTTGACGACGTTTTCTGCGATGCGAATTTCCCAGGCGATTTCTACACGCGTCGCGGTGTCAGGCCCACCGAGCGCCACCTCGCGAATCTCCGGGTCCTCGAGGGCGGTGACGTGCCGCTCCCACACGTCG
>JAFGFB010000031.1 GCA_016931315.1 Anaerolineae bacterium
CCTCTCCTCTCCCAAGCCTACAACCACGCGCTTCTATTTGCGCCCGATGGACGGCACGGCTCCCAAAGACGGGCAAGAGGACGCTGACGTTGATTATGACTTGAAAGCAGAACAGCAGCTCCGTGGCAGGAAATTCTACCGCCATCAAGGGAGCCAACTAAACAGCGCTGAGTATTCCAGTGTACAGGGAAAGGAAACTGACCAAAATCGGACAGTGATAGGTGTCGTTGAACCAGAAAGCACTTTTGAGTTCGAGGTCGCTTTCGAAAACCTGGCAGACGTAGAACTGGGTGCGTTGCTCTGGAGTATCGAACTGGAAGGCTGGCACCACCGTTTGGGGTTCGCCAAACCTCTCGGTTTTGGGAGCGTGGTCATTGAGGTCCAAACATTGCAGCTGCTAAACCCCCAATCCCGTTACGAGACGCTGGGATCGGGTCTGTCGAGCATCACGGAGGAGGATGCAAAGGCGCGTAAAACGCATTTCATCGAGCTCTTCAAAAAGGCCATGACAGAACGCTACGGTGGCAAATTTGAGGATCTCGATAATATCCGCGATATGAAGTCCCTGTTATCCCAAGCGCCAGATTGCCGCGTGCACTACCCTCGCTCAACCCAAAATCCGCAGCCAGATGGCAAGAACTACGAGTGGTTCATGGGGAACAAACGCAAGGGGGGTCCACGTCTGGCATTGCCTCTCGCGCCTGATGATACTGAGGGTTTCCCTCTGATTGATAAGTCGGGCGAACTGCCATAAACCGTGGAGGTGACCCGATGGAGACTCCGGCCGACGAGCCGACCATCTGGACATTGATGGATATTGGCCATGCATATGCGCGACTGGGACCGATCCGAAAAGGACGGCGGCTTGGACCAACAAGGGCGGATAGGCTGGGGCTGGTGACTAGGTTGGAGGACTTTTGTCGTTGTGTCGAGGATCTCCAACTCTCAAAGTCACGGAGGACGGCAGCCAAGATACAAAAGGACTACGTGAAAAGACTGCAGAATGCGTTGTCTGAAAACGCAGATGCCAAACTCTTCGAACAGACGGCTGCTGGGCTCCGCCGGGAGTTAACGGCACTGTGGGACCAGCTTGTACCCGAGGCTTCGGCGCAACGCATCTACATAGCCAGGCCATTTGTCTACGAGGAACCATTTCGTCGATTTATCAAAGAGCCGCGAGCCTTTCTCAATCTCGAACCGCGCGGGCACTACGAGGAAGAATGGCCCGAGGAACTCGACGAGAATCTTCAGGAGGCCGCCCGCCTTCTGTCAGTCGGCTTCTGGGCTGGCGCGATGTTGTTTACAGTACGTACGTTGGAAGGAGGCCTGAAGCACTATTTGAAATTATCGACAGGCACACAACCGGGAAACGATCCGTGGGGACCGTTGTGTGCGCGTCTTGATCATTCTGGTGCACCGGATAACCTTGTCAATGCGATTCGAATAGTTAAGAACCAGTACCGTGATCCCCTGGCGCATATCACTGGCGTCAATCTGGCGTTTGACGAACACACCACCGTCAATCTGCTCAATTCTGCCGCAAACGCCATGGGCCACATGGAACACCACCTTCTAGAACAAGAGCGTATTGCTCTGCTTAACCCTGTGCTTTCAGCAGTCATTGGAGCAGAGCCATGCTGATGCTCAACTTCTCCCATCCCTTGACCGCCGAGCAGCTGGCGCAAGTAGAAACCCAAATCGGTCAGCCAGTGGGCTCCGTGCGAGATGTTCCCACCAAATTCGATCCTGGACAACCCTTTGCCCAGCAGGTCACCGCGCTGGTCGACCAGGTAGGACTCACACCCGCAGAATGGCAGACCCGGCCGATACTCATCAACCCGCCGGCGCTCAATGTCATCACGGCAGCACTGCTGGCAGAACTCCACGGGCGGATGGGCTACTTCCCGGCCATTCTGCGGCTGCGCCCTGTGGTGGGCAGCGTGTCGCCACGCTTTGAGGTGGCGGAGATCATCAATCTACAGGCCGTGCGCGACGCCGCACGTACCCAACGCTAGGAGGAACTACCATGACCAGAAAGATCACCTCCCACCCGGATCCGCTGCGTACCTTCATTACCGAAAGCCTGGGACAACCCAACTTGCTGTTTGCTCTGAGCGCTTACATCTTGGGCATCATCAGCAACCTGCTGGCGAATATTCTGGGCGCATGGACGTTGTGGGGAATCCAGGGGAACTGGATCATCATTGTCATGTTAGTGCTCGTATTATTCGTCATCTACTACGGCTACACACGCCGCAGGCGTCGCGTGATCATTGACATCCAGGAGCGCCAACCCACGGGCAAGCACGGTCTGATACTGCTTCTCAGTACCCTGGACCCTCGGGCCAGAGGCGCGCCGGACGAAGTCCAGCAACGCAGGGATGCTGTATGTACAAGCGCAGACCGCATCGCCACCACCGATCTCGCCCAATTGACGGCAACGGACTTCGCCCCCCTGGCCGGCACCAACCTGGAACCTGCGTTGCGGGCGCTCGAATTCCACCATGAGGCAGGAACGTTGCGTGACTGCTGGGTCATCGGTACCCCGGACGACGTAACCGCCGATGGTCGTGTACTCAAGGGCTCAGCCTGGTTGGGCAACGTTCTGGAGAAGTGGTTCAGACATCTCCACCCCGAAAGCCACGTGACCTTCCAGAAGGCCATTGTCGTGAAGCCGCGGGACTATGTGACACTGTGGAATCACGTGGACACGATCTTCCGCAAGGCGCCCTACCGCCCTAGTGCGGTGATCTGCGACGTAACGGGAGGCCTAAAGCTAATGACCGTCGGGGCGGCTCTGGCCAGTCTTGAAGAAGGGCGCACCATGCAGTATATGGCCACGGATCGTGACTGGAGCGGCGCGCCCGTGCCGAAAGGAGAAATGGTGCCGGTGCTGGTCGACATAACGCCCTATCTGGCTGAGACAGGGGATTTGAAGGTAGCACCCTAGAGCTCGGAGCCCCTGAGCCTTGCACCGAGGTAACACAAGACAGCCCGAGACCGCAGTGGTCTCGGGCTGTCGTTTCTGAGCCAGATTGTCGCTTAGTCCTCGTCGTCGCCAGCCTCGACGAAGGCTTCCTGCAAGCGGCGTGTGCGAGCCAGCCGATCTGGTTGCGGCGTTGCCAGCTGGAACGCCGGTTCCAGAGCACCACTCGCGGTTGGGTCGGTCGCTGCCGGCGCCTGCGCCTGGTCCTTGAGGAGCGGCGGCAGCTGCACCTGCGCCATCCTCCGGTAATCCGGTAGCGGCTCCAGATCCCCCAACCCCAGCACGCCGTGATCCGGGCTGCACACCGGGCAGGTGCTGCTCGGTGTCACCTGCAGCGGTAGGAGCTCCGTCTTGAGTGCGTCGTAGACGAGGTAGCGCTGCCGGGGTTTGAAGGCCTGGATGAGGTTGTGGATTTCCGCGGTCGCCAACGCTGCTACCAGGCCATCCAGGTGATGCACAGCTGGCGCAGGTGTGTCAGCCACGTAGCCACGCTCGCGCAGGATCGCGCGTTGTGCTGGTGTGGCCAGCTCCCAGCCGGCCTGCTGCGCATCGACGAGGCCGGCGCATTGCAAGCACCAGCGGCCCAGGTCGGGGATGGCGAACTCCCCGCTGACGTCGGTCACCACCCGCTCCTCGGTCTTGGGCTCGACAGCAACGTCGATGTTGAAACCCAGGTGCACGAGCGGGATGAGGTACTGCACCGCCAGACGGTTGAGCGCCATGCGGCTGCTGTGATTGTCGGTAGCCGCAATCAGCAGATCGCAGCGCTTCAGCGCGCGTTGCGCCTCGGGATCGAAGACATCCGTTTGGTAGACGCGTACGGTCGCCTCGGGCGCCACCTGGCGGATGGTGCTGCGCGCCACATTGACCTTGGGGCGCTGCTTCTGGGCGTCAGTGAGTGTGGCGTTGATGAGGCGGTTGAGATTGGACAGCGCCACGGTATCGGGGTCCACCAGTACCCAGGCGCGAACCCCCAGACGCGCCAGGTATTCGACCATGGAGCCTCCGATAGCACCCAGGCCGACGATGCCCACGCGTAGAGCGCCGAGTTGCTCCTGGAAGACGCGCCCGAAAGCGCGGACCTGACGGTCGAACATGACATCTGGCAGCTGCAGCGCCGCGCGCTGTAGTCGGGCTACGGAAGCGGGGATGCGCCGTTGCAGATCCCCCACGAAGACGGCCTGCAGTTGATGAGCCTCGGGATGATAGCTGAGGAGCATGCCCTCTTTGCTGCGTTTGTGCTTCCGCTCGGTAAGCCAGAGGCGTGCATCCAGAGCCCGGTCGTTGATGACGACAGAGCCGTAGGGCACTCCCCCGAGACGGTGCGCCAGGTAGGCAGCTTGCGCCGCCTCGTAACGGTCATCCACCGCGGAGAAGGCGATGTAGCTGCTGTTACCAGGGTGGCTGTGCCAGTCCACCTGGATGAGACCATGTTCGGCAGCCCGTCGATGGATGAGCGCTTGAACTTCGGGCTTGACTTCCAGCTGCACGGCGCTTTGCACGCGGAAGGCGTCGGGCGGCAGCAGGATCACGTCACGCGTGAGCAGCCGCACCTCGTGGTGTAAGCGATTCACGCCACAGAGGGTCACGGCCATCTGCTCGTGATTCCGGTCGCCAAGCAGGTGTTTCTGCAGAGTCTCTGCCGCGTCGCGGGTCAGGGCCAGAGTGTAGTCCATGGGTCACCTCCTTCTTTCGCTGCATGGGGTTTGGTCCAGAACCAGGCGCTTGCACGCCTAGAAGTCGTTGGTCAGCACCTCACGAACCATGTTCAGGAAGGTCCAGATGTTGTCCGGTTGCTGTGGATCGGCTTTGGGTCTCCAGGCTCCCGGGGCGTTCATGGTCATGGTCACGCAGTACCAGTGCCAACCCTGGGCGGTCAGATCGGGTGCTTCGTGGTAAGCGCGACCGGTCAGATGATGATCAACGCCGCCGTCGCGTAGGGCGAATTTCTTGTTGAGGTAGAAGCCGATGGGTGGCGTTTCGGGGTAGGTCTCCGGGAAGACGACGAGCAGGTCGCACCGGCGTTCCCGGAAACGCGCTGGCAAGGGATAGTTGGGGATGATGAGCCAGTCCTGGTTCTCGTCGTCGTAGTAGACGCCCTGGTAGGGCGGGCGGCTGAAACGCTCGGCAATCATCAGCACTTCCGCCTCAATCCGGGCACGCCGGCGGGGATTGCGCAGAACAAGTGGGTGCTCTGCAGGGTTGGGGTTGTTGTTGCCCGCGGGAGGTGTACTTCCGTTTAGCTGTGCCTTGAGCCAGTTCAACATGGGAGTCCTCCTGGATTCGCTTCGGATGGGTCAGGTCTGGGTGGGTGCCAGTGAGAGGCATACAGCACCTCTCACCGGCAGCAGGGCGCTAGCCCTTGATGCGTGGGGGCGCGTCCACGAAGGTGTCGCCGTCTTGCACTGCGACTTCCTCATCAGGACGCACGATGAAGTTGCCTTCACCCGTACGCCGGAAGACGTTGCGCCCCTGCTCGATGCCGCCAGCCTTGCGGATGTCCTCGATGGTGGCTACTGGCGGGACCTGAACCCGACGC